>JBGPGG010000077.1:0-14315 GCA_041483715.1 Thermoanaerobaculia bacterium
TCCCCGGCCCGGGACTCGAGCCCGGCTTTGCCGAGCGTGCGTGCGTGGGTCCGGAACGTATTGGCCGTGACGATCTCGGCGCCCGCGGCGACCTCGTCACCGTGGATCGTCCAGACGAGCTCGGGGTCGTCGATCAGCGTCTGCGCGCTCCAGAGCGGTAGCGTCGTGTTCGCTTCGCGCCGCTGGAGCTCGGTCCCCATCGCTGCATCGAGCAGCAGCGGCGGCCCCGATCGCAGCCGCTCCAGAAACCGTCTCGACAGAACGCCCATGAAATGAAGTCGATAAGAGCGGAGTCGCTAATAAATTAAGGCTAGAGTCGCCTCTAGACTTATTTACTTCGGATTCGCCTCCCTGTCGACTGTCAACTGTCGACTGTCGACTGTCAACTGTCGACTTCCGCCTCAGTACGTCTCCACGTACTTCTGCGTCTCCCACGGATGCACCCGCGAGATGTAGTCAGCCCACTCGCCGCGCTTGGCCTCGAGGAAGTGCGACAGGATGTGCTCGCCGAGGGCGTCGGTCACGACCTCGTCCTTCTCCAGGTTGTCGAGCGCCTCGGAAAGATTGGCCGGAAGCTGGTCGATCCTGAGGCGGCGCTTCTCGCGCTCGCTCATCTTGAAGATGTTCCGGTCCACCGGCTCGCCCGGATCCATGCGGTTCTTCACGCCGTCCAGGCCCGCGGCGAGCATGACGCTGAACGCGAGGTACGGGTTGCAGGACGGGTCCGGCATGCGGACCTCGATGCGGGTTCCCATGCCGCGGCGCGCCGGGACGCGCACGAGGGGCGAGCGGTTGCGCATGGACCACGCCACGTTGATCGGGGCTTCGTAGCCCGGCACCAGGCGCTTGTAGGAGTTCACGAGAGGGTTGGTGATGGCGACGAAGAAGCGGGCGTGACGCAGGATGCCGCCGGTGTAGTTCATGGCCGTCTTCGAGAGCTGGTACTTCGCCTTGGCGTCGTAGAAGACGTTGTTGCCCTTCTTGTCGAGGAAGGACTGGTGGACGTGCATCCCCGAGCCGTTGATGCCGTAGATCGGCTTCGGCATGAACGTCGCGTGAAGGCCGTGGTCCATCGCGACCTTCTTCACGATGAAGCGGAAGGTCGAGACGCGGTCGGCCGTCGTGACCGCCTCGGCGTACTTGAAGTCGATCTCGTGCTGGCCGGGGGCGACCTCGTGGTGGGCGGCCTCGACCTCGAAGCCCATCTGCTCGAGGGCGAGAACGATGTCGCGCCGCGCCTCCTCGCCCCGGTCCACAGGCGTGAGGTCGAAATAGGCGCCCTCGTCGTGCGTGTCTACGACGGGGTCGCCGTTGGCATCGCGGCGAAACAGGAAGAACTCGGCTTCCGGTCCGGTCACGAGCGTGTAGCCGAGCGCGTCGGCCTTGTCCATCTGCTTCTTCAGCGTCATGCGCGGGCAGCCTGCGAACGGCGTTCCCTCGGGGTTGTACACGTCGCAGATCAGCCGGCCGACCTTCTGGCCGTTCGAGTGCGCCCAGGGGTAGATCGCGAAGGAATTCAGATCCGGGACGAGGTTCATGTCGGACTCTTCGATCCGCGTGAACCCCTCGATCGAGGAGCCGTCGAACTGGATCTCGCCGTCGAGCGCCTTGGCGAACTGCGAGCTCGGGAGCTCGACGTTCTTGATCACGCCGAAGATGTCGGTGAACTGCAACCGCATGAAGCGGACGTTCTCCGCCTCGCACACCTTGAGGATCTCGGACTTCGAAAGACCCGGACCCGCCGCGTCGAACCTCAAAACCTTCGCCTTTGCCATGCCGCCCCCTTTTTTGACGTTGGAGCAGGATTCTACGGTCATTTCTGCCAAAATCAAGGTCCAATTTGTTATTCTGACGCCAAAAAGTGGCTCTAACCGCACAATTTGCTGTGCAGCGGCTAATCCAGCCGGACTCACGACTCACGACCCCCGCTAAAATCCCCGCCGTGACATCCACCCCCCGCTGGCCCACGCGCGACGAAGCCCGCGCTCTCCTCTTCGAATTCACCCGATCGGACGGGCTGCGCAAGCACGGGCGCGCCGTCGAAGAGGCCATGCGGGCCTGCGCGCGGCGCGCGGGCGTCACCGACCCGGACGAGATCGAGCGCTGGGGCATCGTGGGGCTCCTGCATGACTTCGACTACGAGCAGAACCCCACGGAGGACGCGCATCTCCACGTGGGCGGCCGCATCCTGCGCGAGCGGGGCTACGCCGAGGAGATGGTCACGAGCATCGAGTCGCACGCCGACTACATGCGGATTCCGCGGGACACCCCCATGAAAAAGGCCATCTACGCCTGCGACGAGCTCGTGGGCTTCATCGGGGCCTGCGTGAAGGTGCGGCCGACGAAGAAGATCGCGGACCTGCCGGCTTCCTCCGTCGTCAAACGGTTGAAGGACAAAGCCTTCGCCCGCTCGGTCGACCGGTCCTACGTCTACGGCGGGGCCGAGGCCGTCGGGGTCCCGCTCGAGGAGCACATCGCCTTTCTCATCGAGGCCCTGAAGCCCATCGCGGACGAGATCGACCTGTAGCGGCTGCCACGGCCCCGGAATCTGGTATAAATATCCTTCCCCTTGGGAGCCAAAACCCGCTGTCATAGAAGGACTTGTCGCCATGAGCACAGTCGATACGATCTCTCCCCGGGCGATTCGCGCTCGATCGATCGCCAAAGACCTCTCGGGCGAAGTGCTCCGCGCTCTTGCCAGCTCCGGCGAAAAAACGACCGAGTACGGCTCCCCTGTCTACGCCACCCGCATCAAGAACCGGTCCGCCAAGAAGACCTACATCGTCGCGGACGTCCCGGTCGGCGTGATGCAGCAGCCCATCGAGGCTGCCCGCGCCATGGAGAAGATCCGCGAGGTCCAGGAAGCGCTGTCGAAGATGGACCTGATCCAGGTGGACCGGCGCATGGGGATGAACCACGAGGTCCCGATCCACTGCCGGCTGTTCGTGCCGAAGGAGTACGCGCGCATCGCGTACATGTGGCACAACATGCTCTTTCCCTCGAAGTCCTCCCAGGAGCCGGACTTCATCTCGGTCTACGTCCCCGACTGGCCCGAGACGCTCATCTTCTGCGACGTCAACCAGGGCTACACCTACATCCTCGGCACCGACTACCCCGGCGAGGCGAAGAAGTCGATGCTGCGGCAGGCCATGTACTGGATCAAGCGCAAGGGCGGCCTCGGCCTCCACGCGGGCTCGAAGATCCTCCGCGTCATCGGCCAGGACGGAGAGCTCTCCGATGTCGGCTTCCTGCTCTTCGGGCTCTCCGGCACCGGGAAGACGACGCTCACGCTGCACGACCACGGCCTCCAGGAGCCCGAGAAGGCGATCATCAAGCAGGACGACGTCGTGCTCCTGACGCGCGACGGACGGGCCTTCGGCACCGAAGACGGCTTCTACATCAAGACCGAGGGCCTCGAGCCCTCCCAGACGGTCCTCTGGGGAGCGGCCACGCACCCGACTGCCGCGTACGAGAACATCAAGGTCGGCGACGGCGGCAAGGTCGACTTCCTCGACACCTCGTTGACCTCCAACGGGCGCGGCGTCGTGCTGCGCCGCTTCATCAAGGGCTCGGGCGACGGAATCGACCTCGAAAAGGCGAACAAGATCGTCTTCATCACGCGCCGCAACGACGTCGTCCCCGTCTGCGCCCGCCTGACTTCGGAGCAGGCCGCGGCCTACTTCATGCTAGGCGAGTCCATCGAGACGTCCGCTGGCGACCCAACGAAGGCCGGCCAGGCCAAACGCGAGGTCGGTACCAACCCCTTCATCGTCGGGCCCGAGGCCGAGGAGGGCAATCGCGTGCTCCAGATCCTGCGCGAAAACCCCGACATGCACGCCTACATCCTGAACACCGGCTCGATCGGCGCGAAGGCCGGCTCGGCGGGCGAAAAGATCACGATCAAGATCTCGACCGAGATCATGAAGCAGATCGCCAAAGAGGGCATCCGATGGGATAAGGACCCCGACTGGAGCTATGAAGTCCCGAAGGACGTCCCGGGCATCGATCTGGCGAAGTACGACCCGCGCCGGCACTACTCGGCCGAAGAGTACGCGGCCCTCATCGACCAGCTGCGCGCCGAGCGGCGCGAGTGGCTGACGAAGTTCCCGGGTCTGGATCCGGTCATCCCGAAGGCGGTCGAGGTTTGACATCATGATGCCTCTGGCGTAGCATCATGATGTGCGGACGACGTTGACCCTCGACGAGGACGTGGCGGCCCGATTGAAGGCCGAGGTTCGCAAGACCGGCAAGCCTTTCAAGGCCATCGTCAACGAGACTCTGCGTGACGGCCTCGTCAGGCCCAGGCCAGGAAAGAAGCTCCCTCCCTTCAGAGTCAAAGCCCGCCCAATGGGCCTGCGGCCGGGACTCAACTACGACTGCATCGGCGCTCTGCTCGAGTACCTGGACGATCCCAACGAGCGGTGATCCTCCTCGACGCCAATATCCTCCTCTACGCCTACGACGAAAAGGCAAGACAGCACGCGCAGGCCCGAGCGTGGCTCGAGGAGGCTCTGACAGGCCCGCGACCCGTGAACCTGGCCTGGGTCGCGATTCTCGCTTTCCTACGAATCAGCACGGACCGGAAGGCGCTTTCCGAACCGCTGAACATGCACGAAGCCGCGACAGCAGTCGACGGATGGCTGGCGCGGCCTCAAGTGGGCATCCTGAATCCCGGGGACCGCCACTGGGAGATTCTCCGAGCACTGCTGCGCGACGGACAGGCGAGCAGCCGCCTCGTGACCGATGCTCACCTGGCCGCTCTCGCGGTCGAGCATGGTGCCACGCTCTGCACGACGGATCGTGACTTCGCGCGCTTTCCGGGCGTCCGCACATTGAACCCGCTGTCGGGCTGAAACCTACTCCCCCAGGTAGGCTTCCTTGACCCTCGGGTTGGCGGCGACTTCGGCCGACGTGCCCTCGAGTGCGACGTGGCCGGTCTCGAGGACGTAGGCGCGGTTCGAGTGGCGTAGCGCGGCGTTCGCGTTCTGCTCGACGAGCAGGACGGGAACGCCCGCGCGGTGGATCTCCACGATCGCCTCGAAGATGGCGTGGACGACGATCGGCGCAAGGCCGAGCGAGGGCTCGTCCAGAAGCAGGACGCGCGGCTTCGACATCAGCGCGCGCCCGATCGCGAGCATCTGCTGCTCGCCGCCGGAGAGCGTCCCCGCCGTCTGCTTGAGTCGTTCCTCGAGTCTCGGGAAGAGCCTGTAGACCTTCTCGAAGTCCGCCGCCACGCTCGAATCGCGCCGCGCATAGGCGCCCATCTCGAGGTTCTCCTGGACCGAGAGGTTCGCGAACACGATGCGCCCTTCCGGAACGAGCACGAGCCCCTTGCGCACGAGCCGGTGCGTGGGCATCGAGCGGGTCGGCTCTCCGCGATAGCGCACCTCGCCGCCCGAAGCCGGCACGAGGCCCATGATCGCGCGCAGCGTCGTGGTCTTCCCTGCGCCGTTGGCCCCGATGAGGGTGACGATCTCCCCCTCGCAGAGCGACAGCGACACCCCCTTCAGCGCCTTGATGGCCCCATAGGAGACCGACAGGTCGCGGACCTCGAGGATCGCGCTCACGCGCCCCCCAGGTAGGCTTCGATGACCTTCGGGTCGCGCTGGATCTGCGCGGGCGGCCCGATCGCGATCGTGGAACCGTAGTCGAGCACGTGCACGGTCTCGCAGATGCCCATGACGACCTTCATGTTGTGCTCGACGAGGAGCACCGCCATGCCGAAGCGGTCGCGGATCCACCGGATCAGGTCCATGAGCTCGGTGGACTCGTGCGGGTTCATGCCGGCGGCGGGCTCGTCGAGCAGCAGGAGGCGCGGGGCGGTCGCCATCGCGCGGGCGATCTCGAGGCGCCGCTGGCTGCCATAGGGAAGGTTTTTCGCGCGCTCGTCCGCGAGGTCTCCGAGCTTGAAGATCTTCAACAGGTCGCGGCTCTCCCGGTCGATCCGCGCCTCTTCCTCCAGGTGCCCCGGCGTCCGCAGGACCGCGGTCGAAAGCGTCGTCGCCTGCCGACAGTCGAACGCGACCTTCACGTTCTCGAGTACCGACATCTCCCCGAAGAGACGGATGTTCTGGAAGGTCCGGGCAATCCCGCGCCGCGTGATCTTGCCGCAGCGCTCGCCCGCGATTGGATTTCCCTCGAACATGATCGAGCCGGAGGTCGGGGTATAGACCCCGGTGATCACGTTGAACACGGTCGTTTTGCCGGCGCCGTTGGGCCCGATCAGGCCGTAGAGCTGGCCCGGCACGACCGCGAGCTCGAGCTCGTTGACGGCGCACAGGCCGCCGAACTTCATCGTCACCCGGGACAGCAGAATCGACACGCGGGCCGCCTACCCCGTCCCGGTCGTACCGGGCGCAGCGCCGATCGAACGGCGCCGTTTCGTCAGGAAGGTGACGAACTCCTTGTGGCCCAGGATCCCCTGCGGCCGCACGATCATGAGAACGATCAGCAAGAGCGAAAAGAGCACCATCCGGTATTGCGCGAACTCGCGCAGCCCCTCCGTGAGGGAAATGAAGAGCACGGCGCCGAGCACCGAGCCGCTGATCGAGCCCAGGCCCCCGATGACGATCATGATGATGATCTCGAAGGACCGGAGGAAGGAGAACGAGTTCGTGTGCACGTACATGAGGTAGTGGGCGAAGAGCCCGCCCGCCACACCCGCCATGGCCGACGAGACCACGAAGGAGATGACCTTGGCCCGCGTCGTGTGGACCCCCATCGCCTCGGCCGCGATCTCGTCCTCGCGGATCGCCACGAGAGTCCGCCCGAAGGAGGAATGCACGATCCGGTAGACCACCAGAATGGTCGCCGCCGCGAAGAAGTAGATCCAGAAGAAGTTGGCGAGCTTCGGGATACCGGAGTAGCCGCGCGCGCCGCCCACGGCGTCGATGTTCAGGATGAAGACCCGGATGATCTCGCCGAAGCCGAGCGTGACGATGGCGAGGTAGTCGCCCCGCAGCCGCAGGGATGGCACGCCGACGAAGAAGCCGGCAATCGAGGCGAGAACCGCGCCGATCGAAAGGGCGACGAGGAGCACGAGGCTGTCGCGCCCGAACTCGGGGAGGAATTCGAAGACCGCCCGCAACCGATCGCCGAAGGTCACGGTGAAGTACGCCGAGGCGTAAGCGCCGATCGCCATGAAGCCGGCGTGGCCGATCGAGAACTGCCCGGTGAAGCCGTTGATGAGGTTCAGGCTGACCGCGAGCGTGATGTTGATCCCCGCCAGGCACAGGACCTGGAGCAGGTACGGAGGCATCGCGACGCCCGGCAGGAGCGCGCCCGCAAAGAGGCTATTCAGGAGAAGGAGCCCGCCCAGCACGCCGGCGGCCGCGAGCCAGCCCTTCATACCTTTTCCTTGTGCACGCGCCCGAGAAGGCCCTGGGGCCGCAGGATGAGCACGAGGATCAGGATGCCGAACGCGATGGCCTCGCGGTAGGTCGAGGAGAGATAGCCAACCACCATCACTTCGGACGTGCCGATCAGGAGGCCCCCGAGCACCGCGCCCGGGATCGACCCGATGCCGCCGAGGACCGCGGCGACGAACGCCTTCAGGCCGTAGATGATGCCCATCAGGGGATCGATCTTCGGAATCTGCATCCCGATGAGTACGCCGGCCGCGGCCGCGAGCGCCGAGCCGAGCGCGAAGGTCACCGAGATGATCCAGTCGGTCGAGATGCCCATGAGGCGAGCCGCGTCGAGGCTGAACGACACCGCGCGCATCGCCTTACCGGTGCGCGTCTTCATGATGAAGAAGCGCAGCAGCAGCATCAGGAGGAATGACACGACGATGACGGTGATCTGCTCGCTCGTCAGCCGCACGCCGGCGACGATGAAATCCGCGCTCGGCGCCAGAGAGGGGAAGAACTTCGGGTCCGGCCCGAACACCAGCTGCGCGACGTTCTCGATGAAAAGAGACACGCCGATCGCCGTGATGAGCAGCGTCAGCCGCGCCTCGCGCCGGACCGGGCGATAGGCCAGCCGCTCGATCAGGATCCCGAGGAGCGCGCAGGCGATCATCGACCCGAGCATCACGAGCAGCGCCGACACGAACGACGGCTCGCTGCCCTGCAGCCGGCGCGAGAGGAAGTAGCCCACGTACGCGCCCACCATGTACACGTCGCCGTGCGCGAAGTTGATCAGGCGCAGTACGCCATAGACCATCGTGTAGCCGAGGGCGATCAAGGCGTAGATCGACCCGAGCGACAGGCCGTTGACCAGTTGCTGGAGAAAGGTGGTCATTCGGAGGAGCTGCTCGCTTCCGCCCGCTCCGCGATCCCCCGTGTACCTACAGCTTCACCGCCTCGGGCTTGATCGTCTCGACGAGCAGGAACTTTCCGTTTTCGATCTTCAGGATCACGGCCGGCTTGACCGCGTTGCGGTCCGCGTTGATCGTGATGGAGCCGGTCACGCCCGGGAAGTCCTTCGTGGAGGCGATCGCGTCGCGCACCTTCGGGCCGTCCGTCGAGCCGGCGCGCGCGATCGCGTCGCCCAGGATCCGCGCCGCGTCGTAGCCGAGCGCGGCGAGGGCGTCGGGAGTCTGGCCGTACTTGGTCTTGTAGTCCGCGACGAATTTCTGGACCACCGGGTTCGGATCGTCGGTCGAGTAGTGGTTCGAGAAGTAGCAGCCGTTCAACGCCGGCCCGCCGATCTCCCAGAGCTTCGGCGAGTCCCAGCCGTCGCCGCCCAAGAAGGGGACCGTGATGCCGAGCTCGCGGGCTTGGTGCACGATCGTGCCGACCTCGGTGTAGTAGCCCGGAAGGTAGACGGCCTCCGGATTGGCCGCCTTGATCGCCGTCAGCTGCGCGCGAAAGTCCGAGTCGCCCTGGCTGTACGACTGCTCGATGACGACCTCGCCCCCGAGCTGCCGGAACTGCTGGCGGAAGAACGTCTGCAGGCCCACCGAGTAGTCGCTGCGGACATCGACCAGGATGGCGACCTTCTTGAACTTCAGCGTGCTGGCGGTAAACCTCGCCATCACCGCGCCCTGGAAAGGATCGATGAAGCACACGCGGAAGATGTAGGTGCCGACCTGCGTCACGCGGGGATTCGTCGAGGAGGGCGAGATCATGGGGATCTGGTTCGACTGGCAGATCGGAGCGGCCGCGAGCGAGTGGGACGAGGCCACGTGGCCGAGCACGGCCGAAACGCCGTTCTGATTGATCAGTTTCGTGACGACGGTGCCGGCCTCTTCGGGCTTGGACTGGTCGTCCTCGATGAGCAGCTTGACCTGCTTGCCCAGAACGCCGCCCTTCTTGTTGATTTCCTCGAAGGCGAGCTGGGAGCCGTTCTTCGTGGAGATGCCGAAGGTCGCGATGCCTCCGGTCAGCGAGCCGTACTCGCCGATCACGATTTCTTTCTGGGATCCCTTCGAACCGCAGGAAAGCGTCGTGGCCAGAGCGGCCACCAGACAGACCGCGGCAAGGATACGGAACCTCATGATTGTGCCCTCCTCGTCTCCGGATTGCGGAAAGACGGCGTATTCTTTCGCAGAGGGCGCCGGAAAGTCAAAACATCCTTTCTGTCAATGGCTTAAGCTAGAATCCCCCCCCGAGAGAGGCGCACCTTCATTAGCGACACCTTCCGTCTGACCGACATACCCGCCCCCGCTCCGAGCTCCGAGCCCGCTCCCCGCATCCGGCCGCGCGGCGAGCACTCGATCTCGCGTTCCCGGATCGACCCGGACGCGTTGAAGGTCCTCTACCGACTGCAGGGCGCCGGGTACAAGGGCTACCTGGTCGGAGGCAGCGTCCGGGACCTGCTTCTCTCGCGCGTCCCCAAGGACTTCGACATCGGCACCAACGCCCATCCCGCGGCCCTGCGCAAGCTCTTCCGCAACTGCCGCATGATCGGCCGCCGTTTCCGACTCGCGCACATCCTCTTCGCCAACGGGAAGGTCGTCGAGGTGGCGACCTTCCGCCGGCGGCCCGAGCCTGCCGCCGAGACCGCGGGCCCGCCGCTCTTGCAGACCGAGGACAATACGTTCGGCACGCCGCGCGAGGACGCGCTGCGGCGCGACTTCACGATCAACGGCCTCTTCTACGACATCGCGAGTTTCGCGGTGATCGACCACGTCGGGGGGCTCGAGGACCTCGCGGCCGGGCTGATCCGCACGATCGGAGATCCGGACATCCGCTTCCAGGAAGACCCGGTGCGCATGATGCGCGCCGTCGAGTTCGCGAGCCGCCTCGGCTTCGCGATCACGCCGGACGCATACGAGGCGATCCTCCGGCACCGCAAGGAAATCGTGAAGTCCGCCCCGCCGCGCGTCACCGAGGAGCTCGCGCAGGCGCTTCGCGGCGGGCACGCGCTGCCCACGCTCCTCCTGATGCGGGAAGTGGGGCTGCTCGACGTGCTGCTGCCGGAGCTCGCCACCGTGCTGCGCCAGATCGACCCGGACCATGCCCATGGGACCGGGCATCTCTTCTGGGCGCTGCTCGACGTGCTCGACGCCGAGCGGCGGCGCGGGCGCGTCCTCGACGATGCGGTGGTCTTCGCGCTCCTGTACCTCCCGATCGTGCGGGCCCGCGTGCGCGACGCCGCTCCCGACGGCGACCCCGACCCCGGCGGCCTCTCGACGATCATCGAAGAGGTCGTCTCGCCGCTCGCCTTCCGGATGTCGCTGCCGCGGGCGGCGACCGATCGGATCAAGCAGGCGCTTTCCATCGTGGGCAAGCTCTCCCACCGCCCCGACGGGAAACTGCCGGCCCGCCGGCTCGCGTTCCGGGACGCCTTCGGCACCGCGCTCGACATCTTCGAGTTGACCGCCATGGCGACCGGGCGGGGCCAGGAGCTCGTCCGCGACTGGCGCGCCCTTCAGACACGCATCGCGCGCGCCCGCGAGACGGGCGAGATCCCGCCCGCGCCGGCCCCCCCGCCCCGGCGACGCCGCCGCCGCGGCGGCCGCGCGCGAAAGCCCCCGGCGTAGTGGCCCTAAATCCGAAATCCGAAATAGAATTCGCGGATGTTCCTCTCATCCAATTTCCTCGGCATCCCCCCGGAAGAGAACACCCTCGAGAAGAGCCGCGTCGCGATTCTGCCCTGCCCGTACGAGCGCACGGTCTCGTATGGCGTCGGGACCAAGAACGGCCCGCAGGCGATCCTCGAGGCGTCGCACTACGTGGAGCTCTACGACGACGAGCTCGACGAGGAGGTCTATCGGGTCGGCGTCCATACGCTGCCAGCCTGGCTTCCGGACAACATGGAGCCGGAGGCCTGCGTCGTTGGCCTCGAGAAGGTCGTGGGCGAGCTGCTCGCAAAGGACCGCTTCGTCCTGACCCTCGGCGGCGAGCACTCGATCGCGCCCGGGCCGATCCGCGCGCACCGCGCGAAGTTCCTGAACATGTCGATCCTGCACTTCGACGCCCATGGGGACCTGCGCGACTCGTACGAGGGCCAGAAGTACTCGCACGCCTGCGCCGCGCGCCGCTGGGTGGAGCTCGGCATCCCCTCGGTCCACGTCGGCATCCGGTCGATCTCGAAGGAGGAGATCGACTACGTCCGCGAGAGCGGGACGATGATCGTGTCGAACCGCGAAATGCACCGCTCCGACGCCTGGATGGAGAGGGCGCTCCGGAGGTTGACGGGCGAGGTCTACGTCACGTTCGACGTCGACTTTTTTGACGGCTCCCTCGTCCCGGCCACCGGCACGCCCGAGCCGGGCGGCGGGACGTACGACCAGGCCCTTGCCATCATCCGAAGGGTCGCGTCGGAGCGAAAGATCATCGGCGCCGACGTGGTCGAGCACGCGCCGCTGGCCGGCAATCGGGCCCCGGATTTCATGGTCGCCAAGCTCTGCTACAAGTTGCTCGGGTACGCCTTTTTCCCCGAGAAAGCCCGGAACCCAGTCCTGTCGCCGAAGTAAGAGCCTGTGGCTCAGACACTTCCGCGCTCCCACTCCCGGCGCTCTCCGCGAACTTTCCTCGAGCATCTGCGTCTTGTCCCAGTGAGAGCAGCGTGAGCACCACCGACGAAAAGGACCTGGTCGCCCGCTGCCGCGAAGGCAATGACGATGCCTGGGGGGAGCTCGTGGATCGGTTCGGCCAGAAGGTCTACGCGATCGCGTACCACTTCACGTTGAAGCGCGAAGACGCCGAAGAGTTGTCCCAGGAGATCTTCCTGAAGCTCTTCGAAAACCTCCACCGCTACGACGGGGGCTTCCCCCTCGTGGCCTGGGTGCTCTCGGTTTCCCGCAACCTCTGTATCGATCGGTACCGGCGCCGCAAGCGCGAGAAGTCTTTCCGTTTCGTCTCGGACGATGCGGTCACGGCGCTCTTGAAGTCCGATGACGACCCGGCGAGCATGGCGCTCAAAAAGGAACGCACGCAGATGCTCTTCTCGGCGCTCGCCGAGGTCCCCGAGGACCTGGCCGAGATCCTGATCCTGCGCGACTTGAACGGCCTCGCCTACGACGACATCGGCAAGGCCCTCGAGCTGCCGGAGGGGACCGTGAAGTCGCGCCTCTTCCGGGCGCGCGCCGAAGTGGCCCGCAAGATCCGCGAGCGCCATGAAAGCAAGGGCGCGCCGCGGGCGCTCGCTTCTCTCGCGATCGCCGCGGCGGGACTCGTATGAGCTGCCGCGAGCTCGAACGGCTCTTCGTCGCCGGGGCTCCCGACGCGGAGCCGCTGGCGCACCGCGCGACATGCGCGGAGTGCGCGCGCCTCGGCGCCGACCTCGACCGGGGCGCGTCGCTCGCGGCCGGGCTCCAGCCGCCCGCGTGGAGCCCGCAGCTGCGCCAGGCGCTCCTTGAGATCCCGAAAATGACCGTTTCCTGCGAAGGGGCGGAAATGCTCCTCGCGAGTGCCCTCGAGGGTGAGATCGAAAAGGCCGACGAGAGCCGCCTCGAGGGTCACCTCTCGCGATGCGGCGGTTGCGCGCAGGCGGCGGGAGCGCTCTACGCCATACGCGACCTGGCGGCGCCCGAGCCGCCCGCGTGGCTCGCGACGCGGCTCGTGGCCGGCAAGCCCAAAAAAAAGAAATCCTTCTGGCGGTCCGCCCTCTCCGGAAAGATGGTCATCGCCTACGCCTATTCCGCCGCGGTCCTCGTGATGCTGCTCGGCCTGAATCCGACGGCCGTGGTCCGCAAGGCGGGTTTCGCGAGCCTCGGCGAGAGCACGCGCAACGCCGTCACCGTGGCACAGAGCTCCGTCGGCGACCGGCTCGGGGCCCTCCAGGAGAAGGCGCTGCGCACGCTCGCGGTCTGGAGAGGCCACGTCAGCGGCTACGGCCGCGCGGCAGTGTCCAACGCGATCGCGATCGTGTGGAAGCCGGAGACAAAGAAGGCGCCGAGCCGCCCGCGCCTCGGCAAGGAGGGCGGCGCCGCCGCGAACTCCGGAGAATTTCAGCTTGCGGGCGGGGTCATCCGGGAACCTTTGCCCCCCCGATTTCGTGTGTAAGAGCGACGACGAAAGTCGACGAGGAGAAAGACATGGACGACAACTTCAGTTCGCAGCCCGCGGCGCCGCAGCCCTCCCCGGCTCCGGCCGCCGTTCCCCCGCCGCCGCCCGTGGTCACGCACACGGTGATCGCGGATCGCAAGTCGCCGGCGCTGGCAGGGTTCCTGTCCGTGTTCCCGGGCCTCGGCCACCTGTATCTCGGCCTCTATCCCCGCGCGTTCGCCGTGGGCGGCGCGTTCATCCTGGGGATCATGATGACGTCGCACAGAGGCCCGGGCGAGTTCTTCGGTCCGCTCATCGCCTTCGTGTGGTTCTTCGCGATCATCGACGCCGTGCGCCAGGCCAAGGCGATCAACCGGGGCGAGCTGGCCGCGGAGGGCTTCGCTCCCGAGCAGCAGCTGCGCAGGGCGGCGGCCGGCACGGCCGGCCTGACGTGGGGCGTCATCCTCGTCGGGCTCGGCGCCCTGCTCCTGATCGACCGCTATTTCGAGATCGACTGGTCCTTCATGTCCGAGTGGGGCGGGCCGGCCGCGTTCATCCTCCTCGGCGCCATCCTGATCGTCAGCCACATCCGCAAGCGCCGCCGCGACAACGAGGCGCAGATGGGGATGCCGCCGCGGAGCCACTAAGCAGCAAGCGATGAGCGGGAGACGCAAGCCTACCGCTTCGTGTTTTACCGGCGCTTAAAGTACTTTTCCAGATCCTCCTCGCTCATCGACAACACCACCGGTCGTCCGTGGGGACAGGTGAAGCGGTCGCGGGTCTTCGCCCAGTCCGACACGAGGTGCCGAATCTCCTCGGGCGCGAGGTGGTAACGGATCGTCACCGCCGAGCGGCAGGCGACGCTGGCGGCGAGGCGGTCGCGCCGCGTCGCTTCGTCCGCGTTTCCGGATTCCGCGAGCGACGCGAGGGCCATCCGCA
>JBGPGG010000078.1:0-14266 GCA_041483715.1 Thermoanaerobaculia bacterium
CATGTCCATGCGCTTGGCGATCTCCTCGGCGTTGGGCTCGCGGCCGAGCTCCTGCACGAGCGAGCGCGACGTGCGCGTCAGCTTGTTGTTCGTCTCGATCATGTGGACGGGGATGCGGATCGTTCGCGCCTGGTCCGCGATCGCGCGTGTGATGGCCTGCCGGATCCACCAGGTTGCGTACGTCGAGAACTTGTATCCGCGCCGGTGCTCGAACTTCTCGACGGCCTTCATCAGGCCGATGTTGCCCTCCTGGATCAGGTCGAGGAACTGGAGGCCGCGGTTCGTATACTTCTTCGCGATCGAAACCACGAGGCGCAGGTTGGCGACGATCAGCTCGTGCTTGGCCTGGTCGGCCTCCGCTTCGCCGTCGCGCACCGCGCGCAGCGTCTTCTTCACGTCCTCGTGGGCGACGCCGAACTTCTGCTCGAGCTCGCGGATCGACTTGCGGTACTTCGCGATGCGCCGCTTGTAGAAATCGATCCGGGTCGGGTTCTTTTCCTTCTTGAGGATGTTCGTGTCCTGGCGGATCGTGATCTCGGGCGCCGCCATCTGTCGGTCGATGTCCTTCAGGATCCCGATCGCCCGGTTCAGAACGGCGGGCGTGAAGTCCGCGGCGCGGATCAGCTTCGCCATGTCGGCGATCCTGCGGTCGATCGAGGTCTCGATGCGCGCGAGGGCCTTGGTGCCCTTCTTGATCGTGCGCGACTTGAACTTCATCCGCTTGATGTCGGTGTCGAGCGCGCCGATTTTCTTGAAGCTGTTGAGGATGCCCTCGATGCGGCGCGTGGCGCGGTCGTCGAGGTTCTCCTGCGGCGTTTCGTCGTCCTCGTCGGACGTTTTGACGAGCTCCCGGACGATGCGCGAGTCGCGGCCGGCGTTCTCGAGGAGCTTCAAGATCTCTTCGAGGACGATCGGGTTGTTGGCGAGCGCCTGGTAGATCTTCGCCTCGCCTTCCTCGATGCGCTTGGCGATGCGGACCTCGCCCTCGCGGTCGAGAAGCTTGACCGTTCCCATCTCGCGCAGGTACATGCGGACGGGGTCATTCGTCTTCTCGACGGCTTCGCGCGCCTCTTCGGCCGTTTCGCTCTCGAGCGCGGCGCGGCGGCGGGCGGCGCGGTCGGGGTCGGTGACGATCTCGATGCCGAGCTCGAAGAGCCGCTCGTACACGAGCTCGAGGTCCTTCGGGGCGGCGGTCGCCTCGTCGGAGAGAATGTTCTGAATCTCCTCGTAGAGCAGGTAGCCCTTCTCGCGCCCGCTTTTGACGAGGAGCTGAACTTCCGGGTGCTTTTCCTCAATCACAATGGCCAAATTCTCATCCTTTCCGCTGTGGTGCGCGGCTCAGGTCCGCCTTGCGCCGCGAAATCTCCTGCTTGCGGCGCATGAGCTCTTCGAGCTCCTGCCCCGCCGCCGTTCCCGCCCGATCGATTGCCCTCTGGATCTCTGCGCTTTCCCGCTCCAGGTATTTTCTTTCGAGGTCCTTGAGGAGCTGATCGACGCCCTTCTCGGTCGGCTCGGGAGATTCATCCAGCGCGATGCCTGAGAGAAACGTCCGCTCGTCCTCCGTAAGGTGTGCGATTTGCCCTTGAAAATCAATAGGTTCGGATCCCGCCCCGGCCTGCCGGAGCGCAAAAACCACCCGTTTCACTCTCGGATCGGTCAGGAATTCGTCCTTCAAGATGCCTAGAATCAACGAGTTGCGGTCTCCCCCCGCCGTCAGCGAGCGGAGGAGCCGTTTCTCGACGGCCGGCGCTTCCACTGCGGATAACACCGGCGTGTTCCCTTGCGTTCCCGCACCAGTAGAACGCGATTTTTCGGTCCGAGGGTTCGCCTTTTCGCCTCCCCAGAGCACTTCGAGTGGCACGGAGACCGCCGCGGAGAGCTTGCGGTACTCCTCGTAGCGGAGGATCCGGTCGGGGATCATCTCGAGAATCTCGAGGATCTTGCCGATCCGCTCCCGCTTTTCGCCCGATTCGAGCCCGGCTTCGGTGGGCCGGATGTCCTCGAGGAGCCAGATCAGGTAGTTGGGGGCTTCGTCGATGGCGCGGGTCAGCGACTCCGGGCCCTCGCGCTTGAGAAGGTCGTCCGGGTCCTCTCCCTCGGCCAGCCGCGCGACCCGGGCGTCGAACCCTTGCGCGAGCAGGAGTTGGAGCGCGCCGCGAGTGGCGTTGCGGCCCGCGGAGTCGCCGTCATAACAGACGATCGCGTGCGGGCAGAGACGGCGCAGCTTCTCCGTCTGCTCGGGCGTCAGCGCGGTCCCCATCGACGCGACCGTCTCCTGGATGCCCGCGCGCACCAGCGCGAGGTGATCGAAGTAGCCCTCGACCAGGACGACCCGATCGCGCCGCCGGATGGACTCGCGCGCTTCGAAGAGGCCGTAGAGCAGACGCTTCTTCGAGAAGACCGGCGACTCGGGCGAATTCAGGTACTTGGGCTCGCCGCTGGCCGAGAGTGTGCGCCCCCCGAATCCGACCGCGCGGCCGCGCTCGTCGCGCACGACGAAGAGAATGCGGTCGCGGAACCGATCATAGGCGCCGGCGCCCTTCCCCTCCGCGCGCGACTGGAGGAGCCCGGCCTCGATCAACAGGTCTTCTGGAAAGGCGCTCGTCAGCGCCTTCGAGAGCGAGTCCCAGGAATCGGGCGCATGGCCGAGGCCGAGCGTCATCCACATCTGGCCCGGCACCCCGCGTCCCTCGAGGTATGCCGCGGCCGTGTTGCCGGGTCGCGAGAGCCGTTCGGCGAAGAAGCGTTGCGCCGCCGAAAGCGCTTCGAAGAGCCTGTCGCGCCGGTCGTCGCGCGGACCGCTGCGCTGCCGGCGTGGGATCGTCACGCCGAAGCGCGACGCGAGCGCTTCGACCGCCTCGGGAAACTCCAGGCGATCGATCTGGCGGACGAAGTGGATGACGTCGCCGCCCGCGCCGCAGCCGAAGCAATGGTAGAGGCCCTTGTCGCGGTCGACCGTGAAGGAAGGTGTGCGCTCGTTGTGGAAGGGGCACAGCCCCTTCCACGAACGGCCGGCCTTCTTCAGCGCCGTGTGGTCGCCGATGACCACGACGATGTCGGCCGCGCTGCGCAGCTCGGCGAGAACGTTGTCGTTGATGTCGAGATCGGAAGAGGTCATGAGTCGAGTCGTGAGTCGTGAGTCATGAGTCGTGAGCCGTCGGGCAAGTTGCTTCTTATCTCAATTCGAGGATCGTCGCTCCATTGCCGCCTTCGCGCGCATCGGCCGCCTTGAGCCCGGCGACCGACCTGTGGTTCCGAAAGTGCTCCCGCAGGCCGTCGCGCAGCCTGCCGGTCCCGTGACCATGGATGACCCGCAGCCGTGCCGCCCCGGACATCAGCGCCTGGTCGAGCGCCTTTTCGGCGGCGTCGATCGCCTCGTCGAGGCGCGAGCCGATGACGTTCACTTCGGAGGTAGGACCTTCGGGTTCCCGGGAGACGGGAGACGGTAGACGGTAGACGTCCGTTGATCTGTGGCCTCGTCTTCCGTCTTCCGTCTCCCGTTTACCGGCTCCGGCTACGAGGGGCTCCAGCTCCCCTCGGCGCACGCGCAGGCGCTTGCCCTGGATGTCCATCTGCGCCCAGTCGCCGTCGAAGGCGACGACCAGGCCCTCGGCGTTCAGGCCCCGGACCCGCGCCCTGCGCCCGATCTCGACGGAGCGCGCGATCTCTTCCTCGGCCTCTCGCGCCATGGCGACGACCGGCTCGGCTTGCGCGGCAAGCGCCGCTTCTTCGACGATCCGCGCGGCCGACACCCGGGCCAGGCGCGAAGCGTCGGCGCGTGCGACCTCGAGCTCCTTCTCGACGCGGCGCGCGAGCTCGCCGCGCGCACGCTCGAAGCCCTCGAGCCCCTCGGCGAGCATCCGCGCGCGTTCTTCCGCGAGCTTGCGGCGCTCGGCCACGAGGCGCTCGTTCTCCTTCTTCGCCTGCTCGCGCTCGAGGTCCAGCTGCACCTGCCCTGCGCGAAGCCGCTCGATCGCCTGTTCGGCCTCGGTCTCGGCGCGCTCGCGCCGCTGCCAGGCTTCGCCGAGAATCTCGACCGCGCGCTCGATCACCGGCTCCGGAAAGCCCCGCTCCCGCGCGACCGAGAGGGCGTGGCTCCTGCCCGCCAGTCCCGGGTGCAGGCGGTAGTTCGGGCGTCCCGTCCCGTCGTCGAACTCCATTGCCGCGCACAGCGCGTCGGGGCGCGCCGCGGCGAAGCTCTTGATCGCCGAAAGGTGCGTCGTCACGAGTGCCCGTCCGCCGCGGTCGACGAACGCCTCGAGGAGCGCGATCGCGATGGCGCTTCCCTCCTCGGGATCGGTCGCGCCGCCGATCTCGTCGATGAGCGCGAGCGTGTCCGGCTCGGCCTCCGCGAGGATACTGGCGAGGCGCTCCATGGACGACGAGAACGTGGAGCGGTCCGACAGGATCGCCTGAGCGTCGCCGATCTCCGTGCGGATCGCGCGGAAAACCGGCAGCCGCGTGCCCGCGGCCGCTGGGATCGGGATGCCGCACTGCGTCAGCATCGAGAAGAGCCCGGCCGTCTTGAGCACGACAGTCTTGCCGCCGGCGTTGGGCCCCGACACGACGAGCAGGCGCCGGTCCGCCGCGAGCTCGAAATCGAGGGCGACGGCGTCGCTGCGTTCGCGCGACTCTCCGAGGACACGCCGCCGCAGCTTCTCGAAGCGCGCGTCCAGAAGCGGATGGCGCGCGCCGACGAGCGTCCAGTTCCCGTCGTCCGAGATCTCCGCAAGCCGGCCCTCGCCCATCTCGCCGAAGGCGACCCTGGCTTCCAGGGCGTCGAGGCCCGCGAGCGCGTCGACCGCATCGAGCAGGGCGTCCGCCTCCGCGAGGACCGCGCGGCCGAACTCTCCGAGCAACCGCTCCACCTCGCGCCGCTCCTCGGCGGCGAGCATGGCCAGGTCGTTGTTCGCCTCGATGACCTCGAGCGGCTCGACGAACACCGTCTGGCCCGAGCCCGAACGGTCGTGGACGATCCCTGGCACGCGTCCGCGGGAGGAAGCGAGGACGGGGAGGCAGTAGCGGTCGTTGCGCATCACGACGACGGCGTCGCCGATCGCCTCGTGCCGCTCCCCGAGGATCTTTTCGAGCTGCCGCGACACTTCGGTCCGGCGGCGGCGCAGCTTCGAGCGCGCGCCTGCGAGCGCCGGCGATGCGTCGTCGCGCAGGAGGCCGTCCGCGCCGAAGAGCCGCGCGGCGTGCGCGAGGAGCGGCTCGAACACGGGCAGATGCTCGCGGCGGGCGGACAGGTGCGGCGATTCCGCCTTCGCGAGGAAACGGCGGACCGCATCGCACGCCCGCGCCGCGCGCACGATCGGGCGAAACTCCTCGGGCGAGCCCGCGCCGCCGGCCGCCTCGAGCGAGGCGAGCAGGGGAGCGACGTCCTCGAGGCCGCCGAAGGGAAGTCCGCCGTGGCGGATCCGGAAGCTGACGGCCTCGTCGGTCTCGGCGAGGAGACGGCGGACCTCGGCTTCTTCGCGAGAGGGGGTCAGAGACAAAACGGCCGCCCTTCCGGGCGGCGTTCGGGCCAGGGAAGAAATGAGGCGGAGGACGACGCCGAACTCGAGGGCTTCCCGGTCGGCGCCGTCTCCGTCTCGCGAGGCTACGGGGTGGCTCGCTTCTCCTCCGAAAGCTTGCGGAGCATCTTCTTTCGGGCTTGGATCATCTTGCGCTTGCGCTTGGCGCTCGGCTTTTCGTAATGCTGCCGCTTCTTCAGCTCGGAGAGGATTCCGGATTTCTCGCACTTGCGTTTGAAACGCCGCATGGCGTTCTCGAAGGATTCATCTTCTTTGACATGGACCAGAGGCACGAACACTCACCCCCTTACCCGCGAGTTTCAGAGAGCGACATATACTAAGGACGTCGGTCGGAGGTGTCAACGGGAATGAAGCTATCTTCAACGCAGGCAGATGTTTAGCGGTCGTTCCGGTCTCGGGACGGCTACAGCCTCCCGGAGGCGCCCGGGCCGCGGAGCACCAAGCACGCCGGCTGGCTGCCGGCGGCTAAGGGCCAACCGCTAATAGCTTTACCTCCATCGCCTCTCCCCCGATAATGCCAACAATGGCCGAAAACGAAGCTGAGGGCCGCCTCCGACTGCTCGAGACCGAGATCGAACGGCGACTCTCGGAGCGATTTGCCGGCCTCCGCGAGGAATTCGACCGGCTGCGCCTCGAGTCCGACCGCCGCTGGTTCGGGTTTCTCGAGCGGTTCGACCAGGACATGAAGGGCGTCGTCCCGGCGGAGCTTCTGAGCGGCGAGGGCGCGAAGTTGATCGAGCGCAAGGGGCTCCTGTCGGCCGAAGCCGCCCGCGTGCTCGACCTGGCGACGACCCAGGTCGACGTCCTCCACAAGTTCCTCGACGAGTGCCGGCGGCACTGTTCGCGGGCGGCCCTGCTGGTCGCGCGGGGCGGCTCGATCGGCGCCTGGAAGGCCGTCGGGTTTTCGCAGAACGGCGGCGACGACGAGGCGGTGCGGCAGATCTCGATGCCGCTGGCCGAGGGCGGCCTGCTTTCCCGCGTCATGACCGGCAACGCTCTGCGCCTGCCGGCCTCGAACGAGATCTCTTCGCTGTTGCGCGCGGCGAGGGTTTCCGACGCGGTCGCGATTCCGATGGTCGTGCGCGAGAAGATCTCGGGCGCGCTCTACGCGGACGTCGTTCTCGGCGAAGAAGGGAAGTTCGATCCGGATGCGCTTGGGTTGCTGACCTTCCTCGCGGGGCTCTTGGTGGACCGCCTCGCCTCGCGCAAGTTGAAGCCCGCTCCGGCGCTGCGGCTGCCCGAGGTCGCGAAGAAGGCCGAGCCCGCGGGCATGTGGATGGACGAGGCAAGCCCCGGCGCGGCTGTCGCCGAAGCGACCGCGGCCGAACAGGCGCCCTCGGTCTGGTCCGCCCCGGCGGCCCCCGTTTCGCCGGCGCTCACAGCGCCCGAGGCAAAACCGGCCGGCGAACCCTCGTTCATCGCGCCGGAGCCCCCAGCGGTCGCGGCCGCCGACGCGGGACGCCGGCTCGCCGGCCCGCTCGCCGAGATCTCGTTGGGAGATGAGCGGCGCGAGGAGGCGCGGCGCTTCGCGCGCCTGCTCGTCTCGGAGATCAAGCTCTACAACGAGCGCGCGGTCCTCGAAGGCCGCGAGCACGCCAATCTCTACGAGCGGCTGCGCGACGACATCGACCGCAGCCGTCAGATGTACGACGAACGCATTCCGCAGGACGTCCGCTCCTCGAGCAATTTCTTCTACGAGGAGCTCGTGGTGATCCTCGCCGATGGCCGGCCCGAGGTCCTGGGGCTCTGATCCTTCCCAGGTGTCCCTTCCTGGTGGCCCCCGGCGTCTCTCGGTGAGGCGCGCAGCCCTCGCTCCCGCCCTGCTTCTCCTGGCGAGTCTCGCCGCAGCCGACGTCGGCACCCCGGAGGCACCCGCCGACTTCGACGCGGACTTCGCCCGCGCCGCGGACCTTCTGGAAGCGGGCAAGCGCGCCGAAGCCGAGAGCCTCCTCGGAGAGGTCCGCCGCAAGGCCGGCCAGCCCGCCTGGGATGCGCGCGCGGCGTTTCTCCTCGCGCAGGACGACTCCCGCCGCCACGACTTCGACGCTGCGGCCCTTCGCCTCGAGGCGCCGGCGTCGTCCATCGGCCTCGAGGCCTATCGGCACCTCGCGCGCGCGGAGGCGCTCGAGCTCGCGGGCAAGCCCGACGAAGCCCTCGCCGCCGCGCGCCTCGCCTTCGCCGCCGAGGGCCCTTTTGCCTTCCGCGTGCGCGCCGCGACCGTGCTCGCGCGTCTTCTCGAGAAGCGCCACGAATATCGGGAGGCAGCGCAAGTGCTCGCGCTCGCGGCCGAGGCCGCCACGGGGCCGGCGCAGATCGCGGAAGTGTCCATCGCGCGGATCCGCCTCGGACTTGCCGGCGGCGACCGGGCGGCCGTGCGCGACGCCGCCCGGATCCTCATTCTCGAATCGCCCACGACCGACGCCGCGAAGACGACGCCGGCATTTGTCCGGCAGGCCGCGGCCGAGGCCGAGAAGAGCCTGACGCCCGCCGAGCGCGGGCGGCGCGGCAGCGCACTCGTCGCCGCGGGAGACGCGCGGCGCGGCGTGCGGCTGCTCGCGCAGGACCGCCCCGCGGCGTGGCCCGAGGGAGAGCGCAGCCGTAATCTGCTCGGGCTCGCGCGGGGCCAGCTCGCGCTGAAGAAACCGAAGGACGCCGAAGCGACGGCCGCGCGGATCGCCGACGATGGCACGCTCGCTTCTTCGGAGGCCCGGCTCTTGCGCTGCGACATCGTGGTCGCGCGGCTTCGGGGCAAGAGGAAGGCGGCGCTCGCCCTCGACGACCCGCGCCTTGCTCCCGTGCGGCAGGCGCTCGAAGCCTTGACGGCGCCATCGGTCCCGGCCTCGGTGCGGCGGAGCGCCGAGGAGCGACTCTTGAAACTGGCGGCCGACGGGGAAGACTTCGACGGGGCGCTCGCTCGCGCGCGCGACCTCACGAACGACGCTCCGGCGACGACGGACGGCTTCGAGCCTCTGTGGCTTGCGGCCTGGAAGCGGTACCTCGCCGGCGACTACGCCGGCGCGCACGCGCGTTTCGAAGCGCTGGCTCTCCTCTACACCGACATCTCGCGCTCGCGACGGCTCGCATACTGGAGGGCGCGGTGCCTCGCGGTGGAGGGCCGGCGGGCCGAGGCGCTGGCTATCTTCCAAACCCTCGCCGCGGCTACGCCGCCCGACATCTACGCGCGTTTTGCGCGTGTGCACGTGCCCGGTGGGCCGCCCCTCGAGCGCCCGGCGCTCAGGGACCCGTCCACGGCGACCGCCGCGTACGCGCGGGTGGACGAGCTCCTGCGCCTGCGCATGTTCGAGGAGGCGTCGGCCGAGGCGCGCACGCTCCTGTCCTCGCGCGGGAGGGACCTGCGCATGGCGCAGGCGGAGTTCGCGCTGGGCCGCTTCTCGACTGCGGCAATTGCGATCAAGCGCGCGCTGCCGGAGATCGGAACGGCCGAGGAGGGCCGCGTTCCGGAGGCCTGGCGGCGGCTCTACTACCCGATCGAGGAGGACGGTCTACTCGCCGTGCGCGCGAAGGAGGTCGAGCTCGATCCCTCGGTGCTCCGGGGCCTCGTGCGGCAGGAGAGCGTCTTCGACGCGCGCGCGAAATCGCACGCCGGCGCCGTGGGCCTGATGCAGCTGATGCCGGCCACCGCGAAGAGCCTCTCGCGCTCGGTCCTGCACTCGCGATATCGCAACGATTTTCTCTACGACCCGGGCGCCAACGCCGCGCTCGGTGCGGCTTACCTGAAGCGGCTGATCGCCCAGTTCGACGGCTCGACAGTGCTGGCGCTGGCCGCTTACAATGGCGGGCCCTCGCGCATCGCCCGCGTGGCCCGCGAGAATCCGCGGCTGTCGGAGGACGAGCTCTTCGAGTCGATTCCCGTCTTCGAGACCCGCGACTACGTTCGCCGGGTCCTGCTGTACTCGGAGTCCTACCGGGAGCTATATCCGTAGGTCCCACTTGTCATCCTGAGGGCCCAGCAGGGCCCGAAGGATCCCTTTAGTAGCCGCACCGTGACTTCAAAGGGATCCTTCGCTTCGCTCAGGATGACAAAAGGTCACCACGAGCCCTGCGGGACGACGAGGACCGAGCAGCCGCACTGGCGGAGGACCTGGCGAGTGACGTGCTCGCCCCTCAGGAAGCCGCGCGGCGGAGGCGGGGGCGCTCCGACGACGACGATGTCGTGCGGATGTTCCTGCAGCTCGGCGAGGATGGCCTCGATTGGGCTTTCGGCTTCGCGCACGGCAAAACGGCTCGGGACCTCGAGCTCGCGCAACGTCGCGACACCGCGCTCGAGGTGGGATTGCACGATCGGCTGGGGCTTTCTGCCGGGCCGCGCCGCGTGAAGGAGCGTGGCCTCGGCGCCGAGTCGGCGCGCGAGCCATCCTCCCGCACGGATGTCCGCCTTGCCCGGTTCCCCGACCGCCGTACAGATGAGGACGCGCTCCGGCTTGCGCGGACGCCCGCGGGCGAGGATGAGGGGCGTCGCGATGCGCCCGACGAGATCTTCGCCGAGGAGCCGGGGCGCCTGCCGCCGGCCCCAGCGCGACTCCATTTCGCCGGCTCCGACGATCACGAAGTCGTAGGGGGCCTCGCGCTGCTCCGCCGCGATCTGCTCGGCGGGGTCCCCGCGGCGCACGCGCACCGTGGCTTCCGGAAGGCCCGCTTCGGCGGCGCGGGCGGCGAGCGCATCGCGCAGCGCATCCTGGCGACGCGCATCGGCGGCGACGCCGAGGACGGTCACCACGCCGTCGATCGCCTCGGCCAGAAACCGCGCGAGCTCGAGGGCTGGCGCGAGCCCCGCTCCTTCGTCGCAGACGAGCAGGCGCGGCGTTGGTTGCCGCAGGACGTGCCACGCCTCCAGGACGACCCACGGATTTTCGCGGGGAGGTTCGGAATGCGCCGATACCGCGACATCGAGCAGGACGTTCTCCTCCCCGAAGGGGAGCGGAGGCGAGACCTGCCGGACGCCGGTGAGCGAGGGGAGACGCACGCGCGTCCGGCGCACGGCCCCGGAAAACGTCTGCTCCACGATCTGTCCGCGTCCCAGGGTGGGCGCGTCCCGGGGCGGCTCGGACGCGGAGAGCGCGACCTGTTCGGGGCGGATGAGGACTCGCACGCGGTCGCCCTCGTCGTGCGGCACGTCCGCCGGGATCGGCAGCGTCAGCGGTCCGAGCGCGACGCGGTGATCGCGGCAGCGTCCGACGAGCACGGTGCCCGCGCCGAGAAAGGTGGCGACGTAGAGCGAGCGCGGACTCTCGTACAGGCGGTCGGGGGCGTCCACCTCGAGCAGGCGGCCCCGGTCCACGACGCCGATGCGGTGCCCGAGCTCGAAGGCTTCTTCCTGGTCATGCGTCACGAGGATCGTCGTGACACCGAGGGCCTTCTGGATTTCCTTCAGGCTCTGGCGCAGCTGCGCGCGGATCTTGACGTCGAGCGCTCCGAACGGCTCGTCGAGGAGCAGCACCCCGGGCCGGTAGGCGAGGGCGCGAGCGAGCGCGACGCGCTGCTGCTGGCCGCCGGAGAGTTGGCTCTCGTAACGGTTGCCGAGCCCCCCGAGTCCGACGAGGTCGAGCAGCTCTTCGCGCCGCTCGCGGCGCTCGGCCTTCGCCACCCCGCGGATGCGCAGCCCGAACTCGATGTTCCGGGCCACCGTCATGTGCCGGAAGATCGAGTAGTTCTGGAAAACGAACCCCACGTCGCGCTTCTGTGGCGCGAGGTGCGTCACGTCGCGCCCGGCGAGCCGGATCACCCCCTCGTCCGGCAGGACGAGGCCGGCGATCAGGCGCAGGATCGTGCTCTTGCCGCTCCCCGACGCTCCGAGCAGTACGAAGAGCTCGCCTGTCTCGACCTCGAGGCTGACGCGGTCGACCGTGACCTGGTCGGCGTAGCGCTTCGTCACGTTGTCGAGGGTGATCGACATGGCGTCAGCGCCCGCGCCGCACCGTGTAGCGCAGCAGGAAGAAGAAGATGAAGAACGACAGCGTCGCCAGCACCGCGGCCACGGCATTGGCCGCGGCGACGTTGCCTGCTTCGAACTGCGCGAAAATGTAGAGGGGAGCCGTCTGAGTGCGCAGACGGAGGTTGCCCGATACGAGAACCGTCGCGCCGAACTCGCCGAGCGAGTGCGCAAACGTCAGGAGCACGCCGGAGAACAGGCCGCCGCGCAGCGCCGGCAGGATGACCCAGCGGAAGGTCTGCCAGCGGTTGGCTCCGATCGTGTAGGCCGCCTCCTCGTAGGTGCCCTCGATCTCGTCGAGCACGGGCTTGACCGCGCCCAGCATGTACGGAAACGTCACGAAGAGGTGGGCGAGCAGCACGCCCGCGGGCGCGAACATGGGCTGGATGCCGAGCGGCTCGAGCAGGCGGCCGAGCAGGCCGATCGGACCCCACAGGAGCAGCAGGGAAGTGCCGACGACGACCGTCGGGATCGCGACCGGAAGGTTGACGAGGATCCCGAGCGGCCGCTCGCCGCGGAAGCGGTAGCGCGAAAGAACGTATGCCGTGAAGGTGCCGAGGACGGCGTTGATGGCGGCCGTCGCAAAGGCGATCAGGAGGCTGAAGCGCAGCGAGAACTGAGCTTCCGGCGAGGCGAGGACCTTGACGAAATCCGCGGCGCCGCCGCGGAAGGCGAACACGAAGATCGCCGCCAGGGGCATGAGGATGAGGGGCAGCAGGACGAGCAGCACGATCCCCACCGGGAGCGCGGCGCGTCCCCCGCGACGTCGGGCCGCCTTCAGCGCTGTCGCGCTCATCGCCCGGCGTCCTGCTTCATGACGCGTTGTTTCCAGATACGATCGACGATCTCACGCCGGGCCTCGCGCCAGCCGCCGAAATCCGCGATGCGAAAAGGGTCGAAGATCCTGCCGAAGGCGGGGTTGGCGGCGTTGAGGGACTCCGTCGCGCTGCGGAAGCCGAACTTCACGAAGATCCTCTGCGCCTCGTCGCTCCACAGATACTGCACGAACCGCTCGATGAGCTTCCGCTCCCGGGGCCGGATGTTGCGGTCGACCACGACGAGCGTGTGCTCCGAGAGGATGGTCCTCTGCGGGTACGCGACGTCGGCGTCGAGGCGGCCGCGTCCACGGTCATAAACGGCCTCCTGCTCGTAGGTGATGAGCGCGTCTCCGAAGCCGTTCTCGAATTGCGTCCGCGCGGCGCGGGCGGAGGGCGCCTGCGCGACGACGTTCGTCCACACTCCCGCCAGCATCGCCTCGCCCGCGGCCGGGCCGCCCGGCGTTGCCCGCGCGCCCGACCCGTACTCGGCGACGATCGCCCAGTTGGCGCCTCCCGACGTCATCGGGTCCGGATGCACGATGCGCACTCCGGGGCGGGTCAGGTCCGAGAAGTCCCGGATGCCGAGCGGATTGCCCGGGCGCACGAGGATGACGAAAGGAGTGAGGTTCACGACGCCGCCCTGCGGCAGGCGCTTCCAGCTGTCCCGCGCGATGGTGCCTGCGTCCGCGAGCCGCTCGGCGTCGCTCTCGAGCGAGAGCAGAACGACCTGGGCGGGCACTCCGAGGATCACCTGATTCGTCACGGTGCCCGATCCGCCGAAGGAGCTCACGAATTCGACGGGGCCGTGGCCCTCCGCCGCCCACATTTTCTGAAACGCGGGGAAAATGCCCTCCTGGCAGACGTCCGCGAGGATGCTGAAGCCGTAGAAAACGATCGTGGGGGGTGTGGCGACCTCGCGCGAGAAGGGGAGCCACGGCCAGGCTGCGTAGAGTAGGAGGGCGGCGAGAAAGAGGGCCGGCACGAGGCCGCGGCGGCGAGGTCGAACGCTGTCCATGAGGGGCTAGCAGGCTGCTGAAAAATGGATGCGGGCGTCGTTACGGCGGCGCGGGGCCATCTGCGGCGTCATCGCTCCTCGGCGATGCGAAGGCATCGCCGTCGTCGCGCTTCCTTGCATCTGACTCAGCGGCGCTCGTAACGCCATCCCACACCCTTTTTCAGCGGCCTGCTCGGGCCCTTGGCCCGATCGAGAGAATATCGCCGTAGACTCCGCAGATGGGCGGTGCCGCCGAGTTTGTCGTTCGGACTTCGCGCGCGATCGAGCGGCGCGACATCACGAAGGACGTCGCCCGGCTCGCCGAGTCGCTCGGCGAAAACGCCGCGGCGCTGCTCGTCTCGGTGCCGCACACCACGGCGGCCGTCACGGTGGGCGAAG
The DNA here is from genome assembly GCA_041483715.1 of Thermoanaerobaculia bacterium. Lineage (GTDB taxonomy): Bacteria > Acidobacteriota > Thermoanaerobaculia > UBA5066 > Gp7-AA6 > DAHUXD01. Next base: position 13,699 of record JBGPGG010000078.1, read on the forward strand.
CGTGGGACCCGGACGTCACGGGCGACCTCGAGCGGGCGCTTGCGGCGTGGGTGCCGGACGTGCGCTTCGATCACGGCGAAGGGAACTCGGCCGCGCACTTTCTTTCCGAGGCGATCGGCGTTTCATGCCTCGTTCCGTGCGAAAGGGGCCGCCCGGTACTCGGCCGGTGGCAGGGGATCTTCCTGATCGAGCTCGATGGGCCGCGGGAGCGGACGGTCCGAGTAACCGCCGTCGGATGAAGGTCTAAATGACAGTTGGTAAAAAGGTTAGACGCAGAAAACCTTACCGATTTGACAGCGTATATTTAGATGTTAGGCTAAATATCAAATGCTCCGATCCGAACAAGTTTTCCGAGCCCTCGCCGACCCAAACCGGCGGCGGATCCTCGCCATCCTGAAAGCGGGCTCGCGCAGCGCCGGAGAGATCGCCGGGGAGTTTCCGATCTCGATGGCCTCGCTCTCGCACCACTACGGCGTGCTCAAGTCGGCCGACCTGATTCGTTCGGAGCGCCGGGGGCAGAGCATCGTGTATTCGCTCAATACGACGGTCTTCGAGGATGTGGCCTCCG
>JBGPGG010000079.1:0-13963 GCA_041483715.1 Thermoanaerobaculia bacterium
AAGTTTTCAGACCTGACCTCTCGAAAGGAGCCGCGACTTCATGAAGAGCTACAAGAACTTCGTCAACGGCCAGATGGTGGACGCCGTCGAGGGCCAGGACGAGCCGATCATCAGCCCGGTCAACGAGGAGGTCATCGGCCGCGTGCCCAGGTGCGGCGAGAAGGACGTGGACCGCGCGGTGGACGCCGCCGCCGCGGCTTTCGAGAAGTGGCAGGAGACGACCCCGGGCGAGCGCAGCCTCATGCTCCTGAAACTGGCGGACAGGATCGAGCAGAACGCGGAGGAGCTCGCGGTCCTCGAGGCCGACAACGTGGGCAAGCCGATCGGCCTCGCGCGCTCGGAAGTGCCGTTCATGGTGGACAACCTCCGGTTCTTCGCGGGCGCCTGCCGGTGCATGGAGGGCAAGGCCGCGGGCGAATACCTCGCCGGCTACACCAGCATGATCCGGCGCGAGCCGATCGGCGTGGTCGGGTCGATCGCGCCCTGGAACTACCCGCTCATGATGGCGGTCTGGAAGGTCGGGCCCGCGCTGGCCGCGGGGAACACCGTCGTTCTCAAACCCTCGGAGCAGACGCCGCTGACGTCGCTGCGGCTCATGGAGCTCGCCGGCGACATCCTTCCGCCGGGGGTCCTGAACGTCATCACCGGCCACGGCGAGCCCGTCGGGGCGGGGATCGTGCGGCATCCGAAGGTGAACATGGTCTCGCTGACGGGCGATGTCGCGACGGGCAAGGAAATCGCGCGCACGGCGGCCGCGTCGCTGAAGAAGGTCCACCTCGAGCTCGGCGGCAAGGCGCCCGTCCTGATTTTCGACGACGCGGACATGGATCTCGTCATCCCCGGCATCAAGGTCGCAGGCTTTGCCAACAGCGGACAGGACTGCACCGCGGCCTGCCGGATCTACGCCAGCGACCGCATCTACGACAAGCTCCTCTCCGATCTCGTCCCGGCCGTCGAGTCGCTCCAGGTGGGCGACATCAAGGACGAGAACACGAGCATGGGGCCGGTCATCTCGGCCGAGCACCGCAAGCGCGTCGGCGGGTTCCTCGATCGCGCGAAGGCGACCGGGCACATCCGGGTGTTGACCGGCGGCGCGGCCGGAGAGGGCAAGGGCTTCTGGTTCGAGCCCACCATCGTGGCGGATGCGCGGCAGACTGATGAGATCGTCAAGAAGGAGATCTTCGGGCCCGTCATCACCGTCACGCGCTTCAAGGGCGACGACGAGGCGATCCGCTGGGCCAACGACGTGGACTACGGCCTCTCGGCCTCGGTGTGGACGACCAACGTGAACCGGGCGTTGAACGCCGCGCGGAAACTGCGGTTCGGCACGGTCTGGATCAATGACCACCTGCCGCTCGTCTCCGAGATGCCCCACGGCGGCTACAAGCAGTCCGGCTACGGCAAGGACATGTCCATGTACGCCATCGAGGACTACACCCAGGTCAAGCACGTCATGGCGCGGATCGCGCAGACGGTGGGGTCGAGCTTTTTGCCGGGCTAGGGAATGGGGTCAGGTCTGAAAACTTCTGACTTTGAGAACGCTCCGGTGCTTTTGCACGTCTCGGCCTCAAAGTCCGAAGTTTTCAGACCTGACCCCTACGCCACCCAGACCGCTTTCACGTTCACGAACTCCCGGATGCCGTGGAGGGCGAGCTCGCGGCCGAAACCGGATTTCTTGATCCCGCCGAAGGGCAGGCGCGGGTCGCTTTTGACCATGCCGTTGATGAAGACGGCGCCGGCTTCAATGCCGCGGACGAGGCGCTCCTTTTCGGCCTTGTCGCGGGTCCATGCGGAGGCCCCGAGGCCGAAGCGCGTCCGATTCGCGAGCGCGATCGCCTCGTCCAGGCTTCGAACTCGGAAGAGACTCGCAACGGGGCCGAAGATCTCTTCGACGGCCGCGGGGCTGTCGGGAGGGACGTCCACGAGGACGGTCGGGAGGTAGAAGTTACCGGGGCCCTCGAGGCGCTTGCCGCCGAGGCGCAGTATTGCTCCCGCGGCGATGCTCTTGCGCACGAGGTCGTCGACTTCCGCGGCGATCGACGGCGTCGCGAGCGGGCCGATCTCGACCGACGAATCCGCGGGGTCGCCGACCTTGAGGGCGGCCATGCGCTCGACGAAGATCCGCTCGAACTCGGCGGCGACCTCTTCGTGCACGATGAAGCGCTTGGCGGCGATGCAGGACTGGCCGTTGTTGATCGTCCGCGCCTTCACCGCGGTTGCGGCGGCTGCGGCGACGTCGGCGCTCGGCATCACGATGAAGGGGTCGCTCCCGCCGAGCTCCAGTACGGTCTTCTTGAGCTCCCCTCCCGCGGTGCGGCCGACGCTGACCCCGGCGCCTTCGCTGCCCGTGAGCGTGACGGCTGCGATGCGCGGGTCCTCGATCAGAGCACCGACGCGCTCGGCGCCGACGAGGAGCGTCTGGAAGGCCCCTTCGGGATACCCGGCCTGCCGGAAGATGTCTTCGATGGCGAGGGCGCACTGCGGAACGTTTGAGGCGTGCTTGAGCAGGCCGACGTTGCCCGCCATGAGGGCCGGCGCGGCGAAGCGGAACACCTGCCAGAACGGGAAGTTCCACGGCATGATCGCGAGCACGGGCCCGAGCGGGTCGTAGCGGACGAAGCTCGAGCTCGCGTCGGTCGCGACCGGTTCGTCGGCGAGGAACTGCTCGGCCTGCTCCGCGTAGAAGCGGCAGACCCACGCGCACTTCTCGGCCTCGGCGATGGCGGCCCCGATGGGCTTGCCCATCTCGAGCGTCATGATCCGCCCCCACTCCTGCTTGCGGGACTCGAGGATCTCCGCCGCACGCAGCAGCCGGCCCGCGCGCTCGGAGAAGGAGACCGTCCGCCAGCGGGGGAAGAGGCTCGAGGCAAGAGCGAGGCGGCGCTCGATCTCGGCTTCCGAGAGCGCTTCGAAGGTGCGGAGGGTTTCGCCGGTCGCGGGGTTGATGGATGCGATGGGCACGTCGGGTCCTTTCGGAAGGATGGGGGTCCGGGTCAGCTCCAGCGGGCGCGCATCTGGCGGCGCTCGAGCATTTCGAAGAAGAGCTCGCCCGGCACCGCCGTCTCGGGGCACAGGACGCCGGGCGTGCGGATCGTGCGGCTGCCGAGCAACTGACCGGCGATGGAGAGGGGGACGCCCGTATCGAGGCTTCCGGCGGCGACCTTCCACGCGGAATGGGGCCGGACGATCATTTCGGCGCGGCGCGTGACCGCGAGGCCATCCTTCTGGCCGGTCAGGTCGACCCGCAGGGCGTCGCAGTCGTTCGGCTCGCTGGCCGGTACGGTCTGCCGGGCCGCGAGCTCCAGCAGCACTTCGCGGGGCGAGAGCTTGCCCCCGATCTTCTCGCGGGACGCGAACCCGAGCTCGACGAGGAAGCGGATCTTCTCGGTGAACGCGGGCTCGAAGGCGACCTTGAAGCTCGCCTCGCGCAGGCCCGGGAAAGAGCGGGGAAACATGGCGACTTCGGAGTGGAGCGTGTAGAGCGCCTCTGCGCGCCCGACGGGCTGCGGGAACTCGATCGTCTCGCGCCCGCTCATCGGCGGCACTGCGGCGGGACGGCCGTTGCGGAAGACCATCGGCTCGAGTGAGAACTCGTCGATCACCGTGTCGAGGGCGTACGGCACCGGGAGCGGGCCAGAGGCGCCGCGATCGATGCAGCCGACGCGGACGTGCACCGCCTTGATCGTATCGAGACCGCGGGAGAGGGCGCCGGCCATGACGTTGGTGATGCCGGGCGTCGAGCCCATGCCGAGCAGGGCCGGCACGCCCGCGCGTACGAAGTCCTCGTGCAGCGCGAACTGCTGGAGCGAGCCGTGGTACAGGCCGCCGAGGTCCGAGTACGGAACGCGAGCCGCCAACGCCGCCCGCATGATGGGAACGTTGAAGTAGTAGGTGACGCAGTTCAGGACCGCGTCATGCCCCTCGAGCAGGCGGGCCGTGGCTGCCTGGTCCCGCGCGTCGAACGTCGCCGGCCGCACGCGCGGGTCGCCATGCGCGATCGGCTTCCGGTCCGCCGCGGTGATCTCCACGTCCGGAACGAACTCGAGCAGATCGCGCAGGACGACCTGGGCCATGGCGCCGGCGGCGCCGAGGATCGCGATCTTCATCGTGGCCTTCAGTCCTCGTCGGCCTTGATGTCGGGCGTCGTGTCGTCGACTTCCTTGAGCGTCTCCTCGAGGGCGCCGAGGACCTCGCCGATGAGCTTATCCGGGATGTTGAGCGCTGGCTCGATGCGGACGACTTTGGAATTCGTCAGCGTTCCGGCCACCAGGATGCCGCGGCGGAAGAGGCCGGCGACGACCTTGTAGCCGATTTCCGTGTTGACGAACTCGATCCCGAGGAGCAGACCCTTTCCGCCGACGCGCTGGATGAGGCGGTCGAAGCGCATCTTGAGGCGGATGAGCTGGGCGAGGAGGTGCTTGCCTTTGCGCGCAGCCTGCCCCGAAAGGTCTTCTTCGAGCGTCACGTTGATCGCCGCGATGCCGGCGGCGCAGGCGAGCGGATTTCCGCCGAAGGTCGAGGAGTGGATGAAGGGGTTTGTTTCGAGCACGTTCCAGATCTTCGGCGTCGAGATGAAGGCCGAGAGGGGCATCACGCCCCCGCCGATCGCCTTGCCGAGACACATGATGTCGGGCACGACGTTCCAGTGGTCCACGCCGAAGAGCTTGCCCGTGCGCCCGAGCCCGGTCTGGACCTCGTCGGCGATCAGGAGCGCCCCGTACTCGTCGCAGGCCTTGCGGATGCGCGGCCAGAAGTCGTCGGGCGGGACGATCGCTCCGGCCTCGCCCTGGATGGGCTCCATGATGACGCCCGCGACGCCCTTGCCCGTGGCGTCGGCCTTGTAGAGCTCCTCGATGACGGCGTCCGCGTCGCCGAACTCGACGAAGTGGATGCCGGGCAGGAGCGGCAGGAACGGCTCTCGGTACTCCCACTTGCCGAGCAGCGACAGCGAACCGCAGCTCTTCCCGTGGAATCCGCGGATCGAGCTGATGAAGTTCGTGCGGCCCGTGAAGATGCGAGCGAGCTTGATCGCACCCTCGACGGCGTCGGTGCCGTTGTTGATGAAGAACGAGTACTGCAGGTCGCCCGGCGTGATCTCGCCGAGGAGCTCCGCGAGCGCCCCGCGCAGCGGGTCGAGCAGCTCCTGCGACGAGAGCGGCATGCGCTGGAGCTGATCGGCGACGGCCTTCACGATCTTGGGATGGCGGATGCCGGCGCTGTAGATCCCGAATCCGCCGAGGCAGTCGATGTACGTGCGGCCCGAGAGATCCTGAAACGTCGAGCCCTCGCCGACCCACTCGAGGGCCGGGTTCTCCCGCATCTCGATGACCGACTTGCGGTACTCGAGGTAGCCCCGGTTGTAATAGAAGGAAAAGTTGTCGACGGTGTCGTGCTCGATTTTGTCCCTCTGCTCCTGCGAAAGCTCCTTCGCGGAGATGATGTCGAGCCACCTCTGCGATTCGGCGATGAGTTCCTGAGTGTTCATGCGCGTCCCCTGGGATCCGGTCGTCAGTTCCTGCGTGCCCATGTGTTTTCCCCGTTGTGTTCCAAACTTCGTCTCGGCCGCGCGCAATGGGGAGCGGCTAAGAGTCTCCGACGCAGAAGAGGTGGCGTCTAGGCTTTTGCGAGCGCATGTTCGAGCACGTCCAGCCCCTCGCGGAGCTCGTCGTCGGTGACGACGAGCGGCATGAGGGTGCGAATGATGTTGCCGTAGGTTCCCGCGCCGACCAGGATGAGCCCGTTCTCGTAGCCATTCCGGATGACGCGGTCGGTGCGGTCCTTGTCGGGTTCCTTCGTCGTCTTGTCCTTGACGAGCTCGAGGGCGCGCATGGCTCCGAGGCCGCGGGCGTCGCCGACGAATGGGAAGCGCTCGACGAATCCGCGGAAGCGCTGCTCGACGGTACGGCCGATCGCCGCGGCGCGCTCGGGAATCCGGTTCCTCTCGAGGAAGTCGATGGCCGCCAGCGCGGCGGCGCAGGCCACCGGGTTTCCGGCGTAAGTGCCGCCGAGGCCGCCGACCTGCGCGCTGTCCATGATCTCGGCGCGCCCCGTCACGGCGGAGATCGGGAATCCGCCGCCGAGCGACTTGGCGAGCGTGATCAGATCGGGCTCCAGGCCGTAGTGTTCGCAGGCGAACATCCTGCCGGTGCGCCCGAATCCCGTCTGCACCTCGTCGGCGACGAGCAGGATGCCGTGCTCCTTGCAGAGCCGCGCGAGCGTTGCCACGTACTCGGGCGGCGCGACGACGAATCCGCCTTCGCCGAGGACGAGCTCGATGACGACGCAGGCAACCTTCTCGGCCGCGACCTGCGTCTTGAAGAACTCCTCGAGGGCGGCCGCCGCGGCGGCGGGTCCGGCGTAGTGACCCCGGTACTCGTAGGGGAAGGGGAGCCGGTAAACCTCGGCGGCGAAGGGGCCGAACCCGAATTTGTAGGGCTGGACCTTGCTCGTCATGCTCATCGTCAGCAGCGTGCGCCCGTGGAAGGCGTGCTCGAAGACGACGACGGCCTCGCGGCCCGTGGCGTGGCGGGCGATCTTGACGGCGTTCTCCACGGCCTCGGCGCCGCTGTTGGCGAGCATGGTCTTTTTGGGGAAGGCGCCCGGGGTGATCGAGTTGAGCTTCTCGGCCAGCGCGACGTAGCCCTCGTAGGGGGCCACGCTGAAGCAGGTGTGCGTGAATTTCTCGAGCTGGGCGGCGGCGGCCCGGAGGACCTCGGGGTTTGCGTGGCCGGCGTTCAACGTCCCGATGCCGCCCGCGAAATCGAGCAGGACGTTGCCGTCCACGTCGGTCAGGAGGGCCCCCCGGGCGCTCGCGGCGTAAATCGGGGTCGAGTGGCCGATCCCCCGGGGGACCGCAGCATTGCGCCGGGCCCCGAGCTCGACCGAGCGGGGTCCCGGAAGGGCGGTCTTAAGGCTGATCGAAGACATGATTTGAAGCATCCGGGTCGGGTGAAGCGAAGAGACCAGAGCCTACCACGCGGGCTCGGAAAGTCTCCAGACGGCCGGCCATGGCGCGGCCGGAAGTGATTGTGGGAGTGAGCTTTGCGGTGGTATTGTCCTGCAAGAGTCGGGGGCCTGAATGGAACGAGTCAGCCAGGACGCGACGACAGCTCCGGACCCCCACGGGGCCTCCCGGGTGCTCGAGCGTGTCCTCGGGCGCACGGACCTTGTGCTCTTCTCCGTCTGCGCCATTCTGACGATCGACACCCTCGCGTCGGCGGCCTCCATGGGCGTGGCCTGGTTCTCCTGGTGGGCGATCACCATGGTCGTCTTTTTCATCCCGTACGGGCTGATCACGGCGGAGCTCGGCGCGGCCTGGCCGGGGGAAGGCGGCGTCTACATCTGGGTGCGCGAGGCGTTCGGGCCGCGGGCGGGCTCCATGGTGGCCTGGCTCTACTGGATCAACAACGCCTACTGGATCCCCTCGGTCTATCTGATCTTCGCGGGAACGTTCGAGGAGATCTTTCTCCACAAGCGCTCGACCTGGCAGGAAGCCGGCATCGCGATCGTGCTCACGTGGCTGACCGTGGGCCTCGGTGTCGTGCGGCTCGAGGTCTCGAAGTGGATCCCGAACTTCGGCGCGGTCGTGAAGGTGCTCATCTTTCTTGCGCTCGGGGCGCTCGGCATTGGGTCGGTCCTGCTCGGCCGCCATCCCGCCAACGACTTTTCACTGTCGAGCTTCCTGCCGCGGTGGAACGACTCGGTGGCCTACCTGCCGGCGCTCCTCTACAGCACGTTCGGCTTCGAGCTGATGAGCTCGGCCGGCGCGGAGATGAGAAACCCGAAGCGCGACGTGCCGGGCGTGATCCTGCTTTCGGGCGGCGTCATCGCGGTCGTGTACGCGCTCGGCGTCGCCGGCATCCTGCTCGCCGTGCCGGTCGCGAAACTGTCGATCGTGACGGGGACCTGGGACGCCCTCGCGGTTCTCGGCGGGCTCTTCGGCGCGGCGGGGAACACGGCCGTGCTCCTGCTCGGGATCGGATTCCTCTATGCGTGCGTGGCGAACATCGTCACCTGGAGCCTCGGCGCCAACCGCGTGGCCGCGGTCGCCGCAGAGGAAGGCGTGCTGCCGGCGGCGCTTGGCCGCCTGCATCCCCGGTTCCACACGCCGCACGTGGCCTTCATCGCGATGGGCTTCGTCTCCACGGCCCTGCTCGTCGGGAATGCACTGTTGTCCGACAGCCAGTCGAACATCTTCTGGATGACCTTCAAGCTCTCGGGCCTCTGTCTGCTGCTCTGCTACCTCCTCGTTTTTCCGGCTTTCCTCGTTCTGCGCCGGCGGCAGGCGCAGCAGCCCCGGCCGTACCGGGTGCCCGGCGGCGAGGGGATGGCCTGGATCGCGTCGGTCGTCTGCACGCTCTACATCGCTGGCGCGAGCGCCCTCTTTTTCGCGCCATCGCCGACGAGCCAGGCGCCGTTGCGCGAGGGGCTCATCCTCGGGGCGGAGACACTGGCGACGATCGTCATCGGGGTGCTCCTGATTCCCCGAGGCCGGCGCGCATGAGTCGCCGCGACGGTTTCACGCGTCGCGATGCGATCAAGATCCTCGGCGCCGGAGCCGCAGGAACCGTCCTTCACGGCCAGGCGCGCGGCGCGACCCTGCGTGTGCCCGAAGGGACGCGGTCGGCCGACGTGATCGTCGTGGGCGCGGGCTTCGCGGGGCTCACGGCCGCTCGCATTCTGGCTGCCGCAGGCCGCGAGGTCGTGGTCCTCGACGCCCGCGATCGCGTCGGCGGCCGGGTCAAGGCCGGTAGGCTCGCCGGCCAGACCGTGGACCTCGGCGGCCAGTGGGTTGGGCCGAGCCAGACGCGCCTGCTGGCGCTCCTGCGGGAGTACGGCATCCGGACCACGCCGCAGTACGTCAAGGGCCGCGGCATCACCGAGCTGGGGGGGCGGCGGTACTTCGGTGAGGGCGAGGCCATGGGCCTCGGAGCGGCGGACGAGGCCGCGCTCAATCGCGTGTTCGCGAAGGTCCGGGCGCTGGTCGCGCAGGTCCCGCTCGAAGAGCCCTGGAATGCTCCCACGGCGAAGGAATGGGACCGCGTCACGATGGACGAATGGATCCGAACGGAGGTCCGAAACCCCGCCGCCCGAGGCATGATGCAGCTCATGGTCCAGGGGCTCTTCACGGTCGAACCGGAGGAGCTTTCGCTCCTCTTCTTTCTGTCCTACGTGCACTCGGGCAACAGCCTCGAGGAGCTCTGGGGCGAGACCGATGCCGCCCAGGCGTTCCACGTTCCCGGAAGCATGCACCAGCTCGCGGGGCGCATGGGAGCGGACCTCCATGACAGCCTCGTGCTCGAGGCGCCCGTGTCCGCGATCGTCCAGGCCTCCTCGGGCGTGACGGTCACGTCGATGGCCGGGCAGTGGCGGGCCGGCCGCGTGATCGTCGCGGTCCCGCTGCCGCTCTCGGGCCGCATCGCATACGATCCCCCGGTCCCTCCTCGCCGCGACGCGCTCACGCAGCGCTCGCCGATGGGCTCCGTCATCAAGTACTGGGTGGCGTACAAGGAGCCATTCTGGCGCCGGCGAGGGCTCAGCGCGCTCGTGACGAGCGACCGGCCCCCGACCGACGGATTCTTCGATGCGTCTCCACCCGACGCCGGCCTGGGCCTCCTCGTGGGCTTCTTCGAGGCGCGGTCGGCGCTCGAGTGGACGGGCCGGCCGATGGAGGAGCGTCGCAAAGTGATCGTCGCGCGCGTCGCCGAGCTGCTCGGACCAGAAGGCGCGGACCCGATCGACTACGTGGATAACGACTGGCCCTCCGAGCCGTGGACGCGGGGATGCTACGGCGCGAACATGGGTCCTGGCGTGCTCACGACTCTGGGTCCGGCGCTGCGCGCGCCCTTCGGAAGGATTCACTGGGCAGGTACGGAAACCTCGCCCGTGTGGTCGGGATACATCGAGGGCGCGATCCGATCCGGGGAGCGCGCGGCGGCGGAAGTGAGCGCCCTGTTGGGTTAGGATGGCCGCTCGGGCGCTCGAAGCCTCCCGGAAATCCAACGCAGGAGAAGACCCGATGTCTCAGAATCTGAAGGGCGCGCGCGAGGAATCCGCGTTCGTGCTCGACCTGATCGGCAAGAAGAGCCTGACACCTCCCGAGCAGGACCGCGTCATATCCGAGTCGGTGCGCTACTGGACCGACTACGTCAACCCGACCTTCCTCGAATACCGCAAGTCCGTGAGCACGGACTACACGGCCGTCGAATGGCAGGACGAGGGCTCGGTCTTCCGGGACATCAAGGGCAAAGAGTTCCTCGACATGCTCGGGGGCTTCGGCATTTACGTGACCGGGCACCGGCATCCGAAGGTCCTGAAGGCCGTCAAGGAGCAGCTCGACAAGCAGGCCATCCACTCCCAGGAGCTCATCGATCCGCTGCGGACGTACCTCGCGCACCTGGTGGCGATGATCACGCCGGGGGATCTCCAGTACTCGTTCTTCACCAACTCCGGCACCGAGTCGATCGAGGCGTGTCTCAAGATGGCGATCCTGACGACGGGCCGGCATCACTTCGTCGGCACGATTGGCGCTTTCCACGGCAAGTCTCTGGGCGCGCTCGGCGGTACGTCGAAAGCGGTCTTCCGCGAGCCGTTCCTGCCCTTGAAGCGGTGGACCCACGTGCCGTTCGGCGACGTGGACGCGCTGAGGATGATCGTCGCGAGCGGCGACTTCTCGGGCGACAGGGTTGCCGCGGTCGTGATCGAGCCGATCCAGGGCGAGGGGGGGATCAACGTGGCCCCTCCGGGGTACCTCGCCGCGGCGCGGGAGATCTGCGACAAGTACGGCGCGGTGCTCGTGTTCGACGAGGTGCAGAGCGGCATGGGCAGAAGCGGCAAGATGTTCTGCTGCGAACACGACGGTGTCGTCCCGGATCTGATGGCGCTCGGCAAGGGTTTCGGCGGCGGTGTGATGCCCATCGGCGCCTGCGTGGGGACACCGAAGACCTGGGAGAAGTACATCGAGAACCCGTTCCTCCACACGACGACCTTCGGCGGCAATCCCGTGTGCAGCGCCGCGGCGATCGCGACGATCAACGTCCTGCTCGAGGAGGACCTCCCGAAGCAGGCCGGCGAGAAGGGCGAGTACCTGCTCCCGCTCCTGAACGGGCTGGCCAACAAGCACCCGAAGGTCATGAAGGGCGCCCGCGGGCGCGGCCTCATGCTCGGCATGGAATTCACGAGCCACGATCTCGGCTACGAGGTTGCGAAGGCCCTCTTCGGCCGCGGGATCCTGATCTCGGGAACCTACATCAACGCCCAGGTGCTCCGCGTCGAGCCACCGCTCGTCATCACGTATCCGGAGCTCGACCGGTTCTTGAACGCGCTCGAGAGCTCGCTCCAGCAGGTCTGCAAGGAGCACGGGCTTTAGGCCGTCCCTTGTCGTTTCCTCCAATCGAACGGTCCTGCTACTGGATGGCCGCGCGGTCTCCGCGCGCAGTTGAGCCGCTCGCGGGCCAGGTCGAGGCGGATGTCGCCGTCGTCGGCGCGGGCTTCACGGGGCTCTGGACCGCGCTCTTTCTCAGGGAGCTCGAGCCCTCGCTCTCCGTTTGCGTCATCGAGAAGAGCGTCGCCGGATACGGCGCGAGCGGACGCAATGCCGGCATCGTCGGCGAGACGATCGACCACTCGCACGAGCTCGCGATCACACACTTCGGGCTCGACGAAGCGAGGGAGCTCGCCAGGATCGGCCGGGAGAACCTGGAAGAGATGGAGCGGTTCCTGTGCGGGCGGTCGATCGACGCCGGCTTCGAGCGGCCGGGGCAGCTGACCGTTGCGCTCACACCGGCGCACGTCGAGGCGCTCGAGGCCTCCCGCCTGGCAGCCGAGCGCGTGGGCTCGCCGGGATGGAAGATCCTCTCGCGCGGGCAGACGCAGGCCGAGCTCGCGAGCCCGCTCTACCTCGGCGCGCTGGAAGCCCCGCGCAACGCGCTGGTCGATCCGGTCCGGCTCGTCGAGGGGCTGCGGGCGGAAGCGATTCGCCGCGGTGTGCGGGTGCACGAAGGCACGGCGGTGCGGGGCTTCCGATTCCCGGCCGATCGCGTCGTCGTCGAGACGCCGGGCGGGAGCGTGCGCGCGCGCCGGGTCGTCCTCGCGACGAATGCGTACTCGCACCATTTGTTCCCGCGCCTGGCGACGCGGTTCCTGCCGCTCTACGACTACATCCTCGTCAGCAATCCCCTCACGCCCGCGCAGCGCGCGGCGATCGGCTGGAAGGGGAGGCAGGGCGTGGTCGATGGGCGCACGTTCTTCAACTACTACCGCCTCACGGCGGACGATCGGATCCTCTGGGGCACGAGTGAGGCGGCCTACTACCCGGGAAATCGCGTGGATGCCTCCTGCGACCATTCGGAGGGGCACTACGCCGCGCTGCGGGAGAGCTTCCGCCGCCACTTCCCGCAGCTTTCCGAGTTGCGGTTTCCCTACGCCTGGGGCGGCCCGATCGCCTCGACGACGCGCCTGACCCCGTTCTTCGGCACGATCGGGGGCCGCCTGTCGTACGGGCTCGGATACACGGGCCACGGGATCGGCTCGACGCGGGTCGCGGGGAAGATCCTCGCGCACCTCGCGCTCGACCGGAAGAGCCCGCTGCTCGAGCTCTCCATGGTGCGGCGCAAGCCGTTTCCGTTCCCGCCCGAGCCGCTCCGGCGCCTGGCCGTCTCCGCGGTCACGCGCTCGCTGCGCAGGGTGGACGCGGGCCGCAGACCCGGCGCGCTGCTGAAAGTTCTCGACGCGCTCGGGATCAGTTTCTCGAGCTGACAGGGCGCCCCTCACCCCAACCCTCTCCCGCCGGGAGAGGAGAGGGTGAGGGTAAGCTTTCCTACCGCACCGGAACGACGACGATCTCGACGGGAGTTGGCGCTGTGCTGGTGAGGACCGGAACCCGCGTGTCGGTGACGAACTGGAGTTGGCCGCGGTCGGAGATGCGCGCGGAAACGGCGTAGGCGTGGCCCTTCTCGATCAGGGAGGGATCGTAGTCGAGCGTGAACGCGATGGGGACCTGCCCGGGCTTGCGGACCAACCGCCGGGCGAGCAGCGGGGCCTCGGCGTCCTGCCGGGAGACATCGCGCAGCTCGACCTGGACGACGGCCTCCGGTGTCAGGGCGATGCGCTGCCCGTAGGTGACCGTGCCGGTGACATTCTTGAAGTCACTGCGCTCCCACGATCCGGCCAGGTAGTCCTTCCCGGAGAGGACGAGGTGCGTCAGCGTGAGGTCGTCGATGTGGAGCCGGCTCTCCTCTCCGTCGGGGTAGCGCTCGGTGCTCGTCGAGAGGATGAGAGTGTCGCCCTCGAGTCTCCAGGCGACGCCGTCCATGCTGAAGATCCCGACGAGGGCGAAACGGCCGTCCGCGTCGAGCAGGAAGCCCTCGGCGATTCCGCTCCGGATCGTGCGGCCCCAGCTGCCGGTCAACTGGCCGGCGGAGATCGGGGCGGACGGCGCCGCGGTGGGCGAGGGTACGGCCGTGGCCGTCGGCGCCTCCGGCGGGGGAACCGCCGGGGGTTTCTGCCCGCCGGCGCACGCCAACAGCGGCAGGATCAGGGAAATGCATAGAAACTGCCGCACAGACAGGTCTATCGCTTGGCCAGAGAGTCCCGGATCTCTTTGAGGTACGTCTCCGAGGGCGTCGGGGGCGGCGCCACGGCGGCCGTCTTCGCCGCGAAGCGGTTGAACGGGACGATGATCAGGAAGTAGAGACCGGCGGCCTTCAGAAGGAATGCGATCACGGCGTTGATGAAGTTGCCGAGACCGACGGGCCCGATCTTGACCGCCGAAAAGTCCGGAGTGCCGCCGATCAACCCGATGATCGGCGTGATCAGGTCCTTCACGAGCGAGTCCACGATACCGCTGAATGCGACGCCAATGATGACGCCGACCGCGAGGTCGAGAACGTTGCCCCGGGCGATGAAGTCGCGGAATCCCTTCAGCATGGCGCCTCCTTGTTACCGTGTGCCTAATTTCGTTGCT
>JBGPGG010000080.1:0-13751 GCA_041483715.1 Thermoanaerobaculia bacterium
CCTGCCCGGCGCAGCGCCGACAACCCGCGGCCCTCGACGATCGGGTTCGGGTCGCTCGAGGCCACGACGACCCGTCGCACACCCGCCGCGATGACCGCAGGGGCGCACGGGGGCGTGCGACCCTCGTGCACGCACGGCTCCAGGGTCAGGTAGAGGTCCGCTCCTCGGGCAGCCCGGCCCGCGCGTCGCAGTGCGGTGACCTCGGCGTGGGGTCCCCCCGCCTTACGATGGAACGCTTCTGAGACCACGCGGCCGCCGCGCACGACGACGGCGCCGACCATGGGGTTGGGTGAGACGGAGTACCGGCCCCGATCGGCCAGGTCGAAGGCGCGGTCGAGCCAGCCGAGCTCAGTTGGCGGCATCGTCCCCGAGGAGCGCCTTCGCATACTCGGCAGGGTCGAAGGGCACGAGGTCGTCCACGGCTTCTCCGACCCCCACGTACAGAACGGGGAGCTTCAGCTCCCGGTAGATCGCCAGGACGATCCCGCCGCGCGCGCTCCCGTCGAGCTTCGTCAGAACGACGCCGGTCGCGCCCGCCACTTCGACGAAACGCCGCGCCTGGACGAGCCCGTTCAAGCCCGTCGTCGCGTCGAGCACGAGGAGGGTCTCGTGCGGGGCGCCCGGCACTTCCCGTCCTGCGATGCGCCGCATCTTCGAGAGCTCGTCCATGAGGTTCTTCTTCGTGTGCAGGCGTCCGGCCGTGTCCACGAGGAGTGTGCGCGCGCCGCGCGCCTTCGCCGCCGTCAGCGCGTCGAACAGCACGGCGGAGGGGTCCGCCCCCTCCCGGTGGCGCACGATCGGAAGCTCCAGGCGGTCCGCCCAGATCTGGAGCTGCTCGATGGCGCCCGCCCGAAACGTATCGGCGGCCGCGAGCAGCACCGCTCGGCCGGCCGCCTTCTCCCGCGCCGCGAGCTTGGCGGCTGTCGTGGTCTTGCCCGTCCCGTTGACCCCGACGAGAAAGACCACCCGGAGCGGGACCTCGGCGGGGCCCGCGAGCCTCGGAGCCGACGCCAGGAGCTTCTCGATCTCGTCGAGAAGGACCGCTCGCAGGGCCGCGAGATCCTTGCGGTCCGAGCCCCCGGCGCGCGTACGGACGGCGTCGGCCAGCGCCGCGGCCGTCTCCGCCCCCACGTCCGCCGCGACCAGGGCCTCCTCGAGCGACTCGAGCACGGATTCGTCGAAGCCCAGGCCCTGCTTCACCGCGGTCCCGAGCTTGTCGAGGATCTCGGTGTGCGTCATGAAGAGACCGCGTCGCACCTTCGCGAAGAAACCGCCGCGCGTTCGCGCCTCGACCGGAGCGTCGTTCCTGGTCTCGTCCGTCACTGCTGCAGCGCCAGGTTCTCCAGAAGGAGCCGCGCCCTGGCTCCCGTGTCACCAGCGGGATCCAGGTCCACAGCGCGCTGCAGGTAGCGCTTGCCCAGGTCCGGCTTGTGGAGCGAGACGAGCACCATTCCGAGCCGCAAGTTCGCTTCCGAGCTCTGGGGTTCGATCTTCACGGCGTTCAGATAGTCCTCCGCCGCCCCCTCCAGGGCCCCCGCCGACTCCCGCGCGACCGCCCGCCCGATGAAGGCCGCGTAAGACTTCGGATCGCGTGCAATCGCGATCGTGAACTGCTCCTGCGCGGCCGCATAGTTGCCCTCCCGCTGCCGGAGCCGGCCGCGGTTGATGGTCGCCGAAAGGCGGTCGTCCGGATTCTGCGAGGCCGCGGCCGCCGCGAAATCCTCCTCGGCGCCCTTGTACTGGCCGAGCTCCATCCGCGCCACGCCGCGGTTGTTGCGATAGGAGCCATTGTCGGGCGAGATCGTGAGGGCCTTGTCGAGGGGCACGAGCGCGTCCTTGTACCGTCCCTGCATCACCATGGAGACGCCGAATCCGTCGAGAACTTCCGGGTTCTTGGGATCGTCTTTCAAACAGTCGCGAAACGCCTTCTCGGCCTCCGCGGGCCGCCCGTCGCGCAGGAGCACCTGGGCCATGCGTTCGTTCAAGAGCAGCTCGGCGGAGGTCTTGGGCTTCGCCCTCGGACACCCGGCCGCGAAAAGAGCCACCGCGGCGAGCAGGGCGGCGCTCGAAAGCCGCCTCATCGCGCCGCCACCCGTCCCGGACGGACAGCCGGCCCGGCGTCGCCGGGAACGAGGTCTCCCTTCGAGTGCGAGCGCGCGAGCGCCTCGACCACCGCGCCGTCGAACCGCTTCTGCGACATCTCGCGCAGACGCTCGAGGACGTAAGACACTTCCATGGCCTTCTGGTAGGGCCGCGTCGTCGTCATGGCGTCGAACGCGTCGGCCACCGCCACGATCCGCGCCTGCAGCGGGATCTGCTCGCCCTTGAGGCCGTCGGGATAGCCACCGCCCTCCCACTTCTCATGGTGATGCTTCATGCCGGGGATGATATCGGCCAGCTGCGGGATTGTCTCCATGATTGCGGCGCCCTTGACCGGATGCGCCTTCATGAGCTCGAACTCTTCGTCGGTCAGCGCGGTGGGCTTGCGGATGATCCGGTCGTCGATGCCGATCTTCCCGACGTCGTGCAGGAGCGCCGAGAGCCGCACCTTGCGCGCTTCGTCCGCGGGCAGGCCCATTTCCTTCGCGATCGCGGAGGAGTAGCGGGCCACGCGCTCCGAGTGGCCCCGCGTGTACGGGTCCTTGGCGTCGATGGCGGCCGCGAGCGCGCGGATCGAGGACAGGAAGAGTTCCTGGTTCTCCCGCGCCGCCTTCTGCACCTTCTCGAACGCGTCGCGGATCGAGGCGCTCATGACGTTGAAGTTCTCCGACAGATCGGCGATCTCGGCCGTGCCCATCACCTCCACGCTCGTGCCGTACTGGCCCTGGCTTATGGCGCGCGTCGACTCGGCGAGCTGGGCGATCGGCCGCGAGAGGCGCCGCGCGAACAGAAGGCCGAACAGCAGCGCGCCCGCCAGGCAGGCGGCGCTCCAAAGCAGCGTGTCCCGGATCATGCGGTCGACGGAGGCGAACGCGATGTCGCGATCGCGCTCGACGAGGACGCCCCACGGCGGATTCCCGACCGGGGCGATGGAGGACAGCACCGCGCCGGAGGCGCTCGTCTCGGACCGCGTCAGACGCGCGGGGAATCGAACGAAGTCGGCCACCAGGGAGGACGGGTGCGCCAGGCCGCGGCCGCCGGTGGCCGGAGGAAACAGGATGCGGCCCCTCCGGTCCACGAGCGTGGCGCGGACCTCGCGCCGCGCCTCGTCCTGAAACTCGCGCACGATCGGCTGCCAGGACACCAGGGCCTCGACGACTCCGATCCGATTTCCCTTCGCGTCGACGACCGGCTCCGCGAGGACCGCCACGGCCCCGATCTCGCCGACCGCGAACGGATTGCCCGCGTAGCGCACCCCGTCGCGCGCCGTCTCGAAGCCCTTTCGAAACTCGAAATCCATCTCCGGAGAGTGCAGGTCGGGCCCCACGAAGCTGCCCGTGCCCTCGAGATTCACGCCCCGCAGCGCCGCGAGCTGCGCCTGGCCTTTCAGCAGGGACCCGAGGATCTCCGGGCCGTCGGCCGAGCCGAAGGGGTCCTTGCCCGTCAGCTGGAGGGCAAGGCGGATGGCGTCGGTCGCCTTGGTGAGCTGCTGGCCCGCGGCGGCGTAGTAGGCGGCGATGTGGTCGGCGATCGCGGCCGAAGAGCGGGTCAGGTACTTCTCCTCGAGCGTCTCCAGGGTCCGGCGATTGCGGGCGATGAGCACGGCCTCGGCAACCGCGAGCGGCACCAGGGACGCGAGGATCAGGGCGCCGGAGAGGAGGACGAAAAGGCGGATCCTGCGCCGACTGGGACCCCCACTCACGATAGGGACATTATAGCCGCTGCGTCGAGCCATTCCTCCGGGGGGATCGTCTCATCGACGCGCGCTTGCCCGATTCTCGCAAGAAGGATGGAGGCGAGGCCCCGCGCCGTCGCTTTCTTGTCACGGGAAAGAAAGGCGTTGAGAAGCGCCGGATCGCGCTCGGGCTCCGGAAAGGGGCCGAGGCCCACGAGCACCGCGCGCACCGCGGAGGCGTCCGATTCCGGCAGGCCCGCGCGTTTGACGGAAAGCAGCAGCGCGGCGGCGATTCCCCAGGCCACGGCCTCTCCATGCCGGAGTCGGCCGAATCCCCCGGCCGCCTCGACCGCGTGGCCGAGCGTGTGGCCGAAGTTGAGAAGGCGGCGGCGCCCGGAGTCCTTCGGGTCGGAAGTGACGATGTCGGCCTTCACGCGGACGGAGCCCGCAAGCAGCTCGAGGAGCGCCGCCTCGTCGCGCGCCAGGATCTCCGGCAGACGGCGCGCCGCGCGCTCGGCGAGCGAGGCGTCTGCGATCCAGGCGTCCTTGTAGGCTTCGACCAATCCGGCGCGGTAATCTCGGTCGGGCAGTGTCGCGGCGGCCGCCGGGTCCACGAGGATCGCCGCGGGCGCGTGGTAGGCGCCGAGGAGGTTCTTCCCCAGCCGGTGATTCACGCCGGTCTTGCCGCCGATCGCGGCGTCCGCCATGCCGGCCGTCGTCGTCGGGATCGCGTTCCAGGCCACTCCCCGCAGGAGCACCGCAGCGGCGAAGCCGACGGTGTCCGTGACGACGCCCCCGCCCACCGCGACGAACGCGTCGTCGCGCCGTACGCCCGCCGCAATCGCGGCGTCGGCGATGCGGGCCACGGTGTCGAGAGTCTTTGCGGACTCGGCGTCGTCGATCGCGAGGTCGAGCAGGAGGCTCGGTCCGAGCGCGCGTCGGATCGCCTCGACCGCCGCGACCGCCGAGGCGGTTGATACGAGCAGGAATCGCCCGGAGGGCGAAACGAGATACTTACCCGCCTCCCCGAGCAGGCCGCTCCCGACCCAGGCCGTGCTCTCGGAAGGCCCTGCCCCGACCGGGATCCGTTGCGGAGGGGGCGCGGTCACTTCTCCGGCCGGATCGGAGGCTCGAAGCCGAGCTCGCGCAGCTGCTGCGCAAAGACGGCCGCCGGGGCCTTCGTCATCAGGCAGATGCCGGACGTCGTCTTGGGAAAGGCGATGACGTCCCGCAGCGACGTTGCCCCGGCCGCGATCGCGCAGATGCGGTCGAGGCCGAGCGCGATCCCGCCGTGGGGCGGAGCGCCGTATCGGAGCGCGTCGAGGAGGAACCCAAAACGCTCCTTACCCTCCGCCTCGCCGATGCCGAGGACGCGGAAGACGCGCTCCTGCAGGTCGGCGCGGTGAATGCGGATCGAGCCCGACCCGAGCTCCCAGCCGTTGACCACGACATCGTAGGCGCGCGCGCGGACGCTCCCCGGATCCGACTCCAGCCGCTCGAGGTCGTCTTCGCGCGGGCGGGTGAAGGGATGGTTCATCGGGAACCACTGCTTGCTATCGTCGTCGAATCCGAGCAGAGGAAATTCCGTGACCCAGCAGAAAGCGTAGCGGGACTCGTCGACGAGCTCGAGCTCCCGCGCGGCCTCGGCGCGCAGGGCAGCGAGCGCGGCGAAAGCGGCCTTTTCCTTGTCCGCGACGATGAGCAGGAGGTCTCCATCCGCGATTTCGGCGCGGTCGAGGAGGCGCTCGACGCGGCCCTCCGGCAGGGCCTTCTTTGCGGGCGAGGTGACCTCCCCTCCCGACCTCTTCGCCCAGATAAGGCCCGCTGCTCCATGCTCGCGCGCCTTCTCCGTGAGCTCGTCGAGCCGCTTTCGCGAGAAACCCGCGCCGGCCGGCACGCGCAGCCCGCGCACCGTCCCGCCGGAGCCGAGCGCCTTCTCGAACGGCGCAAACCCGGTCCCCGCCGCCTCGTCCGTGAGATCGCAGAGCGGGAGGCCGTACCGTAGGTCCGGCCGATCGGTCCCGTACTTCTGCATCGCCTCCTGGAATGTCAGACGCTGGAACGGCCGGGCCACCGCGATCTCGGCCGCGGCGAAGGCCTCGACGAGCAACGCCTCGACGGCGTCGAAAATGTCCTCCTCCGTCGGGAACGACATCTCGAGGTCGATCTGCGTGAACTCGAACTGGCGGTCGGCGCGCAGGTCCTCGTCGCGAAAACAACGCGCGAGCTGGAAGTAGCGCTCGAAGCCCGAGATCATCAGCATCTGCTTGAAGAGCTGGGGCGACTGGGGCAGCGCGTACCACTGACCGCGGTGCACGCGCGACGGCACCAGGAAGTCGCGCGCCCCCTCGGGCGTCGAGCGCGTGAGCATCGGCGTCTCGATCTCGAGGAACCCGCGCTCGTGGAGCACCTTGCGCACGCGAAAAGCGATCTCGTCGCGCAGCACGAAGTTCTTCTGCATCGCCGGCCGCCGCAGATCGAGGTAGCGGTACTCGAGGCGCAGCTCCTCGGTGGCGTTCGTGCGGTCATCGACCACGAAGGGCGGCGTTTCCGAGCGCGAAAGGAACTCGAGGCTCGCCGCAAGGACCTCGATCTCGCCCGTCGGGAGCTCCTTGTTGCGGTGCCCCTCGCCGCGCAGGATCACCTCGCCCTCGATCGCGACGACATCCTCGCTGCGCGCCTCGGCGGCGCCGGCGACGGCCCCGGCCGGGCAGCGCCCCTTGTCGAAGACGACCTGCACGAGCCCGCTGCGGTCGCGAACCGTCAGGAAGATGAGCTCTCCCAGGTCACGCCGGCGGGCGACCCACCCCTTCAGCAGCACCTTCCTGCCGGCGTCGGAGCCGCGCAGGTCACCTCCGGGCTGCCGGGCCAGAGTCATCGCTCCCTCCCCGCGAGGCGCGCGGCGAGCTCCCTCCGCGCAAACGTCTCCTGCGTCCCCGTGGACAGGTCCTTCATCGTCACGGTGTCGCCTTCCCGCTCCCGGGAACCCAGGAGCACCGCGTGAACTGCGCCCACGCGAAACGGATGATGGGCCGGGTCCCGGGCAATCTGGCCGGCGCGTCCGAGCCCCTTGGCGATACCACGGCCGGAATAGTCGCTTTCCACGACCGCGTCGGGCAGGAGTCCCCGAATCTGACCGGACACGCCGAGCGCATAGTCGAACTCGGCCGGCCCGTCGGGAATCACGAACACGAGCGTCTTTGGCGGCCGGACGTCGGCCGTCATCGCTTCGACCAGCCGGTCCTCGCCGATGGCGAACCCGACCGCGGGCGTCGGAGGACCACCGAGCTCGGCCACCAGCTCGTCGTATCGCCCGCCGCCGAGCAGGGCGCTCTGCGCGCCGAGCCGCTCGGAAGCCACCTCGAAGACCGTCAGGGTGTAGTAATCGATCCCGCGAACGATCGCGGAGCTCTCGGCAAAACGGACGCCGGAGAGCGCCAGCAGCCGTTTCAGTTCCTCGTGGTGCGCGCGGGAAGCTTCGTCGAGATAGTCGAGGGTCTTCGGCGCGCCCTCGAGGATCGTCCGCGCCTCTGGGTCCTTCGAGTCGAAGAGCCGCAGCGGGTTCTCCTCGAGGCGCTTCCGATCCTCCGCGCCGAGGCGGTCCGCCCGCGGCCGGACGTGCTCCTGCAGCGCGCGCGCGAACGTCTGCCGAGCCGGCCCCTTCGGAATGCAGTTGATCGTGGCGACGGCGTCGGTGAACCCGAGCGCGCGTAGAAACGCGAAGAGCATGCCGAGCACTTCGGCGTCCCCCACCGCACCCGGCACGCCCAGCAGCTCGACGCCGATCTGGCGAAACTCCCGGTAGCGGCCGGCCTGGGGCTGCTCGTAGCGAAACTGCGGGCCCGCGTACCAGAGTCGGATCGGCTTGGGGATCTCCTGGATCCCCTTCTCGACGAGCGCGCGCACGACGCCGGCCGTGTTCTCCGGCCGCAGCGTCAGCGATCGGCCCTTGCGGTCGGGGAACGTGTACATCTCCTTGTGGACGATGTCCGTCGTCTCGCCGACCGAGCGCGCGAAGAGCTCGGTCGACTCGAAGATCGGGGTGCGGACTTCGCCGTAGCCAAACGACCCGAAGACCCGCCGCGCCACGGCCTCGACCGCGGCGAACCGCTCGCTGTCAGGCGGAAGCAGGTCGTGGGTCCCCTTGGGTGCTTTCAGGCGGGCGGTCATCGCGCCCACTTCCCGTCGACCCGGAAGTACTCCTCTTTGTAGCCGAGGTAGTTGCGGTAGTAGTGCGCGAGGTCCTCGACCTCGGCGTCCGATAGGACACGCACCTGCCGTGCCGGCGCTCCGAGCCAGAGAGTGCGCGGCGGGACGATCGTCCGCGGCGTCACGAGGGCCCCCGCGCCGATGAAGGCCGACTCTCCCACCTGAGCTCCGTCCATGACGGTCGAGCGGATGCCGATGAGCGCCCCTTTGCGCACGGTTGCCCCGTGCACGATCGCGCCGTGACCGAGCGTCACCTCTTCCTCGAGGATCGTCGGATGGGTGCCCTGCGTGACGTGGACGGCACAGTTGTCCTGGATGTTCGAGCGCGCGCCGATGCGGATGAAGTGGCAGTCGCCGCGGATAACCGAGTTGTACCAGATGGACACGTCGTCGCCGAGGACGACGTCGCCGATCACGGCGGCCGTCTCCGCGAGGAAGACGCGCTCTCCGAGAGCGGGCTTCTTTCCGGCGTATTCCCTGACGATGCCCATAAAAACGGGCAATTTAGCATGGAATCAGGAGCGGGCCGCGGGCCACGGGAAGGCGCCCTCGCGCAGAACGCGCGGCGGATCGACGGTCGCGTCGAGGAGCGTCGAGGCAAGGCCGCCCGCCGTCCTTGCGCCGTCGACGAACACGTCGATCTCTCCGGGCATGAGCCGCACGGCCTCCTCGGGATCCGAGCACGGAGGTTCGCCGGTGCGGTTGAAACTCGTGCCCGTGACCGGTCCGATCCGGGCGAGCAGATCGCGCAGCGCCACGTGCGCCGGCATGCGCAGGCCGAGCGAGAGCGCGTCGCGCGAAGCGGGGATCGGCGCCGACAGCGGCAGGATGACGGTGAGCGCGGCGGGCCAGATCGCGAAGAATCGGTCGAGGGTCGCCGGGACCGCTGCCACGCCGAGCGACGCGAGCTGCCGCCGGGCGCCGAAGAGGACGAGCAGCGGTTTGGCCGCATCCCTCCTCTTCAGGGCGAGCACGCGCCGCACACCCACCTCGCTCTTCGGATCGGCCGCCAGCCCGTAGAAGGTCTCCGTCGGGATCCCGGCGATTCCCCCGCTCGCGAGCAGGGCCCCGAGCGCGGCGATCTCGTCCGGCGATGCGAGGAGATCCTCGATCCGGATGCGGCGCACGGTCACCCTCCGACGTAGCGGTCGTAGTAGGAGCGCGCGCGAGCGAGATCGTCCGTGCCGCGCACCACGCAGCGCCCATCCGGGAACACGGTCAGGCTCAGGTCCTCGATGTCGGCGTTCAAGAGTTGCGGCGACCGGCGGACCCGGCCGAGCGGCGCCAGGCGCCGCTCCAGAGTGTCGAAGTCGGGGCGCGCGCGCTGTGCCGGCGTGATCTGCACGGACTGGCGCCCGCAGAGCTTGACCATCTCCGCGGCGCCTTCGCCCTCGAGGGCCGGGAACCGATGCCCCGAGCAGACGGGGCATGCACTGGATGGCTGCGCCCCCTCGAAGAGCCGCCGCGAGCGAAAGCCCCCGGCCCAGACCGTGAAGGTCAGAATTCCCGTCGCGGGAACCTCTCCCGAAGCCAGACGGACGACCTCCGTCATCCCGAGCGAGGCCACCAGGGGAGGCAGGGTCGGCACGACACCCGCCGTGTCGCAGGTGGGACCGGAGCCTGCCGGAGGCAGCGCCTCCAGATAGCAGCGCAGGCAGGGCGTCGCTCCCGGCCGCGAGACAGCGACCCGCCCCTCTTCGCCCACGCACGCGGCGTAAACCGAGGGCGTCCCGAGCGCGCGCGTCGCGTCGGACACGAGCAGACGCGTCTCGAAATTGTCGGATCCGTCGAAGACGACGTCGTGGCCAGCGAGCAGCTCCAGGGCATTCCAGTGAGCGAGGTCCGCGACGATCGCGTCCACGGGAGAGGAGGGATCGATCTCCGCCAGGCGCGCCGCCGCGGCCTCGGCCTTGGGCGCGATGCGCGCGGCGTCCTCGGCGTCGAAAAGGAACTGCCGGGCGAGGTTCGACTCCTCGACGACATCCCGGTCGATCAGCGTGATCCTCCCGAAGCCCGCCCGCACCGCCATCTCCGCCGCCGCGGCTCCCACGGCCCCCACGCCGACGAAGGCGATCGCGAAGCGGCCGATGCGTTCCTGCCCCTCCGCGCCGATTCCCGGGAACAGGACCGACCGCGAGAATCTCTCCCTCTCCCGGCGGGAGAGGGCCGGGGTGAGGGGCGCCTGCCCGTCGGTCATCGCGCCGCCGCCTCGAGCAGCGTTCGCGCGTGCTTCAGGGCCGTGTCGGGCACCTTCTCGCCCGCGAGCATGCGGGCGATCTCGGCCACGCGCTCGCGGCCTTCGATCAAGCGCACGGAGGCGACGGTTCTGCCGCGCGCCTCGCCCTTCTCGGCGAGGAAGTGCCGGTCGGCGAGCGCCGCGATCTGCGGCACGTGCGTCACGCACAGGACTTGGGTCTGGGCCGCGAGGTCGCGCAGCTTCTTCCCGACGACCTCCGCCACGCGCCCGCCGATGCCGGAGTCGATCTCGTCGAACACGAGCGTCCGGCCCCGCCCCCCGCGCCCCGCGGCTACCGAGCGGATCGCGAGCTGGAGCCGCGAGAGCTCCCCTCCCGAGGCGATCTTCTCGAGCGGCTTCTCCGGCTCGCCGGGGTTCGGGGCGAACAGGAAGGACGCCGTCTCGGCGCCGGCAGCCCGCGGAGACTCTTCGGGCAAGGTCTCGAGGGCGACCCTCAGCCGGGCCTTCTCCAGGGCGAGACCCTGGAGCTGCCTCTCGACCGCCGCCGAGAACCGCGACGCCGCCGCACGGCGCTTGCCCGAAAGCTTGCCGGCCGCCTCCCGGTAGGACGCCCGCGCCGCGGTCTCCTCCTTGCCGCGCCGGTCGAGCGCGTCCTCGATGTGCGCGAGGTCTCCATGCTCGGCCTTGAGCGCTGCGAGCTTCGCCAGGATCTCGGCGACGGAGCCGCCGTACTTGCGCTTCAACCGGGCAATCTGCTCGAGCCGCGACTCGAGCGCCGTCAGCCGTTCCGGATCGGCCTCGATGGACTCCGCCGCGTCGCGCGCGGCGCCGGCGAGGTCCGCGATGCGGCGCTTGAGCTCCTCGGCCTCGTCGCGGTGAACCGATTCCCTCGGATCGATCGCGGCGAGCTCGGCGAAGGCCCGCGCGGCCTCGCCCACCCGGTCCGCCGCCGAGCCTTCGGCCTCGGAGAGCGCACCGAGCGCCGTCTCCCCGGCGCGGCGGATGCGGTCCGCGTGAAGAAGGCGCTCCCGCTCGACCGGGAGCTCCGCGTCCTCCCGTTCGAGGGGCGCGACCGATTCGATCTCGCGCACCTGGAACTCCAGCATCTCGAGCCGCGCCCCGCGTTCGCGGCGAGAAGCTTCGAGCGCCGCCAGTTGATCGCGCGCCTCCCTCCAGCGTTCGGCCGCCCGGGCCGTCGCGTCCCGTTCCGCCTCCGCCTTCGCGAAAGCATCGAGGAGCTCGAGCGCGGCCCCAGCATCCACGAGCTCCTGGTCGGAGCTCTGGCCGTAGATCGCGACGAGCCGCTCTCCGATGCGAGCGAGCGTGCGCACCGCGGCCGGCTCGTCGTCGACGAAGGCACGTCCCTTCCCGTCCGGCGCCAGCTCGCGGCGGAGCAGTACCGTCTCGCTTTCCGGAAGGCCCGCCCGCGCAAGCTCGTCACGGACCGAGGCATTCGCATCGGACTCCCCCGCGACCGTCAAGCGCGGCGCGCCCTGGCGCACGAGCTCGGCCGAACCGCGGCCGCCCGACAGCAGCGCAAGCGCGTCCACGAGGATGGACTTGCCCGCCCCGGTCTCGCCCGTGATGACCGTCAGCCCGCCCGAGAGGTCGATCTCGAGATCCTCGACGATCGCGAGATTCCTGACCGTCAAGCGACGCAGCACGAAGGAAGTCTACCGTTAGCCATTAGCCGGAAGCCGAAGATGCCAGGCTCGCCCGGCTCACGGTTCACGGCTTTCGGCTCACGCCTACGGCTTTACGCTCTTCTGCCCGATCAGCTTGGCCGGAATGCCGCCGACGATCCAGCCGGCCTCCACGGGCTTCGAGGCCACGCCCATGGACCCGACGATCGCGTCGTTGGCAACCCTGACACCGGCCAGGATGACGGAGTGATACGTGATGCGCGCCCGCGCGCCGATCTCGGTCCTGTGCAGCCCCACGTCGTGGATGTCCTCCACGGCGTGCGAGTGCGAATAGATGTTGGCGTAGTCCGAGATCGACGCGTCGTCCCCGATGACGACCTCGGCGCGATCGTCGATGAGCACGTTGCGGTGGATCGTCACGCCGTCGCCGACCGTCAGGTTGTAGCCGAAGGAGAGCTCCACCCCGTGAAAGATGCGAACGTTCTTGCCGCATTTCTTGAAGACGCGCTGCGCCAGCATGAAACGCATCTGCGTTCCGAGCCGGACGTTGCGCCCGACCGGAGAATGGTCGAACATCTGCCAGAACCAGAGCAGCGGCTTGACCCGCGTCCACCTCGCGAGGTCGATCTCCCGGTAGTACTCGGCCTCCATCGTCGCGTTGCGGGGGTCGAAGGAGGCGACCAGGGATTTCGTCGCGAGCGGGACCTCCGGGTCGGCGATCAGCGCGTCGTGGTCGACCGCGTGACCGAGGTAGAGCTGCGCGAGCGCGTCCCGAGCGACCAGGTTCGCATCCTGCTTCGGGTCGTCGAGGAGCTCCGCGAGCCGCGCGATGAAGCGGGGAAAGACTTCTTCGCCGAGAGGCCCGATCTTGAAATCGCGGAGAGGCATGGTATCCGCGACCGTAACAAAGCGACCGGGGCGAGTCAAACTCGCATCAGCCTCCGAATCGCCGCTTCAGGAACTCGATCGTCAGCGCCACGCCGAACCCTGATGCGCCGGCCGGCCAACCGCTCTGCTCCTTCTCGAAGTGCGCGACCGCGGCCACGTCCAGGTGCGCCCAGGCGACGCCTTCGGGCACGAACTCCTTCAGGAACACGCCGCCGTTGATGGTGCCGGCGCTGCGGCCGCCCGTATTCTTCATGTCGGCCCACTCCGACTTGAGATTTTCCCGGTACTCGTCCCAGAGGGGCAGTCTCCACAGCCGCTCGCCCGTCGATTCGCCGGCCGCGACGAGCTCGCCCGCGAGGCCTTCGTCCGACGTCATGAGGCCGGCGCACTCGTGCCCGAGCGCGATGAGGACCGCGCCGGTCAGGGTGGCGTAGTCGATCAGGACGTCCGGACGGAACTTCCCGGCATACGAGAGGGCGTCGGCCAGGACGAGCCGGCCTTCCGCATCGGTGTTGTCCACCTCGACCGTCTTGCCGCTGCGCATCCGGAGGATGTCGCCCGGGCGCGTGGCCGAGCCGCCCGGCATGTTCTCGGTGACGGGCGCAAGCGCCACGACGTGGACCGGCAGCTTCAACGCGCGCGCGGCCGCGAGGCACGCGAAGACCGTCGCCGCGCCCATCATGTCGTACTTCATCTCGCCCATCGACGCGGCGGGCTTCAGGGAAATCCCGCCCGAATCGAACGTGATCCCCTTTCCGACGAGCACCACGGTCCCCCGCGACTTCTGCGGAGCGTGCTCGCCGACGAGGAACACGGGAGGCCGGGCACTTCCCGCGTTGACGCCGAGGAGGCCGCCCATCTTCTCCTTCTCGATCTCGCGTTTGTCGAGGACCCTAAGGCGGAAGCCGCCCCGCGCGGCCAGGGCCCTGGCCTCCCGGGCAAGCTCCACCGGGCCGAGGTCGTTGCCCGGCGTGTTGCCGACGTCGCGCGCCCACCGCACCGCGTCTGCGACGGCCTCGGCCTCCCGCATTGCCTGCGC
>JBGPGG010000081.1:0-13749 GCA_041483715.1 Thermoanaerobaculia bacterium
AGCTCAGCGGCGAGCGGCCGCCCGCAGGGCGGACGCAAGTCCGCTGCACGCGCCTGTAAAGGCGGCCTGTTCCTCACCTCGACCTCAAGTCTCCGGTGCAACTAGTCGCCTCTGCCTCCCGGAATAGCGGATAAGCCAGCCGCTTCGATCCCAGCTACGGCGCAGGCTTCATCATTGTCGCCATTGTCGCCCGAGATACCGACGGCCCCCACGACTTCCTTGGGACCTCCGAGAATCAGCACGCCTCCAGGCGATGGAACCATGCGCCCCTGACTGACGGCCGAAAGGGCAGCAAAGAATGCAGGATATTTCGCCGCCCGTTCAGTCAACTCGCGCGTGCCAAAACCCATGCCCAATGCCCCCCACGCCTTCCCGTAGGCAATGTCGAATCGGACGAAGCCCGCTCCATCCTCTCGCTTGAAGGCGATCAGGTGACCACCTGCGTCGAGCACAGCGATGGCGAGAGGAGACAACTTGCGCTTGCGAGCTTCGGCAATGGCGGTGTCAATAATCGCGCTGGCCTGTGCCAGGTCCAGGTTTGTCATCATGGGTGTGCAGTCTCCGATCCTGGCTTGGCTCTGGGGCCGCCTAACGGGCGGCGCGTCAGCGGCGAGCGAGGAGCCGAAGGCGACGAGCGAGTCCGCTGCACGCGCGTGTTAGGCGGCAAGGCCTTAATGCTGCGTAATCCGTGATGAGTAGTGGTTGGCAACCAACCGCCAGCGCCCTTCCTGCTTTACCCATACCCTGGTAAACCGAGTGTCACGGGGAACAGCTTTGCCTTTGTCTTGCCCACTCATTGTTGAGAGGCCCGTTTCCACAGCAGTATTTGCGTAGACGTGCACCTGAACCTCATCGGTGACGATAGACTGAAACTTCAAATCACCAGACGTGAAATCCGAAATCACCTGCGCCTTGGTTCTCACTGTGCCGCTTGGTCCCACGCCGATAAAATCATCAGCGTAGATGCGGTCAAGGGCCACCGCATCAGCACCGATCTGCGCGCGAATGCGTTCATTATCCAGCTGCTTTATGGCCTGCTCAACGCTGCTTCTTTGATCTCTGCTTGTGCTCTGCTCTTGCCCTAGGACGATACAGGTTGGTGTAAGGGCCAGGATGGCTATGACGAATGTCCATCTCATCGGAACTCTCCTTCAAAGGATCTGTGGCCAGTCAGAGCCGCCTAACGGGCTGCGCGTCAGCGGCGAGCGACGAGCCGAAGGCGAGGAACGAGTCCGCTGCACGCGCATGTTAGGCGGCCGCAAATTCTGGGACTCTAGACCGCGCTGAACTCTCCCGCGCGAGGCCCGCAGCTTCAGCCACGATGCGACGTTTAGCATCCTGACTGGGTCGAGGCTTTCGCCACGTTCGCTCATCCGCGTGCTCTGGTTTAACACACCCGATCATCTCGCCGGTTCCCATCCTCTGATGGATCTACGGTTGCGGGCGCCGAACTGCTGCACACGTCGGTTGTCCCACCGAGAAGAGAAGCGCGCCCTCGGGGACGACCGCCGTCGAAAACGCAGCCCGCGGTTGGGCTCCCCTTGCATGCCGCCCCCATACGTCTTATACTGAACCGGATGGTTCAGTATATAGGCACGGTTGGCGGTATGCAAGGGGAAACCGAGGGCCAGGCTGAGGTTGCCTTGAGAGGGTCGCGGCCGCAGGACGCGGCGGGTAACTTACAGAGCCGGCAGATCGTGGTAGCCCATACGAGAATCGAACTCGTATTTCGGCCTTGAGAGGGCCGCGTCCTAACCGTTAGACGAATGGGCCAAACGGGGCGCGAAAGTTAGCACAGGGCGGGAAAGTGGGCAACCGGGGCGCCCCACACCCCAACCCACTCCCCTCGGGAGAGGGAGTAGTGAGGATGCGGCTTTTTCGCGCGGCGCCGGGTCTACGACGCCTGCTTGACGGGCGGCTGGATGACTTTGCCGGGGGAGTAGCGGGCCCAGCGGATGATCTCGGGGATCGTGGGCTTCTTGCCGTACATGAGGATGCCGATGCGGTAGATGCGGCCGGCGAGCCACGCCAGGCCCGCGGTCGTCGAGAGCATGAGGATGATCGAGAGTGCGATCTGCCACGCCGGCGGCTCGGAGACGGCGGTCCGCAGAAACATGATGAGCGACGCCGTGAACGGGAAGAGCGAGAAGAAGAGCGCCACGTTGCCGGTCGGGTTGTTCATGACCGCGGGGTAGACCGCGATGCCGCCGACGATCATGACCATCGGGATCATCGCCAGCTGCTGCGCCTCCTGGTCGGTGTTGAAGGGCGCGGCGATCATCGTGTAGACGCTGGCGTAGAGGAAGTACCCGAGGATGAAGAACAGCATGAAGTAGCCGAGCATCGAAATCTGGATCTGCGGCACCCCGAAGTCGCCGCTCGACATCATGCCGGCGATCGCGGGCAGCGACAGGTTCATCGCGACGAGCGACCACACGAAATACTGCGTCAGGCCCACGAGGCCGATGCCGACGATCTTGCCGACCATCAATTCCATCGGCCGCACCGACGCGACGATGATCTCGACGATGCGGTTCGACTTCTCCTCGATCACACCGCGCATGACCTGGTAGCCGTACATGAAGAAGGTCGAGTACATGAGGATGAGAAAGACGATGGCGGCGATGATCCCGGCGCCCTTCTCCTCGGCCGTTCCCTTCTCGGTGACCTTGAACGGCTTCAGGTCGATGCGCTTCTCGAGCTCCGCGGCAAGGTCCGCTGGAAGGCCGCGGGCCGCCATCTTCTGGCGAATCCAGATGCGGTTGAGGGCCGACTGGAGCTGGGTTAGGGGGATGTAGTCGGAAACCGTCGTCGAGTAGTACTCGACGCTCTCCTTCTCGAGCTTGGCCGACTCGAGGATCAGGTAGCCGCTGATCTTCTTGGCGAGGACTTCCTTTCGAAGCGCCTCTTTCGTGGCGGTCAGGTCCCCTGTCAACGGCCGCTCCACGAGCGACCAGTGGGGGCCCTTCGAGCCCGATGGCTCCTTCTTCTGCCTTGCCTCGGTCGCGGCGAGCTCCCCGGCGAGCGGCGCGTAGAGCTTTCCGGTCATGTCGACGACGACCAGCTGCCGCTGCCCGCCGGTCTTCCGGGACATCGCGATCTGGATCGCCACGTAGCCGAGGAACAGGAGCGGGATGAGCAGCGTCGCGATCCAGAACGCCTTGGTGCGGACGCGCTCGATGTACTCCCGGCGGATGACGGCGAAGGTCTTCGTCCAGTTCATGCGCGCCTCATTCGATGGTGCGGTCTTCGATTCCGGCGCTCCGGACGGCGTCGAGGTAGATCTCTTCGAGCTCCGGTTCCTTCTGCGAGAAGGCGTCGATCCGGTAGCGCTCGAGCGTGCGCTTCAGGAACTCGCGCCTGTCCGTGCCGGGCAGGAGGCCGACGACAAAGGTGCCGTCGACCTGCTTGGCGGTCGCGACGCCGGACAGCGCAGAGACCTCGGGGAGCGAAGCGTCCATGGCGATGCGCAGGAGGTCCTGCGAGTACCGGCGCTTCAAGTCCTTCAGGGTTCCCTCGAGGATCTTGCGCGAGCGGGCCATCAAAGCGATCTCGTCGCAGAGCTTCTCGGCCTGCTCGAGCACGTGCGTGCAGAAGATGATCGTCTTGCCGCGCCCGCGGAACTCGAGGAAGTAATCGCGCATCAGCGCGACATTGATCGGGTCGAGGCCCGAGAAGGGCTCGTCGAGGATCAGGATCTCGGGGTCGTGGACGATCGTGGCGATGAACTGGATCTTCTGCTGCATGCCCTTGGAGAGCTCGTCCACCTTCTTGTTGAGCCAGGGCCGCAGCTCCATCTTGTCGAGCCAGTCGCCGATGCGGCGCTTGGCCTCCTTGCGTCCAACTTCCTTGATCGCCGCCAGGAAGTAGAGGTGGTCGATCACCTTCATCTTGCGGTAGAGCCCGCGCTCTTCCGGCAGGTATCCGATGCGGTTCTGCATGTCGCGGTCCATCGGGTTGCCGAGGATCCGGATGTCGCCCGAGTCGGGCGCCGTGATGTTCATGATCATCCGGAGCGTGGTGGTCTTCCCGGCGCCGTTGGGGCCCAGCAGGCCAAACATCGACCCCCTCGGGACGTTCAAGGACAGGCTGTCCACGGCCTTGAACTTGCCGAAGGCCTTCGAGACGTTCGTCAGCGCGATCGCGTTTTCCATGCGGGGTTGCCGATTATTACGGATTCCTTGGGCGGTGGTTCAGGCGGACCGGGGAAGATATGGCGGAGAGGGTGGGATTTGAACCCACGAGACCCTTTCGGGCCTACCGGTTTTCGAGACCGGCCTGATCAACCACTCCAGCACCTCTCCGGGCGGTTGGACGGCGAATCCTAGCCGATTCCGAGGGCCGGAGTAAGGGTCGCCTGCTACCGCTTCGCCCGAAAGAACTGCTGCAGCAGGTCGGCCGACTCGGCGCCGAGGAGACCCCCCTCGACCTCGCACCGATGGTTCAGGCGCGCATCCTGCGGGATGTTGCCGAGCGTGCCGCAGTACCCGGCCTTCGGGTCGGCGCAGCCGTAGACGATCCGGGCGATGCGCGCGTTGACGGCGGCGCCGGCGCACATGGGGCAGGGCTCCAGGGTGGCGTAGAGGGACGCGCCCTCCATGCGCCAGTTCCCGACCTCCTGCGCCGCCTCCCGGATCGCCTCGATCTCGGCGTGGTGGGTGGGGTCGGCGAGGCGCTCCCGGCGGTTGCGCCCGCGGCCGATCATCCGGCCTTCGCGAACGACCACGGCCCCGATCGGCACCTCCTGCTCCGCATAGGCGATGCGGGCGAAGGCGAGCGCCTCGCGCATGAAGCCCGCGTCTTCAGGGGAGAACGGCATGAACCGAATGAGGTTATCTCAGCGGGATCATTGAGAGTCGAGGGTCCAGGGTCGAGGGTTGAGAGGAGGCGGTTCGGCTTTGGGGCCCTCGACTCTCGACTCTCGACCCTCGACTCAAAATGGTGCGCCCAGAGGGAGTTGAACCCCCAACCTCCTGATCCGTAGTCAGACGCTCTATCCAATTGAGCTATGGGCGCAGGGGGCGTGAGGCTAACGAAAAAGCCCTTCGTTTTCAATGGTCCAGGCGCGGGTTGAACTTTCCGACCCCCCCTCCGTAGAACAAGATACGCTGAAAAACCAAGTGCATCCGGAGGGTTGAGGGCATGTCGAAGAGGACGAAAATCATCCTGGGCCTGGTGGCGGCGATCATCGTCGTCGGCGCCCTGACGGCGTTCATCCGCGGTCGGGACAAGGGCGTCCCCCGGGTGACCACGGCCAAGGTCGAGAAGATCGACCTGGTCTCCAAGGTCACCGCCAACGGCAAGATCCAGGCCCGGCGAAAGGTGGACATGTCCGCCCTGGTCATGGGCCAGATCGTCAACCTGGCGGTCAAAGAGGGCGACCATGTGAAGAAGGGGCAGCTGCTGCTCCAGATCGACCGCGCGCAATTGGCGGCCCAGGCGCAGGGGCGCGAGGCGAGCCTGGAAGCGATGCGGCACGACCTCGACGCCGCCAGGGCCAACGCTGAGCAGGCGAAGTTTGACCATGAGCGCGCGAAGCAGAACTTCCAGGCGAAGATCCTGGCCGAGGCGGACTACCAGAAGTCGAAGTCGGCGCTCGATGCGGCCCAGGCGACGCTGGCCGCGACCGAGCAGCGTATGCGCTCGACGATGGCGGATCTGGCCGCCAGCCGCGACTCGCTGTCGAAGACCACGGTGACCGCGCCGATCGAGGGCATCGTGACGGCCCTCCCGATCAAGGAAGGCGAAGTCACCGTCATCGGAACGATGAACAACGCGGGTACGCAGCTGCTGACGATCTCCGACATGGCCGAGGTCGAGGCCGTGATGATGGTGGATGAGACTTCCGTGCCGCAGGTCAAGATCGGGCAGAAGGCCTCGCTCTCGATCGACGCCTACCCGAACCACAAGTTCGAGGGGACGGTGACCGAGGTCGGCTCCTCGCCGATCCAGAAGAACGATCCCGACCTGCTCACGCTGACGGCCAACTCCGAGGCAATCAACTTCAAGGTGAAGCTCCACCTCGCCAATCCGCCCGAGGCGATCCGGCCCGGCTTCTCCGTGACGGCCGACATCGTGACCGGCCGCATCGACGGCGCGACGGCCATCCCGATCCAGGCGCTCGTCGTGCGGGACGTGCAGAAGAAGGACAAGAAGCCCGAAGCCGGCGCGCGCCCGGAGACCGAGGAAGGCGTCTACATCGTCAAGGACGGCAAGCTCGGATTCGAGAAGGTCGAGACGGGCATCGCCGGCGAGCTCATGATCCAGGTCAAGAAGGGCCCGGCCGTCGGAGCCGAGATCGTGACGGGCCCCTTCAAAGTCCTGCGGCAGGTCAAGGAAGGGGACAGGGTCATCATCGAGAAGGAAGGCGGCGACAAGAAGGACGGTTCGAAACCCGCGTGACGACCTCGGAGCTCTTCCTCGTCTCGGCCTCGGCGCTGACGCGCCACAAGCTGCGCGCCTTCCTGACCCTGCTCGGTGTGATCATCGGCGTCGCGACGGTCGTCAGCGTCGTCTCCGTGATCTCGGGCCTGAACGCCTACGTCAAGGACAAGGTGATCGGCCTGAACCCCGATATCGTCATCTTCACGAAGTACGGGATCATCACCAGCCGCGAAGAGTGGCTGATGGCCATGAAGCGCCGCAGCCTGACGATGATCGACATGGAGATCGTCCGGCGCGAGTGCCGTCTCTGCGCCCAGGTTGGCGCGCGCGGCGAGCGCACGCGCCCCGTCAAGTTCGGCGACAGGAAGCTGCCGGCGGTGGAGATCCAGGGCCACACGCCGAACATGGGCGAGGCCATGAGCTTCGACATCGCCACGGGCCGCTACTTCACCGAAACCGAGTACGACCACGCGGCGGGAGTCGCGGTGATCGGCTGGGACGTGCAGGACCAGCTCTTCCCGAACATGGACCCCATCGGCCGCGAGATGAAGATCGACGGCTACCCGGTGAAGGTCATCGGGACGCTCACCAAGCAGGGCAATGTGATGGGGCAGAGCCAGGACAACGTCGTCTACCTGCCCCTGACGCTCTTCAAGAAGCACATCGCGCCGTCCGAGGACATCGGGATCTTCATCAAGCCGAGGGGTGGCGTCGAGGCCGTCACGGCGACGACCGACGAGGTCCGCACGATCCTCCGCGCGCTGCGCAAGACCAAGTTCGAGAAGGAAGATCCGTTCGGGCTCGTCACGGCAGAGCTGCTGCAGAGCCTCTGGCGCAGCATTTCGGCGGGAGCATTCCTGCTGATGATCCTGATCTCCGGCATCTCGCTCGTCGTGGGCGCGATCGTGATCGCGAACATCATGTTCGTCTCGGTCGTGGAGCGGACGAAGGAGATCGGCGTGCGCCGCGCCCTGGGCGCGCGAAAAAAGGACATCCGCCGCCAGTTCCTCCTCGAAGCGGCGCTGCTGTCCTCGGTGGGCGGCGTGATCGGCGTGCTCTTCGGGTCGCTCATCGCGCTCGCCGTCAACCAGGTCTTTCCGGCGCAAGTGCGGCTGTCGTTCATTCTTCTCGGCGTGGCCGTGGCGACCGTGACGGGCCTGCTCGCGGGCTGGATCCCGTCGTCGCAAGCGAGCAAGCTGCCGCCGGTCGAAGCGCTGCGCTATGAGTGACATGAACCGGTCGCGTTGCACGTTGCACGTTTCACGTTTCACGACTCACGTCTAACGGCCGATGTCCTCCCTCATCGCCCACCTGCGCCGCGGCTTCGGCGAGAATGTGCGCTTCGCCATGCTCGCGGTGCGCGCGCACAAGCTGCGGGCCGGCCTGACGGTGCTCGGAATCGTCGTCGGCGTGGCGACGGTCATCGCGATGGTGTCCATCGTGACCGGCTTCAACAACATGATGATCCGCAACTTCCAGAGCTTCGGGGCGACGCTCGTGCAGTTCCAGAAGTTCGAGGCGCGCTTCGGGCCCGGTCACCGGCCGGACGAGGAGCGCAACCGCAAGGACCTGACGTACGAGGACGCGCTGGCCCTGAAGGTCCAGATTCCCGAGATGCGGGCCGTGTCTGCGGAGCGGTATCTCTGGGACACCTCGGTCAGCATCAAGTACCGGGGCAACGAGACGACCACGCCCCAGATCGCGGGGGTGATCCCCGATTACTCGATCGCCAACAACCACTTCGTGGACTACGGGCGCTTCATCACCGAGACGGACGTCGAGTACGCGACCGACGTCGCCGTGATCGGCCAGGACGTCCGCCGGGTGCTGTTCGCGACCGAGGACCCGTTGAACAAGACGGTCGAGTTCAACGGCCGCAAGTACATCATCGTGGGCGTCCTCGAGAACAAGCCCGGGTTCATGGGCGGCTCGAACAACAACTTCTTCCTCGTCCCGTTCACCTCGTTCGACCGCCAGTTTCCGTTCATCAAGAGCAGCCACGGCGACACGATCCACATCGCGACCGTGCCGTACCGCCCGGACCAGGTGCCGATCATCACGGAGAAGGGCGTGGCCCTCCTGCGGACGCGCCGCCACGTGCCCTTCAACAAGCCGGACGACTTCGCCCTCTTCACGCCCGACAAGATGATCGAGAGCTTCCAGGGCATCACGCGGGGCATCACCGGAGGCATGATCTTCATCGCCCTGATCTCTCTTCTCATCGGCGGGGTGGGTGTGATGAACATCATGCTCGTGTCGGTCACGGAGCGCACGCGCGAGATCGGCATCCGCAAGGCAGTGGGGGCGTTCCGACGCGACATCGTCCTGCAGTTCCTGACGGAGGCGACGACGCTTTCGCTTCTCGGCGGCGTCATCGGCGTCGTGGTCGGGATCGCCGTGCCCGCGGCGGTCAAGGCGGCGTTCGCCGCGCTGCCGGCCGAGACGCCCTTCTGGGCGATCCTCGTCGGCCTGCTCGTCTCGGTGTCGGTCGGCATCTTCTTCGGCCTGTACCCGGCGATCAAAGCCTCGCGCCTCGATCCCATCGAAGCGCTGAGGTATGAGTAGCGGTAGGCAGTGAAGCAGTAGGCAGCAGCAGTAAGCAGACCGGCTGCCGGCTGATAGCTTCTTCTCGTGCTGACCCACCTGCGACGCGGCTTCGGCGAAAACCTGCGGTTCGCGCTCATCGCGGTCCGTGCGCACAAGCTGCGCGCCTCGCTGACGGTGCTCGGCATCGTCGTCGGCGTGGCGACCGTCATCGCGATGGTCTCGATCGTCACCGGCTTCAACAACAACATGATCCGGAGCTTCCAGAGCTTCGGCGCGACGCAGGTCGTCTTTCAGAAGTATGAGCCGCGCTTCGGCCCGGGAGGGCCTCGGCCGGAGGGGGAGCTGCGCCGCAAGGACTTCACGCTCGAGGACGCCGCCGCGTTGAAGGAGGCGATCCCCGAGGCGCGCGCGATCTCGCCGCAGCGCTACCTCTGGAACAACACGGACTACCACCTCCACCATCGGGACAACGAGGTCCGCTCCCCCCGCGTCTGGGGCGTGATGGAGCCCTTCGCGCTGGCGCAGAGCCGGTTCGTCGCCCAGGGCCGGTTCCTGACCGACCTCGACATCGAGCACGCGGCGGACGCCATGGTCATCGGCGACGAGATCCGCGAGAAGCTCTTCCCGCGGGAAGACCCGATCAACAAGCGCATCCAGCTCGGCCACGACTCGTACACGGTCGTCGGCGTGTTCGAGAAGAAGGGGAAGATGTTCGGCGAGTCGCAGGACAACTTCGTGGTCATCCCGATCACGACGTTCGACCGGCGTTTCCCGTGGATCAAGGCCGGTGGCTCGGACGGGGACGCCCTCCGGATCGCCGCGATCCCGGTCCGACCCGAGCAGTTGCCGCTCCTCATGGACAAGGCCCGGCAGGTTCTGCGCGTGCGCCGGCACGTGCGCTTCGATCAGCCGGACGATTTCGGGGTGGTCACGCCGGACAAGATGATCGAGAGCTTCCAGGGGATCACGAAGGGCATCACGCTCGCGATGGTGTTCATCGCCTTCATCTCCCTCGTGATCGGGGGCGTCGGGGTCATGAACATCATGCTCGTCTCGGTCACGGAGCGCACGCGCGAGATCGGCGTGCGCAAGGCGGTGGGCGCCTTCCGCCGCGACATCGTCCTGCAGTTCCTGACCGAGGCCACGACGCTCTCCCTGATCGGCGGGATCATCGGCGTGGTCGTGGGCGTGGCGATCCCGGCCGGCGTCAACAAGGTCTTCGACGCGCTGCCTGCCGAGACGCCGCTCTGGTCCATCCTGGTGGGCCTTGCCGTCTCGCTGTCGGTCGGGATCTTTTTCGGCCTCTATCCGGCCGTCAAAGCCTCGCGCCTCGATCCGATCGAAGCCCTGCGGTACGAGTAGAGCCTTTCCGCTAGAATCGCCGGCAACTTGAGTCTCGCTGCCGGCTCGCGCCTCGGCCCTTACGAGATCCTCGCGCCCATTGGCGCGGGTGGGATGGGCGAGGTTTATCGGGCCAGAGATCCGAGGCTCGGGCGCGACGTCGCGATCAAGGTGCTTCCCCCGACCTTTTCGCAGGACGCGGATCGCCTGCGCCGCTTCGAGCAGGAGGCGCGTTCGGCGTCGGCGCTGAACCATCCCAACATCATCACGATCCACGAGATCGGCTCTGCCGACTCGATCTCCTACATTGCGATGGAGTTCGTCGACGGCGCGAGCCTGCGAGAGCTCCTGGCCTCGGGTGCTCTTGCCACGAAGAAGATGCTCGATGTGGCCGTGCAGATCGGCGAGGGTCTCGCCAAAGCGCATGCGGCCGGCATCGTCCACCGGGACCTGAAGCCCGAGAACGTCATGGTGTCGAAGGACGGTTTCGTGAAGCTGCTGGATTTCGGCCTGGCCAAGCTCTTCACGGCGCCGCAGGAAGAGGTCTCGGGCATGCCGACGATGGTCCACCAGGAGACGCAGCCAGGCACCGTGATGGGCACGGTCGGCTACATGTCGCCCGAGCAGGCCAGCGGCCGACCCGTCGACTTCCGGTCGGACCAGTTCGCATTCGGCTCGATCCTCTATGAGACGGCGACGGGCAAGCGCGCCTTCCAGCGCGACACCGGAGCGGAGACACTGACGGCCATCATCAAGGACGACCCGGAGCCCGTGGCGCAGCTGAATCCGAAGACGCCGGCGCCCTTCCGCTGGATCGTCGAGCGCTGCCTCGCCAAGGACCCCGAGGAGCGCTACGCATCGACGCGGGACCTCGCGCGGGACCTGAAGAGCGTGCGCGAGCACATGACGGAGGCGATCTCCTCGGGCGCCACGCCGCAGGTCGAAGCTCCGCCCCGGCGGGGTGCCTTTCCGCGAATCGCCCTCGGCGCCGCTCTGCTGGCCGCCGGGCTCGGCGCGGGAATCGGGATCGGACTTCGCCTGTCGAGGAGCACGCCCCCGTCCTTCCATCAGCTCACGTACCGCCGCGGCCAGATCCTTTCGGCGCGATTTGCGCCGGACGGCCAGACGGTCGTCTACTCGGCGGCCTGGGAAGGCAAGCCCATGGAGATCTTCGTCGGCCGACCGGAAAGCCCGGAGTCGAGGCCGTTCGGCCTCTCGGGGGCCGAGGTCCTCGCGGTCTCGAAGTCGGGCGAGATGGCCGTGTCCTTGAACCGGTTCTCCGCCGGAGGTTTCCGGCGCACCGGCACGCTGGCGCAGCTCTCGGTTGCCGGCGGGGCGGCTCCGCGTGACATCCTGGAGGAGATCGAGTGGGCCGACTGGTCGCCCGACGGCAAGAGTCTCACCATCGTGCGGACGGCCCGTGGCCAGATGCGACTCGAGTATCCGATCGGGAAGGTGTTGTACGAGACGAGCGGCTGGATCAGCCATCCTCGCGTCTCCCCGGACGGAAACCTCGTGGCTTTCATCGACCACCCCGTGGGCGGCGACGATGGCGGGTCCGTCGCCGCCGTGGACCGGTCCGGGCACCGTAGGAAGCTTTCGGAGGCGTTCGCCACGGCACAGGGCCTCGCCTGGTCGCCGGCAGGCGACGTTTGGTTCACGGCCGCGGAGGTCGGGGGCAACCGCGCCCTCTACTCCACGACCCCGTCGGCAAAGGTGCGGCTACGGGTGCGGATCGCGGGCAACCTGACCCTCCAGGATGTCTCGCGCGAAGGGCGGCTGCTCGTCACGCGGGACACCAACCGGACGGAGTTGCTCGCCCTGCCGCCGGGCGAGACGAAGGAGCGCGATCTCACCTGGCTCGATTGGTCCCTGCCGGCCGCGATCTCGGCCGACGGCAGGTTGGTGCTCTTCTCCGAATCGGGCGAGGGGGGCGGAGCAGGCTACTCCGTGTACATACGGAAGACGGACGGTTCGCCGGCCGTACGGTTGGGAGAGGGATCGGCTCAGGCCCTCTCTCCCGACGGGAAGTGGGCGCTCGCGATCGCGCACGTCGCATCCGAGCCGCAGCTTGCGGCGTACCCGACGGGTGCGGGAGAACCGAGGCTCTTTCCCCGAGACGGCCTCTCCGTCCTGAACGGCGGCTGGCTGGCCGACGGCAAGCAGATACTCTTCACGGCGAGCGAGCCGGGACACGGTCCGCGACTCTACCTGCGTGACTTCGCCGGCGGGAAATCGCGCGCCCTGAGTCCGGAAGGGTACCTCGCGATTCTGGTTTCGCCCGACGGCAAGTCGGCCGTAGCGACGGGACCCGACCGAAAGTACTACCTCTACCCGATCTCGGGAGGCGAGCCGACCGCAATTCCCGGGATCGAAGTCACCGATAGCGTCGACCAGTACACCGCGGATAGTCGGTTTCTGTATGTCCATCGCCGGGAGGCACCGCTCAAGGTCTATCGCCTCGATCTCGCGACGGGGCGCAAGGAGCTCTGGCGAACGCTGATGCCGTCCGACGCGGCGGGTGTGAGCAGCCTCAGCCCCCTGCCGACGCCGAACGGCGAGTCGTACGTCTACAACTACGTCCGCACGCTGTCGGACCTGTACATCGTCGAGGGCCTGAAGTGACGCTCGTTGCGGGTTCGCGGCTGGGTCCCTACGAGATCCTCGGGCCCATCGGGGCGGGCGGGATGGGGGAGGTCTACCGGGCCAAAGACCCGCGCCTGGGCCGCGACGTGGCGGTCAAGGTCCTGCCGGCGAGCTTCTCGCAGGATGCCGACCGCCTGCGGCGTTTCGAGCAGGAGGCGCGCGCGGCCGGGGCCCTGAACCATCCGAACATCACGTCGGTCTACGACATCGGGTCGGCGGACAACGCTCCCTACATCGTCACGGAACTTCTCGAGGGCGAGACCCTGCGACAGCGGATCGCCGTCGGACCGATTGGCCCGCGCAAGGCGATCGATTATGCGGTGCAGATCGCGAAGGGCCTAGCGGCGGCGCACGAGAAGGGGATTGTCCACCGGGACCTGAAGCCCGAGAACCTCTTCTTGACCAAGGACGGGCGGGTGAAGATCCTGGACTTCGGCCTCGCGAAGTTGAAGTCCGAGAGAGACGACGGCGGTCAGACCGATCTGCAGACGGTCTCGGGCACACAGCCCGGAGTCGTGCTCGGGACGAGGGGGTACATGGCTCCCGAGCAGGTTCGGGGCAAGGCTGCCGACAGGCGCAGCGACCTCTTCGCGTTCGGGACGATCCTGTACGAGATGCTCTCCGGGCAGAAGGCGTTCCGGGGAGATTCGGCCGCAGACACGATCACGGCGATATTGACCAAGGAGCCGCCGGATCTTTCGCAGACGAACAAGGACGTGCATCCGGGGCTCGACCGGATCGTGCGGCACTGTCTCGAGAAGAATCCCGAGGAGCGCTTCGAGTCGGCGCGGGACGTCGCCTTCGACCTCGAGGCCCTGTCGGGGGTCTCGA
>JBGPGG010000082.1:0-13057 GCA_041483715.1 Thermoanaerobaculia bacterium
CCTAACCCTCTCCACCGACTGGGGAGAGGGGACTGAGGGGATGGCGTGAACGAAAACTTCTTCCTAACCCTCTCCACCGACTGGGGAGAGGGGACTGAGGGGATGGCGTGAACGAAAACTTCTTCGTTACTCCTTGCTCTGGTTGTGCGCCTCGACGAACCAGAGGTACTTGTCGACGTCGCGCGAGACCTCGGTGAAGAGGTCTGCCGTGTCGGCGTCGCCGGCCTTGCCGGTCTTGTCGATCGCCTCCCGCGCCTTCTTGCCGAAAGAGGCGAGCGCCGAGGAAAGAGCCTCCACGTGGTCCTTTCCGCTGACGATCGTCAACGCGTAGGGCTTCATGGAGGTGCGTTTCACGGCGGCCTGCAGCGTGCCCTCGGCCGTCCCGCCGAGCTGCACGATGCGCTCGGCGATCAAGTCCACCCACTCCTGCGCGGCGTCGTTGATCTTGTCGAAGAGCTCGTGGAGCGCGATGAAGCTCGGCCCCTTGACGTTCCAGTGGGCCTGCTTGGTCTGCAGCATCACGTCTGTCGCGTCGGCCAGGCGGTCCGCCAGGGTCTCAGAGACCCTCTTGCGGACCTTCGGGGAGAGATCGTTCTTCGTCGGATGCATGGTTCCTCCTTTGGGCGCTCGGACGGCACTTCCAGGACCGAGCGGGTCCGCGTGCCGCGAGGCGTCGAGATCGTATCGCACCATCCGGCTCGGCGAACCCGCGGAGACTAGCAGGCTGCTGAAAGAGGGTGTGGGATGGCGTTACGAGCGCCGTGGGGCCAGATGCAAGGAAGCGCGACGACGGCGATGCCTTCGCATCGCGGAGGAGCGGTGACGCCGCAGATGGCCCCGCGCCGCCGTAACCCGAAGGGTGGACGGCACTTTGCCGGCGGCCGCTGGAACGATACGAGACAGCGATTCGCGAGTCCGATGAACGGGCGCCGGACGCAAAGTGCCGGACACGACACCCGCATCCATTTTTCAGCAGCCTGCTAGCCCTCGAGCGCGCGCCGGATCGTTACCGCCTCTTCGAAGAACGCGCGCACGGCGTCAGCGTCCGCGCCGCGCAGCGCGGTCGAGAGCCGCCCGAGCTCCGTGGAGACGGCGTCGATCGCGGCGGCGAGGGCCTCGGGATCGGCGAGCGCGAGCTCGAGCGCGAGCGCAATCGGCTGGCCCGCCAGCCACGTCGTGTCGAGAAGGCCGGGGCCCGCGAGTCTCGCGAGGTCGCCCCCGGCCGCGGCGCCCGCGGCGCCGGCGAGAGCGGTCGCCACGGCGTGGGGCAGATGGCTCACCCAGGTCATCAGGCGGTCGTGGTTGTCCGCGTCGAGCGTCACGGGACGCGCGCCGATCGAGCGGACGAGATCGGAGACCGCGACCATGGCGTCGTCGTCGCTGCGCGCCGTGCGCACGAGGACCCAGGGGCGGCCGCGGAAGATCTCGGGCGCGGCGGCCTCGATGCCGCGACGTCGGGCGCCGGCCATCGGGTGGCCCGCGACGAAGCGCGTGCCGGAGCGCAGCGTCCGGGCCGCCTCGATCATCGGCTTCTTGAGGGAGGCGGTGTCGGTCAGCACCGCTTCGGGAGCGATGGCCGACAGTGCGCGCAAGAGCTCCGGCGTCAGCGCGGTCGGCACGGCGGTCACGACGATGCGAGCGCCCGCCACCGCAGCCTCGAGCGAGTCGGCGGTCTCGATTCCCCGCGCACGGGCGCGGTCGCGGACCCCGGCGTCGCGGTCGTAGCCGCGCGCCCCCGCGGCCAGGGCAAAGGACCCGCCGATCAGGCCGAGGCCGACGACGGCCGGCCGGCTCACCGCGAGGGGTCCCGGGCCGGCAGGCGGACCGGCGGAGTGTCGTCGTCGCCCGGGACGCGCACCGCCCAGGCCGGGCGCAGCTCCCGCGCGCCGCGTAGAAACGCGTGGAGGATCTCGCGCTGGAGCTTCTCGGTGTTCCAGTGAAGCAGGGCGCGGATGCCGCGTCCGAGCGAACCCGGCACGGCGATCTCCCGGGCGCACAAGAGGGGCACCGCGTCCCAGCCGGGGAGGGAGCGGACCGCGAGCGCCGGGAACTCCGCGTCCAGATCCTCGGTCACGGTGAAGACCGCGCTGGCGACGTCCTCGGGGAGGATCCCGTTCTGCTCGACGAGAACCCGGAGCAGCTCGAGCGTGCGCTCGAGGATCGCGGTCGCGTCGTTCGAGTCGACCGTCGTGGCGCCCCGGACTCCCCGTGTGGCCATGCACCGGCGATTATCTCCGACGAATCTGTTGCAGAATGATGAGGAACGTGAAGAAGCTGATCGTCAACGCGGACGATTTCGGGCGCTCGCCCGGCGTCAACGCCGGCACGCTCGAGGCGCATGCCCGCGGGATCGTCACCGCCGCGACCCTGATGGTCCTCGAGACTTCGGCCGCGCGCGGTATCCGGGCGGCGGCGGAGCGCGCGTCGAGGATGTCCCTCGGCCTCCACTTCGTGGTGACGGGAGGCGGCCGGCCGGCAGCTGCGGCCAGGGCCGTGCCGACCCTCGCGCCGGACG
The DNA here is from genome assembly GCA_041483715.1 of Thermoanaerobaculia bacterium. GTDB lineage: Bacteria > Acidobacteriota > Thermoanaerobaculia > UBA5066 > Gp7-AA6 > DAHUXD01. Next base: position 2,516 of record JBGPGG010000082.1, read on the forward strand.
GGCGCTTGCGCCGGCGCCGCGAAGACCTCCCGCCGTACATCCCGCCGGAGGAAATCCGCATGGAGCTCGAGGCCCAGATCGACATCTTCCAGGTCCTGGCACGAAAGCCCCCGACGCACCTCGACTCCCACCACCATGCCGCGCTGCATCCGTCGATCGCGCCGGTCTTTGCGGCCTTTGCCCGGGCGCTTTCGCTGCCCGTTCGCGCGTCGAGCGACGAAGCGCGCCGGGCCCTGCGCGCGACGGGCGTAAAGACCCCGGACCGGTTCTTCGACGGCTTCCACGCCGAAGGCGTCAGCTTCGAGACGCTCGAACGGATCCTCGAAGGCGTGCCCGACGGGGTCTCCGAGCTGATGTGCCACCCCGGGCGCGTGGACGAAGAACTGAAGAACGGGTCGAGTTACGTGGTCGAGCGGGAGTGGGAGATCGAGCTGCTCTGCGACCCCGGGATTCGCCAGCGCGTGCGCGCGCTCGGGATCGAACTCATCGGATACGACGCGCTGTGAGCGCGGATTCGGTTAGGATTTCGGCAACGCCCCGAGCGGCAGGAAGAAAGGCATCATGAGAGCTCTCGTCGCCGACAGCGATCCGGAAAGGCTCCGCCAGCTCGAGGGTTGGCTCGCCCGCTGGGGCTACGACGTGGCGACGGCCCGCAACGGCGTCGAAGCGTGGAGCCGGCTCGAGGCGGAGCGGGAGCCGATCCTCGTGCTCCTCGCCTGGCGCATGGAGGGGATGCACGGCATCGACGTGTGCCGGAAGCTCCGGCTGCACCCCGAGCTCCCGTCGATCTACGTGCTGCTCTTCGCCGGCGAGCGCGGCGAGGAGGACCTGCTCGATGGCGTCAACGGCGGCGCCGACGACTTTCTCTTTGCGCCGCTCGAAGCGGTCGAGGTCAAGGCCCGCGTGCGCACGGGCGCCCGGATCGTCGAGGTCGAGCGGGCGCTGCGCGCCTCGCAGGACGCGCTGCGCGTGCAGTCCACGCGCGATGCGATCACCGGGTCCTGGAACCGCGCCGCCATCCTCGACCTGCTGCACAAGGAACAAGAGCGGGCGCGCCGCAAGAGCGGCTCGGTGGGGGTCGTGCTCGCCGACCTCGACGCCTTCCGCAAGGTCAACGAGACGCTCGGCACATCCGTCGGCGACGAGGTGCTGCGGGAGGCCGCGCGGCGCATGAGCTCCACCCTGCGCCCCTACGACGCCGTCGGGCGCTACGGCGGAGAGGAGTTCCTCATCGTGCTCCCCGGCTCCGACGGGCTCGGCGGGCTCACGGTGGCCGAGCGGATCCGCGAGTCTTTCTCCAACCGTCCTGTGCACACGACGGCCGGCCCGGTGTCGATCACCCTGTCGCTCGGCGTCGCGGCCGAGGGGGGCGAGACGGCAACGGACGGAAGTGCCCTGTTGCGCGCGGCCGACACGGCCCTGAAGCGGGCCCAGCAGACCGGCCGCAACCGCGTGGCGCTCTCCGACGAGTCGGGCCTCGCGATCGACGCCGTGCCGGACGGCGATCCATAGCGCGACGGGGCGCGCCGCGAATGGTCCCGCCGCGGCGCGGGCGGGCGCGCTCCATTGACTTTCGAGCCCGCCTGCGATTGTGTAGACGGGAAACAGGAGCCGGAACATGTCGCTGGTGGCGGTCTGGGTCATCGTCGCCCTCGGGGCCGGGATCCTCGAGGTGGTCGTGCCGGCCTTCGGGTTCGTCTTCGTGACGCTCGCGGCGCTGCTCGCGGCCGTCCTCGCTCTGCTCGCCTATGGAGTGGCCGTACAGGTCGTCGCCTTCGCCGTGTCGGCGCTGCTCTTTCTGTTCGTGCTGCGGCGCTTTTTCGTGCATCGCCTGCGCGGGCCCGGCGTTCCGTCGCGCACCGAGGCGATCACCGGAAAGATCGCCGAGGTCACCGAGCCGATCGATCTGGTGCGGGGCTCTGGGCGCGTGATCGTGGAAGGGCACGACTGGGCCGCGCGCGCGTCCGTCCCGGTCCTCGCCGGCGCCCGCGTGCGCATCGATGGCGCCGATGGGATCGTGCTGCTCGTGTCTCCCGTACAGAAAGGACTCTGACATGCCGTCCGCGTCTGCGTCGACGCTCGTGCTCTTCGTCCTCGTTCTCTTCGCCCTGATCGTGCTCGCGAAGGCGATCAAGGTCGTGCCGCAGAAATCGGTGAAGCTGATCGAGCGCGTTGGCCGTTTTCACAAGCGCGCCGATGCGGGACTCAACGTGATCGTGCCCTTCCTCGATTCGGTCCGTGCGACGACCGACTTGCGGGAGCAGATCACGCAGATCGAGCCGCAGGCGGTCATCACGCGCGACAACGTGACGATGAAGGTGGACGCCGTCATCTATTTCGTCATCGCCGACCCCGTGCGCGCCACGTACGAGGTGCAGAACCTCGGGTGGGGCATCGAGCAGCTCGCGCTGTCGGCCCTGCGCAACGTGATCGGCGCGCTCGACCTCGACCACACGCTGACCTCCCGAGACACGATCAACACGCAGCTGCGCGCGGCGCTCGACCAGGCCACCCAGCAGTGGGGCGTGAAGATCATGCGCGTCGAGTTGAAGAACATCGACCCGCCGCAGGACATCAAGCTCACGATGGAAAAGCAGATGACCGCCGAGCGGTCCCGCCGCGCGATGGTCACCAACGCCGAGGGCGAGAAGTCCTCGGCGATCCTGAAGGCCGAGGGGCAAAAGCAGGCCTTGATCGTCAACGCGGAAGGCAAGAAGGAGTCCGCGATCCTCGAGGCCGAGGGCCAGGCGCAGGCGCGCCTGCGGGTGGCGCAGGCGGAGGCGCAGGCCATTCGGGCCATCGCCGAGGCGATCGGAGCGGCCGGCAACCCCGCGCAGTACCTGATCGCGCAGCGGTACCTCGAATCGCTCGGCCAGATGGGCGCGGGCGCCCAGAAAATCGTGTTTCTCCCGTACGAGGCCTCGGGCGTCCTCGCGTCTCTCGGCGGAATTCGCGAGCTCCTGACCGCGAGCGGCGCACCCCCTGCCCCGCCCGCTCCGTCCGGGCCCACGGGCCCGCGGCCCGCGCCGCCGATGTCGCCGATCGCGCGCTAAGCCAGGGGGCGCGCTGAGCTAGCGAAGAAGCGGCACGCGGGTCCGGGGGAATAGAATTCAAACAACGGTTCGGTGTCTCGACGGCAGGGGCCGGCGACGGAGCAGCGGCAGCGTGCGAATCGCTTTCGCGGAGTGCGTCTTCGATTCGGACACTCACGAAGTGTTCCGCGGAGGCCGGTCGCTCGCCCTCTCGCCGAAGGCGTTCGAATTGCTGGAGCTACTCGTCCGGGAGCGGCCGAAGGCGCTCTCGAAGGCGAAGATCCACGAGAAGCTCTGGCCGAAGGTGTTCGTTTCGGATGCGAGCCTCTCCAACCTCGTGGCGGAGTTACGGGCAGCGCTCGGAGACGACGCCCACAAGCCGCGGATCCTCCGCACCGTTCATCGCTTCGGGTACGCCTTCGTCGCGACAGCGAAGAACGAGGCGCTTGCTAAAGACCACGACGCCGCCTACCGCCTGATCTGGGAGACGCGCGAGATTGCCCTCGGCTCGGGAGAGAACATTCTCGGCCGCGACCACAATGCGGTCGTCTGGGTGGACGACCCGTCCGTTTCGCGCCACCACGCCCGGATCGTGGTCGCAGGGGCCGAGGCGAAACTCGAGGACCTCGGAAGCAAGAACGGCACGCTCCTCAATGGAGAGCTCGTCGAAAAGCCGGCCCTTATCGGCGATGGAGACGAGATCCAGATCGGCCGCGCGAAGATGACGTTTCACGTTCTGCGGCAGACCGGCTCCACCCAGACGGCGAGCAGCCTGAGCGGGTCTGTGCGGCGCAAGAGGTCATGAGTCTTCTCGCCGGCTCGCGCCTCGGTCCCTACGAGATCCTTTCTCCGCTCGGGGCGGGCGGGATGGGAGAGGTGTACCGGGCGCGCGACGCGCGACTCGGGCGCGAGGTCGCGGTCAAGGTCCTTCCGGAGGAGCTATCGCAGGACGTGGGGCGGCTGAAACGATTTGAGAGGGAGGCGCGAGCGGCCTCGGCGCTCAATCATCCCAACATCGTGACGATCTACGAGGTTGGCGCGGAGGCGGGAATCTCTTTCATCGCGATGGAGCTCGTCGGGGGAAAGACGCTGAGGGAGCTATTGCTCGCCGGCCCGGTTCCGCTGAAGAGGCTGTTGCAGGTCGCGACGCCGTTGGCGGAGGGACTTGCCGCGGCGCACGAGGCGGGGATTGTGCACCGGGACCTGAAGCCCGAAAACGTGATGGTGACGAAGGACGGGGTCGTCAAAATCCTGGACTTCGGTCTCGCCAAGCTCGCGGCCGGGATCGGCAGCGGCGAGGAGAACCTGCCGACGGTCTCGCAGACGGAGCCCGGGGGGCTGCTCGGCACGGTCAGCTACATGTCGCCCGAGCAGGCAGCGGGGCAGCCCGCGGACTTTCGCTCGGACCAGTTCTCCTTCGGGACGATCCTGTACGAGATGGCGACGGGCAAGAAGGCGTTCCACCGCGAGACCGCGGTGGACACGCTCGGAGCAATCCTGCACGACGAGCCGGAGCCTCTTTCGAGGCGCGCGCCTCAGACTCCGCTGCCGCTCATCTGGATCGTGGAGCGTTGCCTTACCAAGGAGCCCTCCGAGCGCTACTCCTCGACGCGGGACCTGGCCAGAGACCTCAAGACCATTCGCGAACACGTCAGCTCGCCAGCGACCTCTTCTCCAAACATGTCGGTCCCCGTGAGGTCGAGGCGATGGATCTCGGCTTCAGGGATCGGGCTGCTCGGCGCCGCAGGCCTCGCGGCGGCCTTCGTGGTGGGTCGCCAGACTGATCCCGCTCGGGACGCGATGGCCAGGACGTCCGTCCGGCGGGTCACCTTTCAGAGGGGCAACCTCGGCAACGGGCGCTTTGCGCCGGACGGCGAGACGATCGTTTATACCGCCACGTGGGAAGGCAATCCGTCGCAGGTCTACGTCACGTCCATCCACGCCGCGGAATCGAGATCTCTCGGCATTCGGGACGTCATGCTCTGTTCCATCTCGAGAACGGGTGAGCTCGCGATCCTGGAGAACAAGGCTTTCCCGGGTGCACCGAAGGACTTCTTGACCGGAACTCTGGCTCGAGTATCGCTCAACGGCGGAGCGCCCCGCGAAGTCCTGGAAAACGCCGGTCCGGCGGATTGGGGGCCGAGAGGCGATCTCGCCGTTTTGCGATTTCCGGACGGGGGCGGGAGCCAAATCGAGTTCCCGGTCGGCAAGAAATTCTATGAGACGCCCCTGTTCATTCACCAATTTAAGGTTTCTCCCGATGGCGAACGGATCGCCCTGATGGAGGGCTCAGCGGGCGCCGTGTCTCTCGTCGTCGTGAACGGCCGGGGGGAGAAGAGGATGCTTCTGAACCAGACAGGCTTCGCAAGATGGGGATCTCTCGCCTGGCAACCGTCCGGAAACGAGATCTGGTTCGATGCAGAGCAGCGCAAGGAAGGAAAGGGCCTTTTCGCCGTTTCTCTGTCGGGACGGCTGCGGGTGTTAATGAGACCGTTCGGCAGCCTCGGCCTGGAGGACGTTTCCCGCGACGGAAAGGCTCTCCTCGGCAGCGAGAACTTTCGTCTCCAGATGCTCTTCGCGGGCCCTGGCGACAAGACGGAGAGGGACCTTTCCTGGCTCGACCAATCCGAAGTGGCGGACTTGTCTGGCGACGGCAAGCTGATTCTCTTCAACGAGCGAGGGGAGGGGGGCGGACCGAGCGAAGGCGTCTATCTGCGGCGAGCGGATGGTTCTCCGGCGGTTCGCCTTGGGGACGGTTCCGCGCAGGCACTCTCACCGGACGCCGGATCGGCATTGGTCCTCGTTCCGCAGCCGGGAAAGGAAAAGCACCAGCTCGTACTCGTGCCGACGGGCCCGGGTCAGCCCAAGACGATCCCGATTGGTGACCTGGCCGTGCAACGGGCCGAGTTTCTGCCGGATGGAAAGAGGATCATCCTTTGGGCCAAAGAGCCCGGGCACGCGCCGAGCGATTACCTCATGGAGCTTCCGAACGGCAGACCTCGTCGGTTCGGCCCCGACGACCCCGAGGGGGGGTGGTGGGGAGGCTTCTCTCCCGACGGCAGGTTCGTGACGATCATGGACCATAGGGACCGTCAGTGGAGGATCTACCCTGTCGAGGCGGGAGGGTCTGGAGAGCCACAGATCATTCCCGGCATCGAGGCGAACGAGGGTTTGGGCCGATACAGCGCCGACGGTGCCTCCGTCTACGTCGGGCACTTCGGAGAGGCTTCAGCGCGAATCGACCGACTGGACCTCAAGACGGGTCGCCGAACTCCCTGGAAGCAGCTCGCTCCTGCAGACCTCTCGGGCGTCGTCGGAGTTCCCAGCTTCTTCGTGACCCCCGACGGCCAGAGCTATGTGTACAACGTCGAGCGCGTCGTCTCCGACGACCTCTACGTCGTCGACGGCCTGAAGTAGGCGCCGGGTACTCTCTTGTCGAGAGAGGCGCCGCCCACTTTGGAAGACGAGGGGACCCGCCGACCCGACAGCTGTCTGCTCGGCGGCGCTCCTGCTCGTGCCCAATGGCTCATACGCCATCGGCGTCGGGCGATATTTCTTGGACCTCTACCTCGTCGAAGGGCTAAATGGAGAGCTCTGACCAGGGGCCGGCCGGCGGTTCTGGTCCCCCGAGCTCGGCTCTGCCTTTCAAAAGGATTGGAAATCGGTTGCGGGACGATTAAGCGTCCGCGTTCACCGAATGGGAGTCTCCTCGTCAGCTGAAAGGAGAGGTTGTCATGGAAGGTCGACGAGCGCCTGGTGCGGCGGTGAGAGCAAATCGTTGGATCGGACGGACGCTCTTGTCCCTCGGTTGCTGCCTCGGATCCACGTCGGTGTGGGCGGGTGAGAATCAGTGGACGAGGGTCGGTCCCGACGGCGCGACGTCCATAGCGATAGACCCGAGTGCTCCTTCCACCGTGTACTTCGGAGTCTACGGCGGCGTTGCCAGGAGCACCGACGCGGGCGCGACGTGGTTGCTTTCCGGGGACGGGTTGGAGGGCTTGGTCAGCCTCGTCGCTTTGGACCCGGTGACGCCGTCGACGCTTTTCGCGGTCGTTCCCGGGTCCAGCTCCTTCACCGGAGATCCGAAGTCGGGCATTTACCGGAGCACCGACGCGGGAGCCACCTGGGCGCGCGTCTATGGACCGATCGGATCGGGCTCGAGGTTCGGCAAAGTCGTTGCCCTCGCGGCGACGCCCTCGGCGGTCCTCGCGGGCGTGAAGAGTTTCACTTGCGTCTTCGATCTCTGTTTCACCTCCGGCTCCACGGCGATCAGCAGGGACGGAGGCACGAGCTGGGCAGCCGGAGGGGAGTTCATTGCGAGCTCGTTTTCCGCGGACCCCGCGGAAGCCGCGACTGTCTACGCCGGCGCGACGGCTGGAGCGTCGCTGTCCGGCGGGGCGCCGCTCGGCGGCGTCTTCCGGAGTAGCGACGGCGGTGGTGTCTGGCAGGGTAGCGCCGGCGAGGTAGCGGGCAAGAACGTGTTGTCGGTCGCCGTGGATCCGATCAACTCCCGGGTCGTCTATGCAGGGGCGGCCGATTCCGGGCTCTACAAGACGAGCGACGCGGGCTCGAGCTGGGCTTCCGCCAGAGATGGGCTCTCCCAGACGAGGATCAGCGCGCTCGCGGTCGACCCCGTCCAGCCGTCGGTCGTTTACGCGGGGACCGATGGCGGCGTCTTCTCGAGCGCGAACGGAGGCGCCAGCTGGAGGTCGGTCGGCCTGAACGGCTCGAGCGCCAACCAGCTCGCATTCGACCCGGGCGATCACAACCGGCTCTACGCCGTAACCGGCGAGGGAGCCTACGCGATCACGTTCGCTTCAACACCCTGCGAACCAAGCTCCACCTCCCTGTGCCTGGGGGGACAGTTTCGGGTCGAGGTCGCCTGGCGGAGCTCCGACGGACGCAGCGGCTCGGGGCGAGCGAGACCGGGGACTGCCGACACCGGCTACTTCTGGTTCTTCGACAGCGGCAACGTCGAGCTCGCGATCAAGATCCTCGACGGCAGGCCGATCAACGGGCACTTCTGGCTCTTTTCGGGAGCGTTGTCGGACGTCGAGTACACGATTACTGCGACCGATACGACGACCGGCGAAATGCGCTCGTATCACAACGCTTCGGGGCAGCTTTCGAGCTTCGCGGATACGTCGGCGTTTTCCGGTGCGGGTGGGTCGGCGGTGCAATCGATCGTGGGGTCCGCCACCGTTCCGATTTCCACGGCCGCATATCTCGGGCGGTCCGAGGCGTGCGCCGCCGGACCGACGAGATTCTGTGTCAACGGCGGGCGCTTCCAGGTGGACGCCACGTGGCGAACCAGGGATGGTCGCAGCGGCGCGGGTCGGGCTGCCCCGCTGACGGCCGACACGGGCTACTTCTGGTTCTTCGGCGAGGACAACGTCGAACTCGTGCTGAAGGTGCTGGACGGTCGTTCGTTCAACGGGCACTACTGGGTGTTCTACGGGGCATTGTCCGACGTCGCCTACACGATCACGGTCACCGACACGGAAACCGGCGTCGTGAAGACCTACGAAAACCCGCAGGGCACGCTCGCGAGCCACGCGGACACCGAAGCCTTCTGAGGGCCGAAAGAGACGAGGGCCATTCCCCAGGATGGGCCCGCCGGTCGTAAGGGCTATCCGATCGTGTCGATCGCGGCGAGAGCCCGTTCGACCTCGTCGACGTCATTCCCCGCGTGGGGCGAGAATCGGACGGAGCCTTCGCGAGGGGCGACGATAACGCCGCGCTGTTCGAGGGCCTTCGCCCATCGCCGGGCGTTGCCCGACGGCGGCACGGCAGCGAGGATTCCGGAGGCGAGCGGTTCGGGCGACGCGATCCTCCAGCCGCGCTCGGCGAGGCCGCGACTCAGGGCCCCGACGAGCTCGAGGATGCGCGCGCGCACCGGATCGCGGCCCATCGCGTTCAACAGGTCGATGGCCGCCGCAAGGCCGGCGATGTTGGCCGTGGGGAGCGTCCCCGGCTCGTACCGGCGGGCGCCGGAATACGGCGCGGCCCGGTACTCGAGGTACTCGCTCTCGGTCTTCAAGTTCCACCAGCCGGTCGCGCGGGCGGGGACCCGTTCGCGAGCGCCCTCGTTGACGTAGAAGACGGCGCCGCCCTCGGTTCCATAAAGCCACTTGTGCGCGTCCGCGCAGAGAACGTCGATCTGCGCCGCGACGGCGTCGAGCGGCAGGGCGCCGAGGCCCTGGATCGCGTCTACGACGAAGAGGACGCCGCGCTCGCGGCAGAGCTTCCCGATCTCTGCGAGCGGGAAGACCCAGCCATTGTGGAACGCGACCCATGAGACGGCAACGACGCGTGTGCGGCCGTCCACGAGCGCGGCGACGTCTTCGGCCGTTATCCGCCCGGCGCGGTTCTTCGCCACGCGGCATTCGACGCCGCGGGACGCGAGACCGCGCCACGGGTACGCGTTCGACGGGAACTCCATGTCGTCTGTGACGACGTTGTCGCCTTCCTTCCAGGGGAAGCCGAGCGCGACGAGGTTCAGGCCCCAGCTCGTGTTCGGGAGGAAGGCGATTTCGGTGGATGCCGCCCCGACGAATCGGGCGGCCTTCTCGCGCGTGGCTTCGATCATCCCGTACCAGGTGCGCCAGTCGGCGGCGCCGCGGTCCCGGACATTCTCGATGTGCGCCGTCATCGCGTCCGCCACTCGGCGCGGCAGCGGCGCCACCGCGGCGTGGTTCAGGTACACGAGGTTCTTCCGGACGGGGAACTCGCGGTCGAGGTTGGCGGGGGAGAAGTCGAAGCTCACGCGAGGATCTTCCTATAGAACGCCTCGTAGTCCGACACCATCTGCTCGAAACCGTAACGCTCCTCGGCCTGGCGGCGGCACGCGGCCCGGTCGATTTCCGACAAGCGAGCGACGAAGCCTGCGAGATCCTCGTCGGTCTCCCCGAGAAATCCCGTGACGCCGTGCTCGACGAGCTCCCGCAGCGACCCGCGCGGCGTGCCGATCACGGGGGTCCCCGCGGCCATCGCTTCGGCCACGACGAGGCCGAAGGGCTCATCCCAGGAGATGGGGAAGAGGAAGGCCCGGGCGCGCGAGAGGAGCGCGAGGACCTCGGCGTTCGGGAGCGAGCGGAAGTGCCGTACGCGCACGCCGTCGACGTGCGGCCTGATCTTTTCCTCGTAGAACGGCTCGCTCTCGGCGAGGTAGGGCGTGACGTCCCCGACGAGGACGAGCGGAAGACCGGCGCTCTTCGCGATGGCGATGGCGCGGTCGGCGCCCTTGTGCGGCACGAGGCGTCCCACCGTGATCAGAAAGTCGCCGGGCGTCGAGCCAAACGGCACGCGCGCGATGTCGATCCCATAGGGAATGACCGGCAGGCCGCCGCCGAGCATCTGGCTCTGCGCCTCGGAGATGCAGACCGGGCGAAGGTTCGGGCAGTGCGCGCGGTAGTAGCCGTGGAGGTGCTTTTCGATGTATGCGTACGTCATCACGCTCGGCCGCTTCGTGCTGTTGGAGAAGTACGCCGCGGGCGTGGGCCAGTGGGAG
>JBGPGG010000083.1:0-13023 GCA_041483715.1 Thermoanaerobaculia bacterium
AACGTGAGCGCCTGCAGCACCTCGGCGCCCGCCTCGCGGAACTCGACGTGCAGCTCCTTCAACGCCTCGGGCCGCGTCAGGGCGACCTCCGGCGTGAACGGGCCGGCGCGCACCCAGCCGCGTTTTTCGAGCTCGAGCAGGTAGCCGCCGTCGCCGAGGACCAGGCCCTCCGCCAGCCGCTCCAGAATGCCTTTCTTCTTCGTCAAAGTCGCCTCCTCAACTCACCACTCACAACTCATAAACTCATGACTCTCACGTATACGCCGCCGGCTCCTCGTCGCCGTACTCCCACTCCGCCTTGATCGGCTGACCCTTCGCGAAACGCTCGGGATCGAATGCCGAGATGTCCACGGTCCTGCCCCGGCCGTCGAGGACGAGCTCCGACACGACGAGGCCGGTCGCCGGCGAGATCTTGAAGCCCATCCCGGAAAATCCGCAAACGATGTAGAGGCCGCGCGTCCCCGGCGTCTCGCCGATCAGCGGGCGGAAGTCCGGGCTGACGTCGTACACGCCGGTCACGCCGCGGAAGATCCCGGCGTCCGCGAGCGCCGGAACGCGGCGCACCACCCTTTCGACCAGGCCCGCGAGCGAGTCGGACGACGCCGATTGCGCGAACGTGTCGGGATTCGCCTCCGCGCCGCGCTTGCCCCAGAAGTCGCCCACGAGCGTCAGGCCGCCGACCTCGGAGCGGAAGTACGTCGTCGTGATGCCGTCGATGCAGGCCGGCCCCGCGCCGCGCAAGCCCGGAGGGTTCTTCAGGATCGCGACCTCGTGGTACTCGCCTTCGACCGCCAGATCGAAGCCCACGCCCGCAAACAGCGGCCGGCTCCAGGGTCCCGTCGCCGCGACGACGACGGGCGCGGAGACGTCCCCCCGGTCCGTCGCGACGCCCGTGACACGGCCGCCCTCGACCGTGAACGCCGTCGCCCGCGTCTGCGATCGGTAAACGACCCCCATCTCCCGCGCCCGCTCCAGGAAATCATTCGCGACACCGGAGCCGTCCCCGTAGCCCGAGCCCGGCTCCCACGCGGCCAGCGGCACGTCGTCCACGTTCCAGTCCGGAACGATGTCCTCGAGCTCCCCACGCGTGACGACACGGGCATCCACCCCGTGCGCGCGCTGCATCTCGACGTTCTTTTCCAGGCGCGAAAGCTCCCCCTCCGGAACGATCCGCACGAAGCCGGTCTGGCGGAAGTCGCCGTCGCGCCCCACGTACTCCTTCCAGGTCCGGAAAATCTCGAGGCTCTTGACCGCCAGGTCCACTTCGGGCGGGAAGCTGTAGTGCATGCGCACGAGCGCCGAGGAGCGGCCGCTGCCTCCCCCCGCGACGTCGCCCTTGTCGAGCACGAGGATGCGGCCGGCGCCGCGGCGCGCGAGGTGGAACGCGATCGAGGCGCCCATGACGCCGGCTCCGAGGACGACGACGTCCGCGGTCTTTTCGAGATCTGCGCTCACGCGAACCGCCGCTTCATGTCCTTGAGCACCTGGCGGGCCGCGTTGTGCCCGGGCGCCCCGGTCACGCCGCCGCCGGGATGCGCGCCCGCGCCGCAGAGATAGAGCCCTTCGATGGGCGTGCGGTACTGCGCGAAGCCGGCCACCGGCCGCATGAAGAAGAGCTGCTCGAGGTTCAGGTCCCCGTGGAAGATGTTGCCCTCGGTCAGGCCGTACGTCCGCTCGAGGTCGAGCGGCGTCAGGACCTGCCGCGCGACGACAGCGCCCGGCACGTTCGGCGCGTACTCACCGATCTTCCGGACGACGCGGTCTCCAAGGAGCTCGCGGTTCTCGTCCCAGGTCCCCTTCTTCAGTCGGTAGGGCACGTACTGGATGAAGCAGGTCATGACGTGCCTCCCCTCGGGGGCAAGGCTCGGGTCCACGTTCGATGCGACCACGCAGTCCACCCAGAGCTCCTCCGGGATCTCCCCGAGCTTCGCGATGTCGTAGCAGCGCTCGGCGAACTCGAGGGAGGGCACCAGCGTGAAAAGCGCGCGCTGCGACTTCTCGAACTCGCGCGGCATGCCGTTGACCCGCGGCTCCTCCGAGAGCACGAAGTTGACCTTGGCGCAGGGTCCGTCCATCTTGATTCCGGCGATCGCGCGGCAGAAGTCCTCGGGAAGCTCCTTCTGGTCGACGAGACCGAGGAACGTCCGCTTCGGGTCGGCATTCGAGACGACGACCTTCGCGGAGATCTCCGCGCCGTCCTCGAGGGCGACGCCGCTCGCCCGGCCATCCCGCACCAGGATCCGGGCCACCGGCGCGGACGTGCGGATCTCGGCGCCGAACTTTCGCGCGGCCGAGGCCATCGCCTGAGTGATGGCGCCCATGCCGCCCATGACGTGTCCGTAGAAGCCCTGCAGGTCGTGCTCGCCTCCGGAGAGGAGGTGGAACAAGAGGCCCAGGGCCGTGCCGGGCGAATAGGGACCGCCGTGCTTGCCGTAGACGTTGTTCGCGAGGAAGAGCGCCTTGACCTTTTCCGACTCGTAGTTGCGGTCGAGGAAGTCGCCGAGGCTCCCGGTCAGGAAGGACACCATTCGGGAAATCTCGCCGCCGGAGATTCCGCGAAAGCGCTTGCCGACCCGCCGCGCCTCCATCACCCCGGCGAATCCGCGCTTGTGCACGTCCGGCGGCGGCTCGAGAAAGAACGGCTGGAGGTAGCGGGCAAGAAGCTTGAGCTCATCGTCCACGCGCACGAACGTCCGCGCGTCGGCGGGAGAGAGTTTCGCGAGCTCGCGGACGGTGCGCTCGCGGTCTGACCACCAGGGAGCCACCGACCCGTCAGCGAACGGGACGAGCAGCGCCGGGTCGCACGGGATCATCCTCAGGCCATGCGCGGCGAGCTTGAGGTCCCGGATGACCTCGGGCCGCAGCATGCTGGCGATGTAGGACGTGGTCGAGGCGCGGCACCCGGGCGCGATCTCCTCGGTCACGCAGGCTCCCCCGACGATCGCGCGCCGCTCGACGACGAGCGTGGACAGCCCGGCGCGGGCGAGGTAGGCCGCGGCCGTCAGGCCGTTATGACCCCCGCCCACTACGATGGCGTCGTAGGGCCTGCCCTGCGTTTGATCGCCAGTCATGACGTGTTCTTGACACTTTTCACGCTAGCACAGGTTGATTTCCAGGGCTCTCGTTTCGTAGTATGACCAGAAGTCATGACAAACGTCGAGCCTCACACCGCCCCGGCCGCGCCCTTGGCGACCCGCCCGAGGGCCGAGGCCAAGCGCGCCCGCATCCTCGAAACGGCCATGCGCCGGTTCGCCGAGCGCGGCTACCACGCGACCCGCATCGAGGACATCGCGACGGAGCTTTCGATCGCGAAGGGCTCCGTCTTCCAGCACTTCGGCAGCAAGGAGGGGCTCTTCCTGGCTGGCTACCAGAAGGCCGTCTCGTCCTTCCCCTCCTATCTGGCCGCCCCGCCCGAGATCGTGGCGAAGGGATTCTTCGCGACGCTGCGCTACTGGCTCGAGCGCACCGACCGGCTCGTGCGCGAAAACTGGATTCCGTACCGGATGGCGCTGCTCGGCAACTACGGAACGGACTTGAAGGTCCGCAACGAGATCAACCGGTTCCTCCGTGACCACGACCCGTACGGCACGGCCGCCTTCGTGCGCGCCGGCGTCGAGCGCGGCGAGCTGCGGAAGGACATCGACGAGACGATGATTGTCTCGATGGTCGAGTGGACGGTCGAGCGGTTCCAGGACGCGCTGCTGACGCAAGAGCTCGATCCGGGCCTCTTCTCGCGGCAGGGGAACCGCCCCGAGAAGACGGCCGGCCGCATCGCGCAGTTCCTCGAATTGCTGCAGGGAGCCATCGGCGCCCGGCCCGCCGCCCGCGCCCGCGCAACGAAGAAGGAAAAGAAGGAGAAGTAGCCATGGGATTGAACGACTTCGACTTCGACTTCGACTTCGACCTGGACCTGTCCTGTGCCGCGACGGTGCCGTCCACTTGGTACCGCGATGCGCAGCTCGCCGCGCTCGAGCCGGACCGGATCTTCGCGCGGACCTGGCAGCTCGCACGTACGACCGGGGGCGCTACTCCGTCCTGCGCGAGAACGGACTGCACCACTTCCACGCGCTCCTGACCCGCGCGCTCAGGACGTAAAACGTAAGACGTGAAACGTGAAACGAAAGGCGGCTAGCGTCTGCTACGCTCCCCGCCATCGCTGACCTCTCCACAAACGAGCGCTGCGCGACGGGCTCGCACCCCGCCGGTCTCCATCAGGCGATGGGGTTCCGGGACGTGCTGTTCTTCATCATCACCGCGGGGACCAACCTGCAGTGGGTGGCGACGGCGGCGGCCGGGGGCGCCTCCGCGATCACCGTCTGGCTCATCGGTTTCTTCGCGATGGCGCTGCCCCTGGGCATCTGCGTCATCGCGCTGTCGTCGCGGCACCCCGAGGAGGGCGGCCTCTACGTGTGGACGAAGATCGCCTTCGGCGATTTTGCCGGATTCATCACGGGCTGGTGCTACTGGATGTCGAACCTGCCGTACTTCCCGGCCGTCCTCTACTTCGCAGCGGGCAACGCGCTCTACGCGGGGGGCAGCCGCTGGACCGGGTACTCCGCGAGCGCGCCGTACTTCATCGGCGCCTCCCTGATCGGCCTCGCGTTCGGCACGATCGTGAACGTCGTCGGCATCGAGGTGGGCAAGTGGCTCTCCAACGCCGGCGCGATCGCCCGCTGGCTCGCGACGGCGCTGCTGCTCGTGGTCGGCGCGATCGCCTACTTGAAGTTCGGATCCGCGACCCACTTCACGGCGAAGGCGCTGCTGCCGACCTCGCACCTCAAGGACATCATCTTCTGGTCCACGATCGCCTTCGCATTGACGGGCCTGGAGTCTGTCTCCTTTCTCGGCGACGAGATCCGCGACGCCGGCCGCACGGTGCCCCGCGCGATCCTCGTCTCGATCCCGATCATCATGCTGCTCTACCTCGCAGGCACCATCAGCGTGCTCGTGGCGCTTCCCGCGGAGGAGATCACGAGCATGCAGGGGATCATGCAGGCGATCCAGCGGGCAGAAGCCCGAATCGGCATCTCCGGCGTGTCCCCCGTGGCGGCCGTCCTCATCACGATCACGGCCCTCGGCAGCGTCGGCGCCTGGCTCGCGTCCGTGGCCCGCATCCCGTTCGTCGCTGGTCTCGATCACTACCTGCCCGAATCGTTCGGCCGCGTGCACGAAAAGTGGGGGACGCCATGGATCGCGCTGGTCTCGCAGGCGCTGATCACCGGCGTCTTCATTTTCCTCGGCCAGGCCGGCACGTCCGTTCGGGGCGCGTACGACGCGCTCGTGAGCATGACGATCATCTGGTATTTCATCCCCTTCCTCTACCTCTTCGCCGCGGCCATCAAGCTGCGGGGCGAGGCGAAGATCCCGCTATTCCACATCCCCGGCGGGAGCGCGGGCGTCGCCGTCCTCGGCGTCGCGGGCCTGCTGACGACCAGTGCGTCCATCGTCCTCTCGCTCTTCCCGGCGGAGAACGACCCCAACAAGCTCTTCGCCGTCATCAAGGTCGTCGGGCTCACAGTGGTGATGGTGGCAGTGGGAGTGGTCGTGTACTGGCGGGGGAAGCGGGCTGCGGGAAGTCAACAGTCAACAGCTCACAGTTAACAGTTGTCGACTGTCGACTGTGAGCTGTCGCCTTTCCTACGGGCCGTACAGCGTCAAGGCGAGGGTCCAATTCGAAAGGGGTGTCTCCACGCGGCAGACCGGCGACGAGTACGTGCGCATCACCGTGGTTCTCGCCACGGTCCTCCTGCTGACAGCCCTCGCCCAACGCTTCAAGATTCACGCAGCGCGCGTCGGGTTGCTCACCGTCGCCTCCGTGATGCTCGCCTTCGCCATTTACTGGATCGCGGCCTTTCCGCGGGCGTGACACCCCGTCCGCCGAAGGCAGGCCCTTGACGAATTAGAAGCTCGCCGGCATTCCGGGAGTGAGCGAGAATGGGGGTGGGCGGCGGATGTAACGTCCGGGCCCCGGCCGCCATCGAAGGGAAGTACGTGACGAACGTCCCCAAGCCTCCACCCTCTTCGGAGATCACGCCGGAGTCGGCCTATGCCGACCGCCGGAGGTTTCTGAAGAGCTCGCTGCTCTTTGCGGCAACCGCCGCCGGCGTGGGCGGGGGCCTCGTCTGGCTCACGGGCGGCGCGCGGGGGCGCGGCAACGGCCCCCGAGCCACCGCGACTGCAAAAGCCTCGGCAGGGGGCCTCGGCGAGCCCCGGCCGAGCCGGTACAGCACCGACGAGCCCATGACGAGCTACGCCGAGGCGACGACCTACAACAATTTCTACGAGTTCGGCACGAGCAAGGAGGAGCCGTCCCGGCTGGCCGGCTCGCTCAAGCTCCGCCCCTGGACCATCTCGATCGTAGGCGAGGTACACCGGCCGCAAACCGTCGACATCGACGAGCTCCTGCGCTGGCTTTCGCTGGAGGAGCGCGTGTACCGGATGCGCTGCGTCGAGGGGTGGTCCATGGTCATCCCGTGGGACGGATTCCCGCTCGGGGACCTCCTGCGCAGGGTCGAGCCGACGTCGCAGGCGCGCTACGTCGCCTTCACGTCGCTCCTCGACCCCACGCAGATGCCCGGGCAGCGGGACGGCGTGCTCGACTGGCCCTACGTCGAGGGGCTGCGGCTCGACGAGGCGATGCACCCGCTCGCGATCCTCGCCGTCGGCCTCTACGGCCGGCCGCTTCCGAACCAGAACGGCGCGCCGCTGCGCCTCGTCGTTCCCTGGAAATACGGGTTCAAGGGCGTCAAGTCGATCGTCAAGATCGCCCTGACGCGCGACGAGCCCCGGACGACCTGGAACATCGCCGCGCCCGGCGAGTACGGCTTCTATGCCAACGTGAATCCCGCCGTGGACCACCCCCGCTGGAGCCAGGCGACCGAGCGGCGCATCGGCGAGGTCCGCCGCCGGCCCACGCTGCCCTTCAACGGCTACGCGGGGGAGGTCGCGGGGCTCTACGCCGGCATGGACCTGCGCCGGTACTTCTGACGATTCCAGTGCCCGCAGCACCTCGCGCCGGCGGACGGCGCCCATGGCTCAGGCCCGCCATCTTCGCGGGGGCGCTCGCCCCGCTCGGCCTGCTCCTTGCGCGCGCCGCCCGGGGCGACCTCGGCGCCAATCCCATCGCGGAGGCGCTCAACGAGCTCGGCCTGACCGCCCTCGTCCTGCTCATTGCTTCGCTCGCCTGCACGCCGCTGCGGGAGATTCTCGGGTGGACGTGGGCGACCGGGCTGCGCCGCATGCTCGGGCTCTTCGCCTTCTTCTACGCCGCACTCCATTTTGGGAGCTACATCGGGTTCGACCAGGGATTCCACTTCGGCGCCATCTTCGCCGACGTCACGAAGCGAAAGTTCATCTTCCTCGGGTTCGTCGCCTTCGTGCTGCTCGCTCCGCTCGCGGCGACCTCGACGGCCGCGTCCGTAAAGCGCCTCGGCTTTCCACGCTGGAAGGGGCTCCACCGCCTCGTCTACGCGGCCGCCATTCTCGGCGTGATCCACTTCTTCCTGCGGGTCAAGAAGGACGTGAGCGAGCCCGCGGTCTACGCCGCGGTGCTCGCCCTGCTGCTGCTCGCCCGGGTCTACGTGTACGCACGCGAACGTCGGCGCCGGCCGCGCTGAGGCGCTATTTCTTCTCGAGGCTCGCGAGGGCCGTCAACACTTCCTCGCTGTGCGCCGCGGGCTTGACGCCGAGGTAGACCTTCGCGATCTTGCCCTTGGGGTCGATGAGGAACGTGTTCCGGGCCGAGAGCCTGGCGCCCTCGTACTCCATCACCGATCCGTACTCGGCCGAGACCTTCGCATCCGGATCGGAGAGCAGCTTGAAGCTCAAGCCTTCCTTCGCGCAGAAGTCCTTGTGGGACGCGGCCGTGTCCACGCTGACGCCGAGGATCACGGCGCCCACCTGCTCGTATTTCTTCAGGTCGCGCTGAAAGTTGTGCGCCTCGAGCGTGCAACCGCTGGTGAAATCCTTGGGGTAGAAGTAGAGCACGACCCATTTGCCGCGAAAGTCGGAGAGCTTCGTCGGCTCCCCCTGGTTGTTCGTCAACGTGAAAGCCGGAGCCGGAGAGCCGGCGGCCGGTGCGGCGTGGCTTCCGGCGCCGAGGGCCGCGGCGGCCCCGATCGCGGCGAGAAGAACGAGAAGCGATCCGACGAGAGAACGGGTCCTGAGCATTGGTGAACTCCTTTTGAGGGAATCCTACTGCTTGCGGGCGTAGAAAGTATCAGTACGGCTCGTAAAGGAATCTTTCGTCGGATCGTGGACGGGTTATCGGGTGTTTCTCCTCGAGGGCGGTGGCGCGCGCCGCTTCGGCGGCGGTTGAATTCCGGAGCGTAATCTAGCATGGGCCATGCTCGTACACTGGAGGGGAATGAAGGGCGCGAAGCTGAGCCGCTCGGTTTTCGGCTTCGCGGCCCTCGTCCTCGCGGCCGCCTCGACGCCGCACGGCTGGAACGATCCGGCCTGCTTCGACGGGCGCCGCTTTCACCAGCCCGAACCGTTGACCGCCGGGTTCCAGGACTGGGCCAGGCGCACCGCGACCTTGCGCCGCGGACCGTGGCGCGACTTCACCGACACGCCGCCCGGGCCCGCGCCGCCCGCCTGTGTGACCGACGGTCGGCTGCGCTTGACGTTCGTCAATCACTCGACGTTCCTGATCCAGATGGACGGCGTGAACATCCTGACCGACCCGACGTGGTCGAAACGTTCCGTTGCGGTCGTGGGAGTCCGGCGCCGGCGGCCGCCCGGACTCCGCTTCGAGGACCTGCCTCCGATCGACGCGGTGCTCGTCAGCCATAACCACCACGAGCACATGGACCTGCCCACGCTCGCCCGCCTCGAGGCCGCCTGGGGTCCGGTCATCTATACCGGCCTCGGCAACGCGCGGTTTCTCGGGCGAAACGGGATTGCCGGCGCGCGCGATCTCGACTGGTGGCAGACCGCGCAAGTCGCTCCCGGCGTCACGGTAATCGCGGTGCCCGCGCGCCACATGTCCGGGCGCGGCCTCTTCGACCGCGACCGCACTCTCTGGTGCGGCTTCGTCGTGTCGGGACCTTCGGGCTCCGTCTACTTCGCGGGCGACACGGGATGGGGCTCCCACTTCGCGGCGATCGCAGCGGCCTTCCCGGAATTGCGGCTCGCGCTTCTGCCCATCGGCAGCTTCAATCCGGTCTGGTACATGCGCGAGCAGCACATCGGCCCCGAGGACGCCGTTCAAGCCCATCGGATCCTCGGCGCGGCCACGTCCGTTCCGATGCATTTCGGCACCTTCCCCAGCGCGCAAGACGGAGAGTTCGAGGCGACCGACGAGCTCCGGGACGCGCTCTCGAGGGCCCCCGACGTCGCGCCGCATTTCGTCGCGCTCGACAACGGCGACTCGCTCGAGGTTCCCGCACTCGCTCGAGCTCCGGAGGCGCCCGGCGGCCCCTAGCGGGCCGGCCTCGTGACGTCAGAAGGCGATCAGCACACTGGCGCCGCGCACGCGATCGGTCACGAACGGGGCGAAGACCACGCGCACCTTGCTCTGTCCCGAGCGCAGTTTCTTGTTGAGGGCAACGACCCCACGGCCCACGAAGGTCCCGATGATCGCCCCCGCGGTCACGTCCGAGGTCCAGTGCGCGTTGTGGTAGATCCGCGCGAACCCGACGAGCCCGGCAATCGTGTAGGCGGTGACGCTGACCCAGACCTGGTCGGAGTGCGCGCTGATGACCGAAGCGACCGCGAAGGCCTGGGTCGCGTGGCCCGAAGGGAAGGAGTTGTCGCTGCCGCTGAAGGGATGAAAAGCGGTGCTGCTCACCGACTGGTTCGGCCGCTCGCGCCCGATGACGAACTTGAGCGTCGGCGTGATGATCCCGGAGGCGAGAAGGCTCGCGATCGCGCTGTCGAAGAAGATGTCCTTAGCGTCCGGGTCGTGGAATGCGAAGCCGGCGATCCCGTAGGCCCCGATGACCGCCCACGAGTACCCGGCGCCGAAGGGCTCCACGACTTTCGTGAGCTCGTCGAGCGTCGAGGTCTGGTGCTCCTGCGTCTTGTCGCGCATGGGAATGTCGAACGCGAAGCCGACGGCGGCCACACCGGCGGCGATACCGCCGAGGACGAGCCAGTTCTTCCCGTTCCAGTGCAGGGGCGCCCCGAGGGTGGCGAGGGTGTCCTTGAGCGCGATCGTGCCGATGCCCGGCGGCGATTCCGCCTCCGGCGCCTGCCCCAGAGCCTCGTCCGAGCATGGCGCGAGGCCGAGGTTGCCGTCGAGGTTCACACCCTCGGCCGGCAGGAGGAGCCTGTTGTCGTCGTTCGCCGGACCGGGGCCGGGCTGCGCGCCCGCCTGTGCGGACAGAAGGGCGCCGAGGACGAGCGCGCCGCCGATCTTTCGCATCGCGCCAATGCTACGCCGAAGGCACCTACTTCATCGGCGGAAGGTGCGCGGAGGTCGTGATCCGCTTGATTTTTCCGCACTTGCACGCGCGGGAAAACGTCTCGCCGACGCTGGCGCCCACATTTTCGCGATTGATGGCCGCGCATTTCTCGCAAGTCCACTCGATCGGGCGGATCTGGGAACCCACGAAGTCGTGCCAGAAGTGCAGACAGCTGCCGAGGCCCGACCAGCCCTCACGAACGGTGATCTGGCCGTGGTCCGGCCGGAGGGCCTGGCGGATCGCGGCGACCTCGTTGGCCCCGTGCAGGTCGTAGTGCGCGATCCGTCCCCGCAGGGCCACGTCGGTCAGCGCCCCGAGCCTTCGGGCCGGGCCGACTCCATCGGAGGCGTCAATTGCAAGAGTGACGAGCCCCGGAGTGTCGTCCACCTTCGGGAGCCGGATGAACTTGATGGAAAAGACTTCCTGCTTCTTCACCGCACCTTGCTTTTCTCGCCGAAATGGCCGGCGACGGGCTGGCTGACGGACCGTCGAAGGAGATCGGAGAAGTGCAGACTATCACGCGGGGGAAAGACGGAAGGACCGCAGGGAATCGGCTAACATCCACCATCGTCCAATATCCAAAACGGGCGGGCTCGGGAAGATGCGAATCGGCCCTCCGGCGCGGATCCCGGAGCCACTTCAGGCCCTCGATCCAGTAGCCCGCGTGGCGGCGGTTCAGGAGGATCGCCATCTCGCCGTTCTTCGCCATGCCCACGACCCGTGTTTTTCGTCCGTGTTGCGAGCTCGCGGGGCGGCAGCGAAAACCGCCTGCAGCTGTCTCTCCGTTAGCATGGGCACCGAGTGACGGTTCCGAACATCGCGAGCCCGGAGTTCAAGGCGAACCCGTACCTGTTCTATGCCCGGCTGCGCGCCGAGGCCCCGGTGTTTCGGACCACGTTGCCGGACAAGCAGCCTGCCTGGCTCGTCACTCGGTACGACGACGTCGTCGCGGTCCTGAAAGACGAACGCTTCGCCAAGGACAAGGCTAACGCTCTGACGCCAGAACAGGCCGGCAAACAGCCCTGGATCCCGGATCTGTTCAGGCCCCTGACGCGCAACATGCTCGATCTGGACGCGCCAGACCACACGCGGCTGCGGGCGTTGGTTCACAAAGTCTTTACGCCGCGTCTGATCGAGCAAATCCGCGATCGCGTCCAGAACCTGACGGAGGATCTCATCGACGCCGCACAGCGGCGCGGCCGCGTGGACTTGATTCGCGACTATGCGCTGCCCATACCCACGACGATCATCTCGGAGATGCTCGGCGTGCCCGTACCGGATCGTCACAAATTCCATCGCTGGTCGCGAGTCATCGTCTCGTCTGCCCCCTCCGGCTGGCACATGTTGAGAACCATTCCCAGTGCGGTAGCGTTTCTTCGCTACATCCGAAGGCTCGTCAAGACGCGACGTGGGAGCGCGTCCCCTGGCGAAAGCCGGCCTGCTGAACGGCAAGACCGCCACCACTCACCATGACTCCATCGACCAATTCTCGAAGGAGTTCCCCGAAGTCACATGGGTCCGGAGTGTTCGATTCGTCGAGGGCGGAAAGGTCTCGACGGCCGGCGGGCTCACTGCGGGAATCGACCTGGCTTTGCAAGTGGTTGAGAGGTACTACGGCAGAGAGGCTGGCCGAGCATCTCGAGTACGACGGACAACGCTGGATCGTCTGAGCTTCCCCCTGAATCCCGCGCGACCCGCGGGAATCAGCTCTGGCGTTTCACCGTGATCTCCACGCGCCGGTTCTTCTGCCGACCCTCGGGATCGTCGGCTCCGTCTGGCTTCGTGTTGGCGGCAACGGGCTTCGTCTTGCCCCACCCTCTTGTCGAGAGGCGAGCGGCCTCGACGCCGCCCGGATCCACGAGCCATCGCTTGACCGAATCGGCGCGCCGCTCCGAGAGCGTCTGGTTGTAAGCATCCGCGCCCTTCCCATCCGTGTGGCCCTCGATCACGACCGGTGATTTCCCGTAGTCCTTGAGGACCGTGGCGACCTTCCGGAGCGTTGCCGACGCCTCGGCTCGCAGCGCGTAGGAGTCGAAGTCGAACAACACGTCGGTCGAGAGCTCGATGCGAACCTCCCGATCGCTCACTTTCGCGTTGAGGTCTTTGAGCAGTCCCTGGATTCCGCTCGTGACGCCGACGATGTCCAGCACCTTCGCGCGAGGCAGCGCTGCCTTGGCGGCGGCCTGGACATCCGGCGAGTCCGGATCCTTGGATTGCGCTTCGAGCCGACCGATGCTCGCTGCCATGCCCGCCAGAACGAGCAACGCGATCCACGTTTTGCGCATGGATGCCTCCGTTATCAGCGGCTGATCGGCACGTCCTCGAACGGCGCGCCGAGCGGCGTCATGTAGTTCACCTTCGTCTCGGAGTCGGGCGGCGCCGGGTACTTGGCCCACCACATCCAGGAGCCGCCTTTCTCGATCTGCACGCCGAGGCCCCCGAACCCGTCGGCGGCCGGAGCGAGGGGCACGTTCTCGCTGTCGCGCAGGACGAAGTACTTCTTCGATCCGGCAGTGACGTAGTACTTCTCGAAGTCGCGGCCGTTGATGATCTGAACCTTCGTCTTCTCGTTGCCCGTGTTGCGCAGCCGGACCTTGATGCTGAGCACGCCCTCCTT
>JBGPGG010000084.1:0-13022 GCA_041483715.1 Thermoanaerobaculia bacterium
AGCGGCGTTGTCGGGGACCAGATGGGCCTCGCCGACTGGCATCCCGCCGGCGGCGGCGTGAGCGGTTGGATAGCGGACGTGCCGAAGGACTGGAACATGGTCTACGCCGGCGGGTACGGCGGCCAGATCACGCGCTACGACCACCGCACGAAGCAGACCCGCAACATCATGGCCTGGCCGCAGCTGGCCGACGGTCATGCGACGAAGGACCTGAAGTACCGGTTCCAGTGGAACGCGCCGATCATGATCTCGCCCAACGACCCGAAGGCGCTCTACCACGCCTCGCAGATCCTGCTGCGCAGCCGCGACGGCGGGGAGACGTGGGAGGAGGCGAGCCCGGACCTCACCCGCAACGACAAGGAGAAGCAGGGTAAGTCCGGCGGGCCGATCGCGATCGACGTCACGGGCGTCGAGCTCTATTCCACGATTTTCGCGCTCGGCGAGTCCGCGGCGGATCCGGGCGTGATCTGGGCGGGCTCGGACGACGGCCTCATCCACGTCACGCGCGACAACGGCAAGACATGGCAGAACGTCACCCCGAAGGGGATTCCCGAGTGGATCCAGATCAACGCCATCGATGCCTCGCTGCGCGACAAGGGGACGGCTTACGTCGCGGCGACCATGTACAAGTGGGACGACTTCCGGCCCTATCTCTACAAGACGAGCGACTACGGGAAGACCTGGACGAAGATCGTCAACGGGATCCCGGACGGCGCGTTCACCCGCGTCGTGCGCGAGGACCCCGTGCGCCAGGGGCTGCTCTACGCCGGGACCGAGGCCGGCCTCTACATCTCCTTCGACGACGGGGCGAACTGGCAGCCGTTCCAGCGCAACCTTCCCTACGCGCCGATCACCGACCTCGCGGTCAAGAACGACGACCTCGTCGTGGCGACGCAGGGGCGGGCATTCTGGATCCTCGACGATCTGACGGCCCTGCGGAAGTGGGACGAGACGATCGCTGGCTCGGCGGCGTACCTCTTCCCGCCGCGGCCGACCGTGCGGATGGACATCGACGCGAGGGACGAGGAGGACGAGCCGGAAGCCGAGGGCAAGAACATGCCGGCGGGCGTCGTCGTCGACTACTGGCTCAAAGACGCGCCAAAGCCGAATGACCGGATCCTGCTCGAATTCTTCGACGGGGACACCCTCCTGCGCTCGTACTCGAACCAGAAGCCGCCGCAGCCCGAGGACCTCAAGGAGCAGGCCGCGCAGGCGGATTTGCAGAAGGGGAGGGACAAGCCGCTCGAGCCGAAGGCCGGAGTCAACCGATTCGTATGGGACCTGCGCATCATGAAGCCGACGCTCGTGCCCAAGGCCGTCTTCAACGAGGGGACGAAGAACCCGCCGAAGGTCGCGCCCGGCGCCTACTCGGTGCGGCTGACGGCGGGCGACAAGACGTACACGCAGCCGATCGAGGTCCGGCCGCACCCGGCCGGGTACGCGACGGCCGCCGACCTCAAGGCGCAGCACGAGCTCTTGAGGGCGATCCGCGACCGGCTTTCCGAGACGCACGAGACGGTCCTCGAGATTCGCGACACGCGGCAGCAGGTCGAGGAGCTCGGCGCCCGCGCGGGGCGCCTCGGCAAGGGTGACGTGCTCGCGAAGCAGGCCGCGGCGCTGGCGGACAGGCTCACCGCCGTGGAGGACCAGCTCACGAATCCACTGATTGTCGCGGACGAGGACGATCTCAACTACGAGCCGAAGCTCGACCACGACTGGGTGTACCTGGCGGCGATCGTCGCGAGCGCGGACGCGAAGCCCACGCCCTCCTCGGTCGAGTACTACGGACTGCTCGAGACGCGGCTCGACGCCGCTCGGGCCGAGTGCAAGGCCATCCTTGACAAGGACGTGAAAGCATTCAACCAGGCGGTCGCGGAGGCGAAGATCCCTCCCGTTGCCCCGGCGCCGAAGATCGAGAGGTAAGGACCCATGAAGAAGCTCTCCCTTCTCGGCCCCGCGATCCTGTTTACCGCATCCGCCCTCGCCACGGCCCAGGCGCCGGCGGCCGCTTCGGTCCCCGCGGCGCCGTCGACCGGCTTTCGGGCCGACTTTCTCGGCCAGCTCGACGACGTGAGCAAGAAGATCCTCGATCTCGCCGAGGCGGTGCCCGGCGACAAGTACTCCTGGAGGCCGGAAAAGGGTGTGCGCTCGGTGAGCGAGATCTACATGCACATCGTGGTGGCCAACTCCTTCCTCCCGTCCTTCATGGGAGTGCCGCCGCTTACCGGGATCGACCGGTCCACGGAGACGGGCGTCACGGACAAGGCGAAGGTCGTCGCGATGTTGCGCCAGTCGTTCGACCACGTGCGCTCGGTCGTCCTAAAGACTCCCGACGCCGACCTCGACAAGAAGGTCAAGGTCTTCGGGGGCCGCGAGATGAGCGAGCGCGCCTTGATCATGACGATGGGCAACCACATGCACGAGCACCTCGGCCAGTCGATCGCATACGCCCGAATGAACGGCGTGGCGCCGCCGTGGTCCGAGGCCGCGCAGCCGCCGGCGCCGCCCAGGAAGTAGAAGCCGGGGCCCGGCGCCGAACTTTCCCCCGGCGCTTTCGTTAGCTCTATCGATGGCGAGTCTGCCGATCGAGGCGCAAGGCTTGCGCAAGGTCTACCGGGCCCGGTTCCGGGGACGTAACGTTTGTCATCTGAGCGAAGCGAAGGATCCCTTTCGAAGCTGGACTGAAACTCGAAAGGGATCCCCCTCCCGCTTTCCCCTACGGCTTCGGCGGAGCCGGGTTCGGCCTGGCGGCGCGCGGTTTGGTCGGCGCACCGGGTCCTCCGGGACCACCCGGCGCTCCGGCGCCTGCGGCCGCCTGCTCCTTCTTGAGCTCTTCGCTGCGCGCGGCCATTGCCGCCTTCAGCTCGTCGGAGTACGGTTGCGCGAGCCCGGCCCCGATCATCGCGGTCCTCTGCATGAGCTCGGGCAGCTTCTCCAGGGATTTCTGTCCGGCCGGCGAGCCGTAAAACGCCGTCATCTGTTTGAGCTCGGCGTCCGTGAAAGTCTCCGTGTACAGCTTCGTGAGCTGGGGGACCATGGCATCCCACGTCATGTACTTCTTGAGCCACTGCAGCATGGTTTCGCGAAACGGATTGAGGCCGGGATTGCGGCCGACTTCGGAGTCGATCATCGCGGCCGCCGTGTCCTGGATGTTGGTCGGCAGCTTCATGGCCTTGAAGAGCTCCATCGCGACCGCGGCGCTCGCGGCCGAGGAGACCGCCGTCGCGGGGCCGGCCGTCGGCGTGACTTTCGAATCGGCGGGAGCGGCGCCTTTCTGACAGGCGGTCGAGACGGTGAGCAGCGCGGCGGTCGCGAACATGGCGACCCGGGCAAGGCGAGAGCGCATCGAGTTCCTCCCGGAAGCATGAGGGCTCGTCCCGCCAAGAAGGCTTCCGGGCAGTCGGACGGAGACATCCCTTCCTGGCGCGAAGAATATGACGCCGCGTGCCGATTGCCGACAAAAAAGCGCAGTCGGGCGGGCCGGGTCAGGACCCGGCGGAGGGCTTCGGGGCCACGGCCGATCGCAGCATCGCGAGCGCCGTATAGAGCACGACGGCGAAAACCAGCCAGCGCAAAGCTTCGAGCGGAAGCGACTTGATGACGAAGGCCGCGAGCAGGACGGCCGGGAAACCTCCGATGGTCAGGCCCACGGCGGCCGGGAGGCTGTAGCTGCCCTTCGCGATGAATCGCAGTCCTCCGATCGGCATGAGGAACGCGCAGGAGCCCATCATGATCGGAAAGGCCGCCCGCGGGTTCATGCCGAGCAGCGCCACGAGGATCATGCAGGGCGCATAGAGCCCGATGCCGAGCGTCATCAGCGCTCCGAGCGTGAAGTTGCCGACGAGGCCGGCCCACAAGAGCGGCGATCGGAGGCCGAGGGCCTCGCCCCCGGAAGGAAACACCTTGAGGTTCG
Source organism: Thermoanaerobaculia bacterium (assembly GCA_041483715.1). Taxonomy (GTDB): domain Bacteria; phylum Acidobacteriota; class Thermoanaerobaculia; order UBA5066; family Gp7-AA6; genus DAHUXD01. The sequence goes on from JBGPGG010000084.1 coordinate 3,914, forward strand.
TCATCGCGAAGAACAAGGCCGCGGCGAGCAAGGCGATGCCCATTCCGGCCTGGACGCGGCGACGCGGCCATTTCGCGACGAGCCCCGCGCCGAGCCAGGCCCCGGCGACCGAGGCCGCGATCATGCTGATCAGTGTGGTCATCTCGACCTCGACGATCGCGATGAAGATGAACGCCTGCACGATTGTCGGAATCGCGTGCCCGACGTTGAGCGTGCCCGGGATCCGCTCGTCCGGCAGGAGGCCCTTCAGCTTGAAGATCGAGGTCGTCGGGGCGAAGGAGCCGATGCCGAGCGTGTCGAAGAAATTCGTCACGAAGCCGATCGCGAGCGCGAGCGGGCCAGGTCTCGGATCGTCGGGGCCGCGCCGTGCCGAGCGCACCCACGCGACGAGGAACACGACGGCGACCAGGCCGAGGGCAAGAAAGAGGACCGCCTTGGCGTCGGGCACGTTGGCGTAATCCTAGCCCGGAACATTCGCGTCCCGATCCATTAGAGTTGCCGCCATGAAGATCCGCCGCATCGCCGCCTATCGCACCGAGTTGCCGCTGCGCGAGGGCAGCTACCAGTGGTCCGGCGGCAAGTCCGTCGCGGTCTTCGACAGCACGCTCGTCCGCGTCGAGACGGACCTGGGGCAAGTCGGCCACGGCGAGGTCTGCCCGCTCGGCCCGGCCTACCTGCCCGCGTACGCCGAGGGCGTGCGCGCCGGGATCGCGATGCTCGCGCCACACCTGATCGGCGAGGACCCGAGAGACCTCGAGCGGTTGAATCGCCGGATGGACGTGTTCCTGAAGGGGCACCCATACGTGAAGTCCGGCATCGACATCGCCTGCTGGGACATCCTCGGGCAGGCGGCGAATCTCCCGGTCGCGACGCTGCTCGGCGGGCGCTACGGGGAGGACTTCGTCCTCTATCGCGCCATCTCGCAGGAGTCCCCGGACGCGATGGCGCGCAAGGTCGCGGGCTACCGCGCCGAAGGGTACCGGCGGTTCCAGCTCAAGGTGGGCGGCGATCCCGACGTGGACATCGCGCGCATCCGCGCCGTGCGCTCGGTGCTCGAGCCGACCGACGTGCTGGTGGCCGATGCCAACACCGGCTGGCTGGTGCACCAGGCCGCCCGGGTGGTGCGCGCCGTGCGCGACGTGGACGTGTACATCGAGCAGCCGTGCGCGACCTACGAGGAGTGCCTCGCGGTGCGGCGGCGCACGGATCATCCGTTCGTGCTCGACGAGACGATCGACGGCATCGGGATCCTCATGCGGGCCGCGAACGACCTGGCGATGGACGTCGTCAACATCAAGATCAGCAAGTTCGGCGGCCTGACGCGGGCGCGGCAGGCCCGCGACCTGTGCGTCTGCCTCGGGATCGGCATGACGATCGAGGATTCCTGGGGCGGGGACGTGACGACGGCCGCGATCGCGCACCTGGCGCACTCGACGCCCCCGGAGCACCTCTTCACGTCCACGGACTTCAACAGCTACGTCACGGTCTCGACCGCCGAGGGCGCGCCGCAGCGCCGGGGCGGCCGCATGGCCTCCTCGACGGCGCCGGGGCTCGGCATCGCTGTGCGGCCGGAGTTTCTGCGCAACCCCGCGGTGGATGTCCACGCCTCAAGCCCGTCGTAGGCTAGTATCAGCGGCCATGTTGACCGTTTTCCCCAATCTGACCCCCGAGGTCCAGCACCTCGTCGACCAGAAGAAGTTCGACGCCCTCGGCGAGCTCTGGACGAAAAAGATGGAAGAGAACGCGGAGGACTTCCCGTTCTTCTTCGACCTCGCCGCGGCCGCCAAGAAGAAGGGCGGCGGCAGCCAGGCGGTCGAGTGGCTGCGCTCCCTCGCGGACTTCCACAACGTGGGCGTCAACGAGTCGCTCATCCGCGTGCTCCTCGAGCTCGCGCGCATGTCTCCGAGCGACGCGAGCGTCCGCAAGGACCTGACGGCGGCGCTGCGGGCCCGCCACGCCGGTCACCCGGCGCTGTCCGCGGTCATCGCGCAATTCCCGCTCGAGAAGGCCGCCGACCCGTCCGAGGTCGCGGGCCGCATCGCCCGCTGGCTGCACTTTCAGCCGAACGAGATCTACTTCATGCAGGGCCGCGGCGCGGGGCGCCTCGTGGACATGAACCCGGCGCTCGACGTGATGCGGCTCGAGGTGGGCGGCGCGCGCATGCCGCTCTCCCTCGTGTCGGCGGAGAAGAACCTCGTGCCGCTGCCGAAAGGCCATTTCCTGCGCCGCAAGGTGGAAGACGCGAAGGGCCTCGCGGCGTTTGCCGAGAGCGAGCCGTCCGAGGCGCTGCGGCTCCTGCTGACGAGCTTCGGCCGATCGCTGACGGTCCAGGAGGTCAAGGACCACTTCGCCGGCATCGTGTCGGAGGAGCGCTGGACGACTTTCTGGACGGCCGCGCGCAAGAACCGCCAGGTGCTGGTCTCGGGCAGCGCAAAGTCGGCCAGGGTGACCTGGAGCGACAGCGCGGACGCCGCCGAGGAGAGCGTCCGGGAGGCTTTCGCGAAGGCCGCGCCGGCGGCGCGCGTGGAGCTCGCGCGCAAACACGCGAAGCGGTCCAAGGAGCTCGCGCGCTTCTTCGGACAGTCGCTCGCCGGGGACGCGCTCAAGGTGGCGGCGGGCCAGCCCGCCCTCGCCTGGGAGCTTTCGCAGGCGGCGGCCCGGCTCGCGCCCGACGAGCCCGAGGCGTTTCCCGCCGAGGCGCTGCTCGCCTTTGCGGATCTGCGACGCGTGGTCGGAGAGATCCGCGACCAGGGCGCGCGCGAGAAAGCCCTCCAGGCCGTCCGGCAGAGCCGCCCGGACTGGGCCGAGATCTTCATCGAGCAGATCGGTCGCGAAGACGACGCGCGGGTCCTGACGACCCTCTTCGAAGCTCTGGGCGATCGGGCGGCGGACCTTTCCCGCAAGATCCTGCGCTCGCCGCGGTCGGCGCCGCGCGCCTTCGTCTGGCTCTGCGACCGCATGCACGCGGAGGGAAAGACCGACGCGCCCGGCCTCTTCTTCGCGCTCACCGACGCGCTGCGGATGGACGAATTCTCGGGGCTGCGCTTGCGGATGAAGGAGTTCTTCGAGCCGGGCGGCTTCGGGGTCGCGCTCGTGCGGACGGCAAGCTCCGAAGAGGAAGCACGCGAGATGCTCCACGCCTTGAACCGCGTGCCGGGCCTCGAGGAGCACCGGCGCGCCACCGTGCGCGAGGCGCTCCTGATGAAGTTCCCCGAGCTGCGCGCGGCCGCGCGCGAGTACCTCTACGGCACCGCGGAGGCGATCGAGGCGCGCCGCCAGGAAGTCATCCACCTCAAGCAGGTAGAGCTGCCGGCCAACGCGGCCGCGATGAAGACGGCCAAGGAACACGGCGACCTGCGCGAGAACTTCGAGTACCACGCCGCGAGACAGAAGCACGAATACCTGTCGGCGCGGATCGCCACGATTGCCGATGAGCTGTCGCGCTCCCGCGCCCTGGACCCGACGAAGATCGACGTGTCGCAGATCCGCGTCGGAACGCGGGTGCGGTTGCGCGACCTGGCGAGCGGCGCCGAGCGCGACGCGACGATCCTGGGTCCCTGGGACTCGAAGCCGGAGGAGGGGATCTATTCCTACCAGTCGGAGTTCGCCGAACGCCTGCTGGGCTCGCGGCTGGGAGACCGCGTGAACCTGTCGGAGGGACAGGTCGAAGTGACTTCGATCGCGCCGTGGAAGTGAGACCCGCAAGGCTTCTCCTCCTGTCCGTTCTCTTCCTCGCCGCACCGGTTCGAGGCGAGGACCCGCTGAAGCTTCCGATCGGCGACTCGGGCCGCAAGGACCGCGAGGCGCCGCTCGTGCTCGACGCCATCACCGACACGTCCTCGGGCGCGCTCCTCACGCCCGAAGACCTTGCGGGCAAGCTCGCCGGGGCGCGGCTCGTACTCGTCGGCGAGGGGCACACCGAGATGGATTCGCACCGCGTCGAGAAGCACGTCATCGAGGGGCTCCACCGCGCCGGGCGCCGTGTCCTAATCGGTCTCGAGATGTACCCGTACCCCGAGCAGACCTGGCTGGAGCGGTGGACCGACGGCAAGCTCACCGAGGAAGCGTTCCTCGAGGGGTCGCACTGGTACAAGAGCTGGGGCTACAACTGGCTCTACTACCGCGACATCTTTCTGTTCGCGCGCCAAGCGCACGGTCCCCGACAAGGCCGCGGGCGACAAGAAGCCCTGAGCGTCACTTCGCCGGATCGAGCGCCCGCTTGCCCGGCGAATACTTCAGGACCCGCACATTCTCCATCGTGACCAGGCCCTCGGCGACCATCTCGTCGAGAACCGGTAGGAGGCGTTCGACGTGCTCTGCCGTGTCGACGATCTCGATGACGAGCGGCAGATCCTGCGAGAGGCGCTCGAGGAGCGTCGTGTGGAGGACGCTGCGCGCGCCGAAGCCGCCGATCCCGCGGAAGACCGTCGCACCGGCGTAGCCGTCCTTTCGGAGCCGCTGCAGGAGCGCCATCCAGAGGGGCTGCTGGTGCCAGCGGTCGGACTCGCCGATGAAGATGCGCATCAAGACCTGTTCGCCGTCGAGGACTCGCATGGCTACCCTCCGAAGATCGAACGCCCGAGCGCCAGGCCCGCAACGCCCGCGGCCAGGCACACGATGAGCGTGAGCGCGACGTTGCCGAGCGCGAGACGCCAGGCGCCATCCTGGACGTACCGGATCGTCTCGTAGTTGAACGTCGAATACGTCGTGAAGCCGCCCATCACGCCAGTCGTCAGCGCCAGCCGGAGCGTCGGCGACATCAGCGGCGTGGTCACGCCCACCTGCATCAGGAGCCCGACGCAGAACGAGCCAAGGACATTGACCGCGAGCGTGCCGTAGGGGAATCCCGCGCCGAGCGCCGCGAGCGCCCAGCCGGAGAGCAGGTAGCGCGCCCCCGTGCCGGCGGCGCCGCCGAGGCAGATCCAGAGAAAGCGGGTCACGACCGACGCTCCTGTCCTTCCGGCCCCTCGAGGCACGCCTCGGCGATGAAGAGGTCCTCGGCGCCGAGTCCCGTGAAATCGGCGACGGTGATGCTGGCGCGGTCGTACGCGACGGGCGCCGCGCAGAAGGCCCCGATCTCGATCGCGCGGGGCTTTTCCGAGAGCGCGTGCTGGAGCTCGCCGAGCCTCTCGCATTGCGCGAGTGAGTCGACGAGGAGGAGCGGGGCTCTTCGCAGGATCTCCGGATCGAGCTCCTGTTTGCCGGGGGAGTCCGAGCCGACGGCAGAGATGTGGGTGCCGGATCGGACGTGGGCGGCGTGTAGGAGCGGTGCGCGGGAAGCTGTTGCAGTGACGATGAGCTTCGCCTTCGCGGCGACTTCGGAGGGCGAGCCGGCGGCGGCGACGCGTACGCCGGGCAGGAGAGCGCCGGTTTCGCGGGCGCAGGCGGCCGCGCGCTCCGGATTGCGGCCCCAGACGAAGACCTCCGAGAGCTTCAGGACCTCGGCGTGGAGTTGCGCCTGCAGGCGCGCCTGGACCCCGGTGCCGAGAATGCCGAGGACGGTGTCCGCGCGGCCGAGCTCTCTGGCCACCATGGCGGAGACCGCCGCGGTGCGCAGGTCGGTGAGGTATCCGCCGTCGTCGAAGTACGCGACCGTCTCGCCGGTCTCTACCGAAACGAGGACGACCGAGCCATAGGGGCCCTCGACGTAGGTCCCGGCGACCTTGAGCGCGAAGTGACGGCCGCCCTTTCGGTAGCTCGACTTGATGTGGACCTCGCCGCCTCCGCCCGTCGAGAGGTCGAGGTGCATCGGCATGGGGGTGTCGCATTCGCCGCACGACTGCGCGATGACCGCCTCGCGCATGGACGCGATTGCCCCGGACAAGCTCACGGATCTGCGGATCTCGTCCGGCCCCACGACCTTCATGCGGCGAGGATCCCGCGAATCGTCGACAGCGCGACGTTGCGGCCGGAGATGACGGCGGCGACGGGGGAGTCGAGCCGGCCGGCCTTACCCGTCAGGATTGCGGCGACTGTCACGGCCGAGGACGGCTCGATCAGGTACTGGTGCTTGTCGAGCATGAAGCGCACGGCGTCGAAGATCTCCTCTTCCGTGATGAGCGCGACCCCGTCGACGCGTTCCTTCAGGATGTCGAACCCGGTCTTCCCGATGCCGCCCTCGAGCCCGCCGGCAGTCGTTGCGACCGGCGGCAGCTTGAGCACCGCCTCGCCTCTCTCGAGCGACAGGGCGAGGGCCGGCGAGAGAGTGTGCTGGCAACCGACGATGCGGCAGTCCGGCAGCGCCGTCTTCGCGTAGAAGGCGAAGCCCCCGGCCAGGCCCGCGCCGCCGACCGGGAGAAGAAAGGTCCGCGCCGGAATGCAGTCCTCGAGCGTCTCGGCCGCGAGCGTGCCGCCGTTGGCGGCGAGGATGAGGTTGTCGTCGAAAGCGGTGATGAACCGCCGCCCCGTTCGGGCCGCCTCGGCCATGGCGAGCTGCTCGGTCTCGTCGAACCCGTCGAAGTCGGAGCGGACGACGTTCGCGCCGAGGGCGAGCATCCCCTGGTACTTCGACTCATCCACGTTGCGGGGCACGTGGATCTCCGCGGGCACGCCGAGCTCGCGCGCGACGAAGGCGACCGCCTTGCCGTGGTTTCCGGCCGAGCAGGTGACGATGCCGCGGCGGCGCTCCTCCTCGGATGTCCGCAGCAGCACGAAGAAGGCGCCGCGGATCTTGAAGGAGCCCGTCAGCTGCAGCGATTCGAGCTTGAGGAAAACCGGGACCTTCGCCACGTCCGAGAGCACGGCCGAGAATTCGGTCGACGTGCGCCGGATGCGCCCCTCGAGGGCCTTGCGGGCTGCCAGAACGAGACCCATGTCGAGCGGCGTCACGATGGTCCCAACTCTACCTTCAGCGCCCGGGCAATCTCGCCGCGCACGCGCTCGGCCAGCACCGGGGCGTCGGCCGCGGTCAGACCGGAAGTCGAAACGGGCGGAAGGACTTCCACCGTCGCGGTCGTGCGCTGGAAGACCAGCGAGTGCTTGGGCAGCGCGGTCTCGGTGCCGGAGATCGCGAGCGGCACGATGTCGATGCCGAGGTCGATCGCGAGCCGGAAGACGCCGTCGCGGAATTTCGCGAGGCTCCCGTCGGCACTGCGCGTGCCCTCCGGAAAGACCACGACCGAACTCTTGTCGAGAAGCCGCTGCCGCATCTCGAGCATCGCGCGCCGCGCGCTCTCCTTGTCGCCGCGCGTCAGCGGGATGTCGCCGGCGACCTTCATTTCCCACCCGAGGAGCCAGATGCGGAAGACCGAGTCCTTGGAGAGGAATTTCATCTCCCAGGGAAGCAGAGCGAGGAGATAGACATCCGCCATCGAGCGGTGGTTGGAGACGAAGAGGTAGGGCCGCCGCGCGTCCGGGTGGACGGAGTCGATGACGCGAAAATCCCAGAATGGGTTGAGCTTGACGGTGAACACACCCGCGTTTCGCAGGATGCGCCCGATGCGGTGCCGTCCGGGGTCGTTGCCTTTTGTCGCCAGGCGGAACACCGCCATGAACGGGGCCCAGAGGATGACGGCCAGGACGTTTGCGGCCCACCAGAGATAGGAAAGCGGCACCGCGACGAGCCGCAATTCGTAGAAGCGCCGGCGCGGTTTCTCCACCGGCGGAGGATTCTAACGGCGGGCGGTGGCGGTCAGACCATCTTTCGCAGCAGCGCCATGATCCCGAGGAAGCGAGAGTTCCTCATGGCCGCGAGAATAGCAGCCGGGCCGCTCTCATTCCGAGCCGGTTATCCTTCCGGGGCATGCGGGCATCCGCGGCGGTGGCCCTCTTCGGCCTGGCGGGCGTCGCCGCCGCCCAGGACGCCAGAGCGCCGATTCAGGACAACTACTCTCCCCCGGATTCCGGTACGCGTGGAATCTTCGGAGCGGCCTGCAGATCGTTGCGGGCGTCGGCGTTCCGATCGGCATCGGTCCGAGCCGCGGGCAGTACTCGATGCTCTTCTACCTGAGCTTCGAGCACCCGTTCGTCAGCGCGGCGCCCTGAAGCGGGGCGGGGGACCTCAAAGATACGTCTCGTCCACGTAACACCATTTCCAGTTCTCGCCCGGCTCGAAGGACTGGATGATCGGGTGCTCCGTGCCGCCGTAGTGCCCGCGCGCGTGCTTGTTCTTTGAGGAGTCGCAGCAGCCGACGTGTCCGCAGGACAGGCACAGGCGCAGGTGGACCCAGCGATCCCCTGTCTTCAGGCAGTCTTCGCAGCCCTTCGCACTCGGTGTGACCTCGCGGATCTGACTCAAGTGGGGGTCTTGCCCGGCCATCGCTTCCTCCGTCTTACTTCCAAACAGCGGCGTAATCGCGGCTTACCGCTTGCCGGCTCAGTGGCATTTCGCGCTGCCGGAGTCCCTGAAGCTCTGTCCCTCGGCGGGGATGAACTCCCAGTCGTAGCCGTCGTCGTGGAGGGTCATCTTGAAGACGCCGAACGTCTCGTCGTTGCGGACTTCGCTGTTGGCGTCGGTCTTGCCCCACTTGTAGAGATCACGGCCGCCGGTCCCGGTCACGAACTGGCGGATGCCGTGCATGGGGTCCGCCTTGCTGTCCGCGTCCTGCGGTGCGAAGCGCTCGTAGTCGTGGTCGTGGCCCGAGAGGACGACCTCGGCGCCCGCGTCGTAGAGCGCCTTCCAGAGATCGCCCAGGGCCTTGTCGTCCCCGTGCTTGCCCGAGGAGTAGCGCGGGTGGTGCCACATCGCGACCGTGCAGGGAGCCGGATGCGCGGCGAGGTCCTGGCGCACCCACTGCTCCTGCGGCGAGCCCGCCTTGCAGCCGCCGACCTGGTCGCAGTTGCTGTTGACGACGACGACGTGCCACTTCCCGAGGTCGTAGCTGTAGTAACCCTTCGTCGGATCGCCCGCCGCCGCTCCGAAATAGTCGAAGTAGCCGTTGGCGAAAGCGGTCCCGTAGTCGTGGTTGCCCACCACGGGCCTCGTGCGCGCCTTGTGGCGGCCCCACGTCGGTCCGTAGCAGTCGGCGAATTGCTTCGGTGTGCCGTTCTCGTAGGCATGGTCGCCGAGCGTGAAGACCGTCCCCTCGATGTGGTCGAGCAAGTTGGCGGTCTTCGCGGCGGGCGAGAGGGCCTTGCAGTCGGCGATGTCGCCGGCGCCCACGAGGACGGG
>JBGPGG010000085.1:0-12991 GCA_041483715.1 Thermoanaerobaculia bacterium
CATATCCCAACGCACCAGGGTCCACAACGCCTCACCCTGGCATCATTGCCTCTGACCGGGTTTCCCACTGGAGAGGGCCTGCCTGCGGTGGCCGGGTCGGTGGCCGGCTGAGACCGGCCGTGCAAGTCGCAAGGCACGCTCGAACCTCAGCTCGCGGCGCGAGCAGTCTCCCGAAGTAACCGAGGGAGGAGGCTCGCGCCGCGGGAGCCGGAGCGCTAGCGAAGGCGACGGAATTGGTGGAGCTGAACGGGATCGAACCGTCGACCTCCTGAGTGCGATTCAGGCGCTCTCCCAAACTGAGCTACAGCCCCACACAGAAGAGGGCGCGGAGAATAGCACGGCAGGTCAGAGGCGGGCAAACGGGCTCCGGGCCGCTGTGCGCCACGCGCGGACCGGACTCCGAATATCATCGGACGCAATGGAACACGGGATCGATTTCGGCGCGATCCTCCTCGCGTTCGCGGCGGCGCTCTTCGGGGCGAAGCTCTTCGGAGAGCTCGCGGAGCGCGTGGGCCAGCCGGCCGTGCTCGGCGAGCTCGTCGCCGGAATCCTGCTGGGGCCCTCGGTCCTCGGGCTCGTCCCGCTCTCGGACGCGATCTTCGTGCTCGCGGAGATCGGCGTGGTCCTGCTCCTGTTCGAGGTGGGCCTCGAGACGAACCTCGAAGACCTCGTCCGCGTCGGTGCCCCGGCGCTCACGGTCGCCCTGGCCGGAATGCTCCTGCCGTTTGCCGGCGGCTATCTCGTCACACGGGCGCTCGGCTACGAGACGTTGACCGCGACCTTCGTCGGCGCGGCGCTGACGGCGACCTCGATCGGCATTACGGCGCGGGTCCTCTCGGAGCTGAAGGTGCTCGCCACGCGGGAGGGCCAGATCATTCTCGGCGCGGCGGTGGCGGACGACGTGCTCGGCCTCGTGATCCTCGCCGTCGTCTCGAAGGTGGCCGGAGGCGGGCAAGTTGATGGCGCCACCGTGGCCAGGTCGACTGGACTGGCGATCGGGTTTCTCGTCGTCGCGATCGCCGTCGGCATCCCGCTCGGCCGGCGCCTGGTCCACGTCGTGGGGAAGGCGAGCGTGCGCGGGATGCTGGGCGCGGTCTGCGTGGCCTTCGCGCTCCTCGTCGCCTGGGCGGCGAAGAAGGCGGACTCGGCCCCCATCGTCGGGGCCTTCGCCGCCGGGATGGCGCTCGCGCGGACCAACCGCCGCCACGACATCGACCATGCCTTGAAGCCCGTCGTGGACATCTTCGCCCCGGTGTTCTTCGTCTACGTCGGCGCGGAAGTGAACGTGAAGCTCCTGAACCCTTTCGTCGCCGAGAACCGGCCGGCCCTGTTGCTGGGGCTCCTGCTGACCGTCATCGGGTTCCTCGGCAAGTTTGCCGCGGGGTTCTGCGCGTGGGGCAAGGTGCGGCGGGCGTTCATCGGCGCCGGAATGGTGCCGCGGGGCGAGGTGGGATTGATCTTCGCCTCGGTCGGCCTCTCGACGAAGGCCCTGCCCGATCGCGTGTTCGTCGCCGTCCTCGTCGCCGTTTTCGCGACGACCTTCGTCGCCCCGCCCCTGTTGAAGGTCCTGCGGCCGAAGCCGGCGTAACGGGTTACCGCCGGCGCAGTTCCGCCAGCGTCGCGCTCAGGAGGGTACGCCGCTCGGAATCGAGACGGTAGAAGAGCGGCTCGAGGACGAGGGCAACCCGGTCCTCCTGCTGCCGGTTGACGAGGTAGAGGTCGGGCGCGAGCGCCTCGACGATCTGAGCGACCGTGATCTTTCGTCCTGAGCGCGCGAGGCGAAAGCCGGCCTCAGGCCCTCCCTCGACGAGCCCCGCCTTCTTCAGGTCCTCGAGGATCGCGAGCGTTTCCGCCGACGGGGCGTCGGGCTCCGGCTCGATCTCGGCCAGGGGCGACGGGGCCGAGGACGACATGCGCAGCAGCATGCGGACGGCCCTCTCGCTCCGGCCCCGGGGCGCCAGGCGTCCGGCCGCGCGGGCGACGTGGGTCTGCAGGACGTGCGTGAGCTCGACGCCGAGGAGGATGAGCGCCCAGGCGAGGTACAGCGAGAGGACCGCGAGGAAGAGGAACCCAAGGGACCCCGTGATCAGGTTCATGCGGAGCAGCGTCTCGACGTAGACGCCGAAGGCCAGCCGCAAGAGCTCGAGCGCGAGCGCGATCGTGGCGCCGGCGACGGCCGCCGAGCCGAGGCGCACGCGCGCGTTCGGCAGGTAGCGCAAGAGCAGCGTCAGCAGGAACGCCTTGAGCAGGAAGGGCGCGGCCCCGAGGAGGGCTGCCTTCACGCCCGAATCCACGTCGACCGAGTGGCGGACGTTGCGCAGGCCCCAGCCGATCCCGCCGAGAACGAGGCCGAGCGCGACGAGCGCGAACGTGTACAGGACGACGCGCATGAGGCTCATCCGCCGCCGCGGCGCTCCCCACACCGCGTTGAAGACGCCCTCGACGACGAACACGAGCCGCACCGAGGCGACGACGAGCAGCAGCAGACCCACGCCGGAAATGGCCGTCGACTCGGCGATGAAGTCCCGCATGCTCTGGGTCAGGTGCGCGGTCTGGTAGGGCAGGAGGGTGTTGACGATGGAGAGGATCTGCTCGTCGTTCTCGCGGAAAAACGTGACGAGAAAGAGCGAAAAGGTCGCCAGCAGGGGCACGGCCGTCAGGATCGTCGTGAAGGCGAGCGAGCCCGCGAGGTCGAGGCCCCGGTCGGCCCGGAAGCCGCGGAAGGTCTCGGAGGCCACGGCCAGGAGCGACCAGCCGGCCCTGTCCCGCTTCTCGATCCCCGTGCTCGCCGTCGTCAACGCACCCAAGGGTATATGATGCGGCCTCTTTGATGTCGGAGGGACCATGGCAAAAGACACACCTTTCGATCGGGCGAGGGACTTCGTGGAAGAAAAAATCGACCGCACCAAGGAAGTTCTCGGCGACTCCTACGGGAAGGCCCGGGAGCAGTTCGACGACGTGAGCGAGGATGTCCGCAAGTCCGTCAAGTCGGCCGCGAAGAAGATCGAGAGCGACTACGGCTACATCTGGGACGACGTGCGCGGGTACGTGCGCGAGAACCCGGGAACGGCGGTCGCGATTTCGGCCGCCGTCGGCTTCGTCCTCGGATTCCTGCTCCGCGGCGACGACGACTAGGACGAAGTTTCGAGTTTCAAGTTTCAGGTTTCAGGCCTTGGAACCTAGGACCTGGAACCTGGAACGGCTCCGGTCCTTATAATCCGCCCATGGCAACTGCAAAGGCGGATTACCCGGCGCTCTCCTCGTTCGCGTCGAGCGCGGGCTGCGCGTGCAAGATCGGGCAGTTCGATCTGGCCGCGCTGCTCAAGAACGTTCCGTCCGCGTCGGACCCGAACCTGCTCGTCGGCAGCGCCGAGTCCGACGACGCCGCGGTTTACCGGCTCGGCGGCGGCCAGACGATCGTCCAGACGATCGATTTCTTCACGCCGGTCGTCGACGATCCGCGCCTCTTCGGGAGGATCGCGGCGACCAACGCGCTCTCGGACGTCTACGCCATGCGGGGGCGTCCGATCCTCGCCCTCGCGGTCGTCGCGTTCCCGATGAAGGTCCTACCCGGCGCGGTCCTCGAGGAGATCCTGCGCGGGGGCGCCGAGAAGGTCGCCGAGGCGGGCGCCGTCATCGCGGGAGGCCACTCGATCGACCACGACATCCCGCTGTACGGCCTGTCGGTCACCGGCGTGGTGGACGAGACGAAGGTCACGCGCAACATGGGGGCGAAGCCGGGCGACGCGCTCGTGCTGACCAAGCCGCTCGGCATCGGCATCACCATCCGCGCCGGGCGCGTCGACTCGGCGGCCGCCGGGGACGCGCAAGGGCAGCCGCAGAAGCGCAAGTTGTCGGACGCGGCGCTCGAAGAGGTCGTCGAGGTCATGTGCACGCTCAACCGCGCTCCGGTCGAGGCGATGGAAGGATTCGACATCCACGCCGTGACCGACGTGACGGGTTTCGGCCTGCTCGGCCACGCGCACGAGATGATGGACGCCTCGCGGACGACGGCGGAGATTTCGATCGCGCGCGTCCCGCTGCTCTCGCAGGCGCGGCGCCTGGCCGCGGAGGGGGTCGCGCCGGGCGGCTCGCGGAACAACGCGCGCAACCTGCGGCCGCGCACGGATGTGGCCGAGGGCGTCACGGACGAGGATTTTCTGCTCGTGTGCGACGCGCAGACCTCGGGAGGGCTCCTCGTGGCGCTGCCCCAGGACCAGGCGGAGGCCTACGCGGCCCGGTGCCGGGACAAGGGCGCGCCCGCGGGCGTCGTGATCGGCCGGGTGCTCGAGAAGGGGAGCGCGCTCTTGCGGGTGACGATGTAGGAAAGGAAGCTCCATGGCAGACAAGACCGCGAACGGGGAGGAGTGGGTCGAGGTCGCCGCCGCCGGCGACGACGAGGAGGCGGAGATCATCGCGGGGCTGCTCGAATCCGAGAACATCCCCTGCGAGATCGAGGGCCCCTCCGCCTCGCCCTGGCCCGAGAACCTGGGCGCGCTCGGCGTATCGCGCGTGGTGGTCCCGGCCGACCGCGCCGCCGAGGCCAGAGCGCTCATCGCCGAGCGCGAAAAGGACGCCGACCGGAACCTGTCCGAAAACACGGACGAATGAGCGTCCTGCCGGTCGGGTCGAAGCTCGGGCGATTCCAGATCGCGTCCGTTCTCGGCCAGGGGGCGATGGGCGTCGTGTACCTCGCCAACGATCCGGACATCGAGCGTCCGGTCGCGATCAAGACGGTCCGCCCGGAAGGCGTCGGCGGGGAGAGTCTTCAAGACCTCGAGACCCGCTTCCTCAGGGAAGCGCGCCTGGCCGGCCGGCTGCAGCACCCCAACATCGTCACGGTCTACGACGTGGGCCGGGACCACGGCGTGTGCTTCATCGCGATGGAGTACGTCGACGGGCACCCGCTGACGCGGTATCTCGGCGCCGGCGCGGAGCTGCCGCTTTCTGCGAGGGTCGGGATCATCCGCCAGGTCGCCGAAGCGCTCGGGCACGCGCACGAGCGAGGCGTCCTCCATCGCGACGTCAAGCCGGGCAACATCCTCGTGGCGAAGGGCGGGCGGGTCAAGGTCACCGATTTCGGGATCGGCAAATTCACGGAGGCCGCGACCTCGGAGCTGACGCGCGCCGGCCAAATGGTCGGCAGCCCCGCCTACATGTCGCCCGAGCAGGTCAAGGGCGAGAAGCTCGACGGGCGCTCCGACCTGTTCTCGCTCGGGATCGTGCTCTACGAGCTACTGACGGGCGCGCGCCCGTTTTCCGGCGAATCCATCACGACGCTCGTCTACCAGATCCTCCACACCGAGCCGCGCGATCCCCTGGAGCTCAAGTCCGACCTGCCCGTGTCCACGCGCGAGGTGGTGGCCCGGCTGCTCGCCAAGGCGCCCGACCGGCGGCCGGCTAACGCGCAGGAGTTCATCCGCGAGCTGAGAAGGATCGAGAAATTTCAGCGCGAGTCGGAGCTGACGCGCCGCGCTGTCTCGGCGGCGCCAGCCCCGCCGACGCCGGAGGAAGCGGGGGCCGGAGGACCTGCGGGGCCGGCGACGTCCGCGGGCACGGTTCCGGCGCCGGTGCCTCCGCGGCGCAGCGGCATGCCGGTCATCCTCGGTGCGCTGGCGGTGCTCGTCGCCGTGTCGTTCCTGCTCCTGCGCGACCGGCAGGAAGGGATGGCTCCGATGGCGGCTGCCGGGCCGACCCGGGCCCCCGCGTTGCCGACGGCGGCCCCCGCGACACCGGCGCCGACGGCCAAGCCGACCGCCGCGGCCGAGCCGACGCCGCTGCCGATCGAAGCCGGGCCGGCCGCTGCGACCCCGAAGCCGCGCCTGACCCCGCGCCTCCGGTTGACGGCCGTGGCGGCCGAGGAGAAGAAGGTTGCGGGTGCCGAGGCGAGCGCTCCGGCGCCCGCGCCAACGTCGTCCTCCGGCAGGCCCGCGCACCCCGACGCGGTGTTCGCGACGCGGCGCGCCGTGCGTTTCACGTCGAGCCCCGACCAGGCCCGGCTCTCCGTGGACGGAAGGTACATCGGCATCGCCGACGACTGGGACAACCGCGGCGGAGGGCGGGAGCTCGAGCTCCCGAAGGGCACCCACTCCGTGAAGATGGAGTTGCCCGGTTACCGGCCGCTCATCCTCGAGATCCAGGTGACGGATGACTCGGGCAAGGACTCCCTGTCGATCGACCAAGAGATGGAGCGGTTCGATCGGATGGCCTACGATCGGCTCCCGGCGCCCGCCGACCGCACGACCGGCTCCGTCGAGTTTGTCATCGAGCCGCCCGATGCGACCGTGAGCGAAAGTGCCAGAACGCTCGGCGCCGCCACGAACTTCGGTCCGGCCTCTCCGCTCGAGCTCAAGGGAGGCCCCGCGGTTCACGACCTCGTGCTCTCGGCGCCCGGTTACAAGTCGAAGCTCATGCGGATCCTCGTTGCGCCGAACGCGGGGAAGGATCGGGCGAAGGTGAGGGAGACGCTGAGGAGGGAGTGAGTTTCTGCCAACCTCCTCGCTCGGGTCCTGTGCTAACTTCCTTCTCCCGATGGGAGCTCCCGCCGCCGCACCGACGGCGCTCAAACGCACGCCGCTCTACGACCTCCACCGCGAGCTCGGCGCGAAGCTGATCGATTTCGGCGGCGACCGGGGTCGTAAAACGTGAAACGCAAAACGTGAAACGGGGCCCGTTTGACGTTTCACCTTTAACCTTTCACGGCTCCGGGGATATCCTCAGCCCCAGACTGGCTTTATGAGCGACGCCTTCCACCGGAAATGCCCGCTCTGCGGGGGCGATCTGCTCCGTTCGCGGAGCAATACGTCGGGGTATACGACCTACTTCTGGAAGAAGCCCTGGAAGACGGGGCTCTTCGCGTGGGGCGCCGAGAAGGTCTATCCCTGGGCGTGCATGGGCTGCGGGGTCGTGCTCTTCTATCTCGACCGGCTGCCGGCGGTGGCCGAGGAATACCGCTCGGCCCGCAACGCTGGCCGCGCCCCGGAAGGGTTCCCGGCCACGATCAAGCCGTGATCGCGATCGGGTACCTCGACGGCAACCGCCTCTCGCGGGCTGTGATCGCCGGGGCGCACTTCGTCGCCGAGAGGGCCGAGGCCCTGAACAAGATCAACGTCTTTCCGGTGCCGGACGGAGACACAGGGACGAACGTCGCCTCGACGCTGCAGAAGGTCGCCGCCGGGATCTCGCGCCTGCACCAGCGGCACGTCCGCGAGATGTCGAAGGCGGTCGCCGACCAGGCGGTCGTCGGCGCGCGGGGCAACTCGGGCGCGATCCTGGCCCAGTTCTTCTGCGGGTTCTCCGAGGGCCTTCCCGACGCGCCGCGCGTGACGACCGGCGGTTTCGGCGCGGCGGTCGTGCAGGCGGCGGAGTCGGCTTACTCGGCGATCGCGCGGCCGGTCGAGGGCACGATCCTGACGGTCATCCGGGACTGGGCGCGTCACGTCGCCGACCGCGCGCAGGAGATCCGGGATTTCGGCGTCCTCCTGCCGGAGTCGCTCAAGGCTGCCAAAGTTTCTCTCGAGAACACGCCGAAACAGCTGAAGGTGCTGCAGAAGGCCGGGGTCGTGGACGCGGGCGGGCAGGGGTTCGTCTACCTGCTCGAGGGCATCGTGACCTACTTCCGTGAATCCGCGCGCCTCGCGCCCGAGATGACCGAGCCCGAGGACATCCAGGCGGCGGTCTTCGACAAGATGCCCGAGGCCATCCTCTTCCGTTTCTGCACCGAGGTCCTGCTCGAGGGCGACGCGATCGACCGCGACCGGCTGCGCCGCGAGGTGGCCCTGCTCGGAGACTCGATCGTGATGGCGGGGGGCTCCGCGCGGATCCGGCTCCACATCCACACCAACGAGCCGGAGAAGCTCTTCGAGATCGCCGCGCGCTTTGCCGCCGTCGCGCAGACCAAGGTCGAGGACATGCGGGCGCAGCACGAATCGCGCTTCGACAAGAACCGGGCCGAGCGGGTCGGCATCGTCACCGACTCGACCTGCGACCTTCCGGCCTCGATGCTCGAGGATCTCAACGTCGGGGTCGTTCCCGTGCGCGTCTACTTCGGCTCGGAGAACTACCTCGACAAGGTCACGATCACGCCCTCGGAGTTCTACGGGCGCTTCGCCGTCACCGACGTGGCGCCGAAGACCTCGCAGCCGCCACCCGCGGACTTCACGCAGGTTTACGAGAACGTGGCGACCCACGCCGGGGCGATCGTGTCGGTGCACCTCGGCGCGAACCTCTCGGGGACCTACCAGGCGGCGATCGTGGGCTCGCGCCCCGTGCAGAAGACGCGGATCGAGCACGTGGACAGCGGGAGCACGTCCGTGGGGCTCGGCCTCGTCGTGCGCGCCGCCGCCGAGGCGGCCCGGAGCGGCAAGAGCGCCGCCGAGGTCGCCGAGATCGCGCGCGAAACGGCGGCGCGCGTCCGGCTCTTCGTGGCGGTTCCGACCATGAAGCACCTCGTGCGCGGGGGGCGGGTGTCGGCCACCCGGGGATTCATTGCGAAGCTACTCGGCCTGCTTCCGATCCTCACGGTGTCGCGCGAAGGCAAGGTCGAGGCGGCCGGCAAGGCCCGCGGCTACGCCGCCGCGCGGCGCAAGGCGATGCGCTTGCTTTTCGCGGAGGCCGGCGATCGCGTGAGCGCCTCCCGCCGCTTCGGCGTTGCGCACTGCGACGCGGAGGACGCGGCCGAAGAGCTCGCGCGCGAGATCCGCGCGCGCTACCCCGAGTCCGACGTCATGATCGTCGAATGCGGCCCCGCCCTCGGCGCGCACGGGGGGCCGGGGGCTTTAGCCGTGGCGGTGCTGCCCTAGGAAGAAGTCGACTCTTACAGCCTCTTCGCGGCTAAGAGCAGCACATCCCTCGCCCCCGGCGACACGCCCGTCTTCTTCCAATCCGAAACGAGGGCGGCGAAAGCGGCCGAGAGCGTCTGGGTTTCGGTCAAGCGGGCGAGGCGCTGGATGGCTTTCTCTGGCGAGGCCGGCTTGCCCGCGGACTGGAGGGCGGAAAGGCCGTTCGAGGCCATCACGAGCACGTCCCCCTTCGCCGTCTCGAGCGCGACCTCGTGCATGCCGTCGAACTCGCCGAGCTCGAAGGGCACCGGGCGGCCGAACCGCAGCAGGTAGGGCACCGGGGCGCCGCGGGCGGCCAGGTGGATGCGGCCCCCCTTCCAGGCGGCGGCGGTCACGGCGCAGGCGGGTTCGGCGGCCGCGATCGCGCGCACGATCTCGTCCGGCGCCGACGCGTCGAGGAGCCGCCGGCCGAGCCGCGAGGCGCGCACGAGGGGGCCGATGGAGTCCTCGATGCCATCGCCGCTTTCGAGCAGCAGGAGCGCGAGGCGCCCCTCCGCGGCGGACACGGCGTAGAGCGCGACGTTCGGCTCCTCCGAGCGCCAGCGCAGCGGCGCCGAGTCGAACCCGGGCGTCTCGGGCCACGCCGCGGGCAAGAGCAGGGGCGTGACGCCGCGCAGCACGGCCGCGGCGCCGTCGCGCCGGGCCTGGCGGACGGCGGCCTCGTGCTCGCGCACGCTCGCGACCGCGAGCGCCGCGTGGGTCCCTACTTCCGCGAGAAACTCCTCGTCTTCCTTCGTGAAGTTGCGCCGCCGCTTGTTGAGGATCTCGACGACGCCGACGATCTCGCCCTTCGGCGTCCGCATCGGCGCCGCTAGGATCGAAACCGTCTTGAAGCCCGAGGACGCGTCCGTGCGCTTGTCGAACCGCGGGTCCTGGTAGGCGTCCAGCGCATTGACGACCTGGCCCGTTTGCGCCACCGTTCCGGCGATCCCGGTCCCGACCGGGAGGCGGATCGGATTGACCGCGCCGCCCTCCAGGATCTGGCTGACGAGCTCGTTCGAGTCGGGGTCCTTCAGGAAGATCGTCCCGCGCTCGGCGTCCGTCTCCGAGGTCGCGGTCTTCAGGATGATCCGCAGCGTCTCGGTCGGGTCGAAGGTCGCCGCGAGCGACTTGTTGGCCTCGAGGATGACCATCAGCTTGACCATGCGCGCCCGCGTGACCGAGACCTCGGCGAGCACGCGGTCGAGCACCTGGCCCTCGAACGCGGAGATCGCGTCGGCCAGCGATGGCGCGTCGGGAAAGCGCGCCTCGGGGTCCCGCGCGATGGCGCGCTCGAGGATGTCGCGCAGCTCCGGCGGCAGGTCCGGCCGCAGGGTCTCGACGCGCGGGGCCTTCTCGGAAATGACGCGGCGCACGAGGCGGGCGGTGTCGTTGTCGTCGAACGGCACGCGGCCCGTGAACATCTCGTATAGCAGGACGCCCATGGCGTAGACGTCCGTCCGCGGGCTCGGCGCCTCGCCCTGGAGCAGCTCGGGCGCGAGGAACTGCGGCGTTCCGGGGACCGTGTCGCCCTGCTCGCCGCGGTAGAGGGAGCTCTCGATGGCGATGCCGAAATCCATGAGCTGGGGCTTTCCGTCCTCGGCGACGATCACGTTCTCCGGTTTCAGGTCGCGGTGCAGCACGCCGATCCGGTGCGCCGCCGCGAGGCCGTTGCAGATGCCCTTCGCGATGGCGAGGCCGCGGCCCAGCGGCAGGGTCTTCTCCTTCTCCTCGATCTGCTTGAGCGTCTGACCGGGGAGGTGCTCCATCGAGACGAACTCTTCGCCCTCGATCTCGACGAGGTCGTAGACGCGGCACACGTTCTCGTGCGTGACCTTGCGCGCCAGGATGATCTCCCGCCGCAGCGTTTCCCGCCGCTCGGTCGAGACGCGGTCGGGGCGGACGCGCTTTAAGGCAATCTCCTGGTCGAGTTTCAGGTCGCGCGCGCGGTAGACGACGCCCATGCCGCCGAAGCCGAGGACCCCGTCGATGCGGTAGCGGCCGCCGAGGATCGTGCCGATGTGGACCGGCGTCTCGCGCGGGCCGGACTTCTGCGTGGACCCGTCGCGCGTGGGAAGCTCGCTCTCGTGGGACAAGACGGGACGATTGTAAGCGCCCGGGGGGCGGAACCGGGAACCGATGCGGGTCGGTTCAGGGCCGACGGCCGAGGATTCACGCACCGGGCCTTTGACTTTCCCCCCCGCCGGGGACTAGATTGCCCGGCAGACGTGCGAAGCAATCCAGCCGTCCTTTGCATCCCGCGGCGAACAATTGAGGGAGGAGAACTGTGAGACAGCGATACCGCGTCCCATTGCCACGCGTCTTTCTCGCCCTGGCGATCGTCGGATTCCTCGTCAGTAGTCCCGCATACCCCTCCGGTTTCCAGGTCATGACCCACGGCGCTCGCGCGGCGGGCATGGGCCTGGCGTACGCGGGCGTGGGGGGAGATCCGACGGCGATCTTCTTCAATCCCGCCGGCATCGGCTGGATGAACCACTTCGAGGGATACGTCGGCGTGAACTTCCTGACGCGGACGGAAGGCCAGGTCGTCGGGGCCAATCCCTATCCGGGTGAGGGCGCCATCGCGTACGAGGAGAACAACTGGTACTTCTTCCCCGACGGATACGCCGTGATTCCGCTGACCAATGAGCTCAACTTCGGCCTGGGCGGGTTTGCGCAGTACGGCCTGGGGTTGAAGTGGCAGGACCCCAACACGACCTACAACGGCATGTTCATCTCGCAGAACGCGGTGATCCAATCGCTCGACACCAACGCCGTCTTCTCGTACCGGCTGTTCCCGCAGCTCTCGATCGCCGTGGGCGCGGACTACCGCTTCTCCAAGGTCCAGCTCGAGCGCAACCAGGGGGCCATCAATCCGTTCACGGGGGCGGTCGTCCCCGTCGCGCACGTCAAGTTGAACAGCCAGCTGCTCTCCAACGGCGGCTGGGGCTACAACGCCGGCATCATGTACAAGCCGGTCGAATCGATCTCGATCGGCGCGGCGTACCGGTCCGCCATCAACATCGACTACGACGGCGAGGCCACCTTCACCCAGCGGCCCACCGGCAACGCGGTCCTCGACGGCCTGGTCGCCGCCTCGCTGCCGTCGGGCAACCCCCCGGTCAAGACCTCGATCCACTTTCCCTCGAGTATCAACCTCGGGGCCGGGATCCAGCTGGGGGCCGGCTTCCTCCTTGCCCTGGAGGCCGATTGGACGGAGTGGTCGACGTTCCAGAGCCTCGCCATCAGCTTTCCGACGCTCGTGGGTCGCGACATCCTGCGGGTCACAGACTGGCAGGACTCCTGGGCCTATCGCGCGGGCCTGGAGAAGAAGCTCGGCGACGCCTTCGCGGTCCGCGTCGGCTACTACTACGACAACTCGCCCCAGCCCGACTTCGACGTCAGCCCGCTGCTTCCCGACGCGGACCGCAACGTCTTTACGGCCGGCTTCGGCTACAACACGGAGCGCTGGGGCTTCGACGTCGGTGCACTCCTGATCAAGTTCAAGGAGCGCGCGATCCTCCAGCCGCCGCAAACCAACAACTACTTCGGCACCTACTCGGAGACCGGCCTCGTCCTGACGGCCGGCATCCGGTTGGCCCTTTGAGGCGGGAGGCAAGAACCATGAACAAGAGCATCTTCCGACCCATCTCGCTCGCCGCCGCGCTAGCGCTCCTCGCCGCGGCCCCGGCCGCCGCGCAGACGTTCTCGCAGTACGTCGCTCTGGGCGACAGCCTGACTGCCGGCTGGCAGAGCGGCTGCCTCGTCCAGCGCAACCAGGTGAATTCCTTCCCCGCCGTGCTCGCGCGCACGTTGCTCGTGCCGGACTTCCAGATGCCGCTCGTACAGGAAACCGCGCTCACGAACCCGCCGGGCACGGCCTGCCTCGGCGCGATCTTCATTCCGCCGTCCACGGTCACGGTCGGCGCGGTCTCCCAGATGGGCGCTCCGCTCAATTCGCAGCTGCCCCGGCCATACAACGATCTCGGGATTCCGGGCGTCGAGGTGCAGGAGCTGTTGACCCTCACTCATGGCGACCCCAATGGAACCGGCCTCGAGAGGCTCTCGGCGCTCATCCTGCGCAACGTCACCGGCTCGCCGTTCGACGGCACGAACGCCGTGCAACAGGCCGACGCGCTGATCGGACCGGCCACGGGCGACACCCTCGTGAC
>JBGPGG010000086.1:0-12642 GCA_041483715.1 Thermoanaerobaculia bacterium
GCCCGGTGGCGCGACCAGAGGGCGGAGATCGCGGCGCTCGTCGGCGCGATCCGGCCGGGCGAGGCGGCCGTCGACGTCGGCGCGAACAAGGGAAGCTTCCTGCCTTCGCTCTCGTGGGCCGCGGGGCCGGGGCGCGTCGTGGCGTTCGAGCCGCAGCCCGCGCTCGCCGAGTACCTCCGCCGCGCCTGCGGCGCCGCGCGCCTGACGAACGTGACCGTCGAGGTCGCGGGCGTTTCGGATCGCGCGGGCAGCCTGACCCTGCATGTGCCGGGCGCGGGCGCCGCATCGCCGGGAGCCTCGTTCGAGCCGGCGGTCGCGGCGCTTTCGCCGGGGCGCGATCTCTCGGTTCCGGTCGTGACGCTGGATGAGTACTTCCGGAGCGAGGCGCGAAGAATCGCGGCGATCAAGGTGGACGTCGAGGGCCACGAGCTCGCGGTCTTCCGAGGGGCGCAGGAGGTGCTGGCCAGGCACGCGCCGCTCGTCGTCTTCGAGTGCGAGGCGCGACACGTCGGGGAGAAAGGGGTCCGCGCGGCGCTGCGCTTCTTCGCGGAGCGCGGCTACGACGGCTGGTTCGTCCGGCGGGGGCGACTGGTCGGCGTCGAGGAGTTCGACCCGGCGGTGCACCAGAAACCGTCCGGCGGCCGATTCTGGGACTCTCCCGACTACTGCAACAACTTCGTGATGAGGAAGGGCTGCGGATAGTATTCGGCCAGTGGGAAGCGCCGCCGGGACGACACGGGAGCTCTTGCGCCACACCGTGGCCACGCTCGCCTACCGCGGCGGCAAGGCCGTGCGCGGCGCGCCGGCCGAGTTTGCCGTCTTCCGGCTCCGAGAGGGCGGCCGCACTCCCGTCGAGATCCTGGCCCACGTCGGAGACCTGTTCGACTGGGCGCTGTCGCTCGCGAAGGGCGGGCACGCCTGGAAGGACTCGGCGCCGCTTCCATGGGACGCCGAGGTCGCGCGGTTCTTCGAGGCGCTCGAGCGGTTCGACGCCCTTCTCGCGTCCGATGCTCCGCTCGCAAGTCCGGCCGAAAAGCTTTTCCAGGGCCCCATCGCGGACGCACTCACGCACGTCGGACAGATCGCGATGCTGCGCCGGCTCTCCGGCGCGCCCATCAAGGGAGAGAACTATTTCAAGGCCGAGATCACGGCGGGCCGCATTGGAGCCGACCAGGCGACGCCCCGCGTGGAGCTCGAATGAACGGCGATGCGAAGCGGTCGCCGAGGCAGACTCGATGAAGTGCTGGAGCTGCGGCGCCGATAGCGACCTCGACACGGTGCAGACGTGCTCTTCGTGCGGCGCGCCGCTCGTCGAGAGCCGCGCGGTGTTCTCGAAGCCGTTGCTCTGGGGCGTCGTGGCGCTCGGGCTCCTTCTAGAAGCGTTCTGCGTTCTGCCGCGCCTGCTCGGCCGATGAAGGCGCAAAGCGCGTTCACGCTCGATACGGAATCGCTGGACGTCCTGCGCGCGGCGCTCGAAAAACTCGAAGGGGGCTTCGCGGGGCTGCCTCCCGTAGCCGCGGGCCCGGCTGCTTCGGATGGCGCGGCGATGCAGGCCGTGTTGCTCGAGGCGGCGGAGCGGCTCGCTGACAACTTTCCCTACTTCCACCCGCTGTACGCGGGCCAGATGCTGAAGCCGCCGCATCCGGTCGCGCGCCTGGCGTACGCACTCGCGATGTGGATCAACCCGAACAATCACGCGCTCGACGGGGGTCGCGCGAGCTCGGCGATGGAACGGGAAGCGGTGGCCGAGATCGCGCGGATGTTCGGATGGGCCGCGGACGCCCACATGGGGCACCTCTGCGGCGGCGGCACGATGGCAAACCTCGAGGCCCTCTGGGTCGCCGGGCAGCTCCATCCGGGAAAGACCGTCGTCGCCTCGTCGCAGGCGCACTACACGCATGGCCGCATCGGTGGCGTGCTCGGGCTGCCGTTCGAAGAGATCGCGTGCGATGCGCGGGGGCGGCTCGACGCCGGAGCGCTCGCGCGGCGAATCGAGCAGGGCGGCGTCGGCACGGTCGTCGCGACCATGGGCACGACCGCGGCGGGCTCGGTCGACCCGCTCCCGGAGATCCTCGCGTTGCGCGAGCGCCACGGCGTGCGCGTGCACGCGGACGCGGCCTACGGCGGGTACTTTGGCTTCGCCGACAACCTCGGGGAGCCGGCGCGGCGCGCCTTCGACCAAATCGGCGAAGCGGACTCGATCGTGATCGACCCGCACAAGCATGGCCTGCAGCCGTATGGCTGCGGCTGTGTGCTCTTCCGGGACCCGTCGGTGGGAAGGCTCTACAAGCACGATTCGCCGTACACGTACTTCAGCTCGACGCAGCTGCACCTGGGCGAGATCAGTCTCGAGTGCTCGCGGCCGGGGGCAAGCGCCGTGGCGCTGTGGGCGACGATGCGGCTGCTGCCGCTCGAGCGGGGCGGGGAGTTCGCGAAGCGGCTGTCGGAGTCCCGGGCGGCGGCGCTCGCCTTGTACGCGAGGCTCGCCGCGGACGCGCGGTTTCTGCCGGCTTTCGAGCCGGAGCTCGACATCGTCGTGTGGGCGGTCCGCGCGCGGTGCGTGAGCGAGGCTTCGGCGCTCGCGCGGCAGGTGTTCGACGAGGCGGCGCGGAGGGGCCTGTACCTCGCGCTCGCGGAGCTGCCCGTTGGATTCTTCGACCTGGCCAGCGCCGGGATCGAGAGCGACCGCGACACGGTCACGTGCCTGCGGTCGGTGTTGATGAAGCCCGAGCACCGCGAGTGGATGGATCGGATCTGGGAAATCTTGGATGCGTCGGCGGGCGCCGCGGTGAGGAACGCATGAGCCCGGAGGGCGGAGGCATTCTCATTCGCCCGGCCGGCCCAGGCGATCGCGCGTTCACGCTCGCCACGGTGATGCGACTGGGCGCCTTCGGGCCGCCGCCGTGGCGTACCTCGGACGAGATCGGCGAGGCGGACGCGCGCGTGGTCCGGGCGTTTTTCGAGAACCCGCCCGAAGGCGCCGCGCTCCTCGTGGCCGAATCGGGAGCCGCGCCGCTCGGCTTCATCTACCTCGAGGTGCTGCGCGACTACTTCGTGGGGGAGGAGCACGGGCACATCGGAATCCTCGCCGTGACAGAAGAGGCCGAGGGCCAAGGCGCGGGCGGCGCGCTGATGCGCGCGGCAGAAGCGTGGGCGCGCGGGCGCGGATACCGGCGGTTGACTCTGAATGTCTTCGATGGGAACACGCGCGCCCGGGCGGTCTACGATCACTTCGGGTACCGTCCCGAGACGCTGCGTTACGTGAAGCTCCTGTGAAGCGCGCGGCGGGATCGGAGCTGCGCGCATTCCTCGGGGCCTTCAGCCCGGAGATCGCGCGGATCGCGCTGCGCCTGCGGTCCCTCGTGCTCGAGGAGGCGCTGGTCTCGAACGAGTTCATCGACGACGCCGACAACGCGGTCGCGATGTCGTACGGCTTCACGGACCGTCCGAGCGACGCGTTCTGCCACATCGCGGTCTACAGCGGGTGGGTGAATCTCGGGTTCCATCGCGGGTCGCAGCTGCCGGACCCGGATGGTCTGCTCGAGGGAACGGGCCGGTGGATCCGGCACCTGCGGATGGCGAGCCTGGACGATCTGCGGCGGCCGTTCGTCGGCCGCTTTCTGCGCGCCGCGATCAAGGCGGCGCCGCGGCCCGAGGGCGAAACCGGAAAGCGATCGGCGCCGCGCTCCGTGGTCCGGGGCGTTTATGCAAAAAAGCGGCGGCCGGACAAGCCGGCTCAGAAGAAGGAGGGAGCATGAGCGGGACCGGAACTCCGGCAGTGGGCTCGATCTCCTGGGTGGATCTGACGGTTGCCGACGCGCCGGGCGTGCGGGACTTCTACGCGGCAGTGACCGGCTGGAAGCCGGCCGAGGTCTCCATGGGGGAGTACAGCGACTACTGCATGAACGAGCCGGTGTCGGGAAGGTCCGTGGCCGGCGTGTGCCACGCGCGGGGTCAACACGGGCTTGCCGGCGCAGTGGCTCGCCTACATCGTCGTCGCGGATCTCGACGCGAGCCTCGCGGAGTGCAAGACGCGAGGCGGCGCGGTCGTCGCCGGGCCGAAGAACATGGGCCCCGGCGCGCGGTACGCCGTCATTCGCGACCCGGCGGGCGCGGTCGCGGGGCTGTATCAGGCGGTGGTGTAGCAGCCTCTATTTGAGTCAGGACAAAGTAGTGAAGGCGCCACCCATCCCCTCGACGCTGAACGTGCTCTCCGGGCATATGATTCGCGGCAAGAAATCAGGAGGAAAGACGATGAGAGCAACTCGTATCGCGAAGGGAATCCTTGTGTGCACGCTCGTTCTCGCCGCGCGCGCAGCGGCCGCCGAGGACACGGGGTGCAAAGCCCTGGACGCGTCGTGGAAGAAGGCGGTGCTGTCGGGCGACATCGAGGCGATCGCGGCGAACTACGCGGCGGATGCCGTGCTGTGGCTGCCCAACATGCCCGAGGCGCGCGGCGGGAAGGCCATCCGCGAGGCGTACGCGGAACTCCTCAAGGACAACTCGGTGACCGACGTCGTTTACACGAACACCGTCTACGAGACCGGGCAGAACCTCTCGGTCGGCTGGGGCAACTTCTCGATGACGCTGCAGCCCCGCAAGGGTGGCGACCCAGTGGTCATGAAGGGCCGGTATATCGATGTCGGCAAACAGATCAACGGAAAGTGGCAGTACGTGGCCGACCATGCGTCCGCCGATCCCGCGCCGCCGGCGGCAGCGGCGTCCCCGGCCAAGCCCTAGCGGTTTTTTTTCGATGGGCGCGCCGGGCGAAGAGAAGGAGACCGGGCGGATCAAGGCGTTCAGCGACGGTGTCTTCGCGATTGCGATCAGGTTGCTGGTCCTCGAGCTGAAGCTGATCGTCGCGGGAAGGAACGGCTGAAGAACGCTTGAGGAATAGAAGGAGAAAGACGTGATGGGCTCGATGCACTGGCTCCCCGTTGTCGTGTCCGCGGTCGCCGTGTTTGCGATCGGGGCGCTCTGGTACTCGCCGCTGCTTTTCGGCAAGGCCTGGGTGAAGGCCCATGGCTATACGCCGGAAAAGATCGAGGCGATGCGCGCGTCCATGGGGCGCTCCTATGCCGTGTCGTTCGTCTGCTACCTCGTGATGGCGGCGGCCATGTCCGTGCTGATCGGCCGCATGGACATCACGATGGTCCGCGGCGGCGTCAAGCTGGGCGCGCTCATCGGAGTGGGCTTCGCCGCGACGATCGGCCTGACCGCCAACATGTTCTCCGAGAAGCCGCTCGCGACGTACCTGATCGACGCGGGCTACCAGATCGTCTACCTGATCACGATGGGCGTGATCCTGGTGGCGTGGCGGTAAGGGCGTGATCGGGAAGCCGGTTGCCATGATCGTCAACAGCGACGAATCCTTCACCGGAAAGACGCCGCAAATCGCAGAGGTCTTTCTCGATGAGCAGTAAGTCATCGCCTGCGAACCCGACTGCGCTCGGATACGTCGTCCTCATCTCGTGCGTCGCCGCGACGGGCGGATTCCTTTTCGGCTACGACACGGCCGTCATCAACGGCACGGTCGGCGCGCTCGAACGGCACTTCCAGGCGGACGCCGGGCGGCTCGGCTTCGCCGTGGCCGCGGCCCTGCTCGGCTCGGCCGTCGGGGCCCTGATCGCGGGGAGGGTCGCGGACCGGGCGGGCCGCGTGAAAGCCATGCGCTTTACCGCCCTGCTCTTCGCGGTGAGCTCGATCGGGTCGGGGATCGCCCAGAGCCTGCTGATCTTTTCGGCGTGGCGGTTCCTGGGCGGCATCGCGGTGGGCGCTGCGAGCGTGATCGCGCCGGCCTACATCGCCGAGGTCGCTCCCGCGCGCATCCGCGGACGCCTCGGCTCGCTGCAACAGCTGGCCATCGTGCTCGGCATCTTCCTCGCCCTGGCCATGAACGATCTGATCGCGCACGCCGCCGGATCGCCGGATGCGCCCTTCTGGTTCGGCGTCCCCGCCTGGCGGTGGATGTTCTGGGTCGAAGTGGCTCCGTCGCTCGTCTACGGCATCGGCGCGTTCTTCGTGCCGGAGTCGCCGCGGCACCTCGTGGCGACCAGGCGCCCGGCCGAGGCGGCGGCGGTGCTAGCCCGGATCGGCGAGGCCGATGTCGCCGAGCGGATCGAGGACATCCAGCGGACCGTCGGCGCTGACCGTCCGTCGCGCCTCTCCGACCTGCGCGCCCCGAGGGGCCTGCTGCTGCCGGTCGTGTGGGCGGGGATCGGCCTCTCGGTCTTCCAGCAGTTCGTCGGGATCAACGTGATCTTCTACTACAGCACGGCGCTGTGGCACTCGGTGGGGTTCACCGAGGCGGACTCGATGCGGATCACTTCCATTACCGGCGTCATCAACATCCTGACGACGCTCATCGCGATTGCCTCGGTGGATCGGTTCGGACGAAAGCCCCTGCTGCTCGTCGGCTCGGTCGGCATGACGCTCACACTCGGAACGATGGCCTGGCTCTTCGCGAGCGCGCCGCTGGATGTCGCCGGCTCGCCAGTCTTGACGGGCGCTCACGGGACTGCCGCCCTCGTGGCCGCGAACCTCTACGTCTTCGCGTTCGGCTTTTCCTGGGGCCCGATCGTGTGGGTCCTTCTCGGAGAGATGTTCAACAACCGCATCCGCGGCGCGGCGCTGGCGCTCGCCGCGGCGGCGCAGTGGGTCGCCAACTGGCTCGTGACCCTGACCTTCCCGGGGCTTTCGAAGATCGGTCTGGGTCTGGCCTACGGCCTCTACACGGCGGCCGCAGCGCTGTCCTTCGTGCTCGTGGCAAAGTTCATCCGCGAGACGAAGGGCCGCGAGCTCGAGGACATGTGACGATCGGAAATTCCGCAGGGGAGGGCTCATGATGTTCGAGAAACGGCGGGTGAGCGTCGCGGAGGCGCTGGAGAAGCTGCCGAGGCCCAACGGCGACCGGTTCGCCACGGTCCTCGAGCACGGGACGCTCGACATCGAGATCTACGCGCCGCGCGGCCACGACCCGCAGAAGCCGCACACGCGCGACGAGGTGTACTTCGTCGTCCAGGGGCGCGGCGAGTTTCGCAACGGGTCGAAGATCGAGAGTTTCGGCCCCGGCGACGTGCTCTTCGTCCCGGCGCTCGAGGACCACCGCTTCGAGAGCTTCACGGACGACCTCGTCGTCTGGGTGATGTTCTACGGGCCCGAGGGCGGTGAGGCGGCGATGGGCTCGGCTCCCTGATATCGTTTTCCCCTCGCCACTGCGCTGCGAGATAAGGAGGCGGCCATGGGTCTCATTTGGGCAGTCGTCGTCGGTTTCATCGTGGGCGCCGTCGCCAAGTTCATCTTCCCGGGCCGGGAAAGCATGGGCTTCGTGACCACCACGCTGCTCGGCATCGGGGGCTCGCTCGCGGCCTCGTTCCTCGGCAAGCTCGTCGGCTGGTACGAACCGGGCCAGGGCGCGGGCTTCATCGGCGCGACCGTTGGCGCGCTCCTCCTCTTGTGGATCTACGGCAAGGTCAAGAGCAAGGAGGCGCCGGCGGCGTGAGGGCACGGCTCGGGCTCGAGCAGGCCGCCGCGGACCATCGCGCGGCGATCGACGAAGTCGTCCGCGCCATCGAGTCGCTCGACCGCGTCGCGTGGACCGTGCCGCGGCAGCCCGGCAAGTGGTCGCCGGCCGAGATCGCGGAGCACCTGGTGCTCGCCTACGAGCCCCCGCTCGCGGAGCTCGACGGCGGACCCGGGTATGCCGTGCCCGTGCCGTGGTGGAAGCGGACGGTGCTGCGGTGGAAGGTACTGCCGCAGATTCTCGAGCGCGGACAGTTTCCGCGCGGGGCCCCGGCTCCGAAGGAGGCGCGGCCGAAAGGCGGGGCGGCGAGCCCGGAGGAAGCTGTGCGCCAGCTGCGGGAGAACGCCGGGCGATTCGAGGAAAAACTCTGCGTGGCGCACGCCGCGCGGAGCGTCCGCCTGACCCACGCCTACTTCGGCAAGCTGACGGCGCCGCAGATCCTGAAACTTCTGGCCGTGCACGCCCATCACCACCGAGGCCAGTTTCCGACATGATGGGGGCGCGCGTGGTGAGGAAACGGTCGACGCCAGAGGCCCCGTAGACGGCTTCTGCGATATCGTGCGGCGCCGGAAGGAGACTCGAATCCCATGATCGAACGCCTCAAGGAAAGCGGCACGCAGGCCTTTGGATTCAAGGTCACCGGCAAGGTGACGGCCGAGGAGGTCGCGGCCTTCCTCCCGCAGATGGAGTTTGCGATCGCCGAGCGGCACAAGCGGCCGATCGGGATCCTCGCGGACCTCACCGCGATGGAAGGGACCGACTGGAAGGCACGCTGGCAGGAGATCCAGTTCCTTTCGAAGCACGCCGACCACATCGCCCGCGTGGCCGTCATCGGCGCACACAAGTGGGAGGAGCTCAAGGCGGAGATCTTGGGCGGCACGGTCCTCATCCAGGCGGAGACGCGCTACTACCACGGGCCCGACGTCCTGCACGCGTGGCACTGGGTCAAGACGGGAGACGCCGGCGCCGCACCGGGCCGCACGATCCTGCCCAAGGAC
This sequence comes from Thermoanaerobaculia bacterium, assembly GCA_041483715.1. Taxonomy (GTDB): domain Bacteria; phylum Acidobacteriota; class Thermoanaerobaculia; order UBA5066; family Gp7-AA6; genus DAHUXD01. The sequence goes on from JBGPGG010000086.1 coordinate 8,521, forward strand.
AGCCTGATGTCCGGGTACGTTCCGGAGTACGACGAGGTCTGACGCAAGTGAGCGCGACTTCCGTCGCGATCGGCCCGATGGCGCCCGCCGACTGGGACGAGGTCCGGCGGATCTACGCCGAAGGGATCGCAACCGGAAACGCCACGTTGGAGACGGAGCCTCCCTCGTGGGAGTCGTGGGACAGCGCACATCGGCCCGACTGCCGCCTCATCGCGCGCGAAGGCCGGCAGGTCCTCGGGTGGGCGGCGCTCTCTCGCGTGTCCGAGCGTTGCGCGTACGGGGGAGTCGCCGAGGTCAGTGTCTACGTTGCCGAAGACGCCCGGGGTCGCGGCGTGGGCCAGAGGCTCCTCGACGAGCTCGTACGCGCCTCGGAGGAAGCGGGCGTCTGGACGCTGCAGGCCGGTGTCTTTCCGGAGAATGTGGCGTCGATCGCGATTCACGAGCGGTGCGGTTTCCGCGTGGTGGGAGTGCGCGAGAGGCTCGGGAGACTCCACGGGGTCTGGCGTGACGTGACGCTGCTCGAGAAGCGCAGTCCCCGCGTCGGCGCCTGAGCCCCGGTGCGCGTCCTCGTCATCGGCGCAAGCGGATTCGTCGGTACGCCTGTCGCCCGTCGTTTGCGAGAGCTCGGGCACGAGGTCGCGACCTTCCACCGCGGGAGCGGAGCGGACGTTCGCGGCGACCGGCGCGACCTGCCGGCATTCCGAGAGAGCTTCGCGCGCCTCGAGCCGGAGGTCGTGGTGGATGCGATCGCGTATACCGAGAGGGACGGCGCGGCGCTGGTTGCGACGTTTCGCGGCCTCGCCCGCCGTCTTGTCGTTCTCAGCAGCCAGGACGTCTACGCCGCCTACGGGCGCTTTCTCGGGCTCGAGGCGGGCGCGCCGGACCCGGCCCCCGCTGCCGAGGATGCGCCGCTGCGTAGCGCTCGTTACCCGTATCGCGCGACGGCGCGCGGGCCCGAGGACATGGCGTACGAGTACGACAAGATCCTCGTCGAAGTGGCGGTCTCGGGCCACGCGGAGCTTCCGGCGACCGTGCTTCGGCTGCCCTGCGTCTACGGTCCGGCAGATCGGCAGCGCCGCGTGCGTGAGTACCTTGCGCGGATGGACGGCGGCGAGCGCGCGATTCTTCTCGGCGAAGCGAAGGCGTCGTGGCGCTGGACCCGTGGGTACGTCGAGAACGTCGCCGATGCGATCGCGCTCGCGGCGACGGATGCGCGCGCCGTGGGGCGCACGTACAACCTCGGCGAGGAGGAGGCTTCGACCGAGGCGCAGTGGACTCGCGACATCGGTCTGGCCGCCGGATGGGAGGGCGAGGTGCGCGTCGGCGAGCAGTTACCGGAGAAGGTCGAGCCCTACGACTTCACACACGATCTCGTGGCAGACACGCGGCGGATTCGGGGGGAGCTCGGCTACCGCGAGAGAGTCGAGCGGGATGAGGCGTTGCGAGTGGCCGTGGGCTGGGAGCGCACGCATCCCATTGAAAATGAACTGCTTGGGGGATGAGTTGATTTACGCCCTTTTTACGCCTACATTGCTCATCCCGTGCCCGACAAGCGCACCCGTCCCTCGGGAAGTCCTCCAGCGATGCCCCCCTCGCGCAACCTCGGTGTGGGCGCCGGCGCGGGCAACGCCGGCTGCGGCAGCCATGCGTCCCTGATCGTTTCGCCGGGAGCGCGCAAGGAGAAGTTGCGGCAACGCGAGTTTGCGCCCGGCGCGGCGCACAGGAAGCCGCAGGCGTATGTTGAGCTGCGCGCCGCGTCGGCGTTCTCGTTTCTCGACGGCGCGTCGCTGCCAGAGGACCTCGTCGAAGAAGCCGCGCGGCGCGAGATCTCCGCCGTCGCGCTCGTGGATCGCAACGGTGTGTACGGAGCGCCGAGGTTCTACAAGGCGGCGAAGGCGGCGGGGGTGAGGGCGCTGGTCGGGACGGAAGTGACGTTCGCGGCAGACGGCGGGCCGCGCCTCACATTGCTCGTCGAGAATCGCGCCGGCTACAGGAATCTCTGTCGGCTCATCACGGCCGGGGCGCTCGGGAAGCCGAAGGGCGAGGCGAGCGTCTCGTGGGACGAGGTCGCCGCGCACGCCGGGGGGCTGCACGTCCTCACGGGCGGCGAGGAGGGGCCGGTCGCGCAGGCGCTCGCGCAAGGCGGGCCCGACGCGGCGCGGCCTATCATCGAGAAACTCGCGGCGATCTTTCCGGGGCGGCTCCACGTCGAGCTCCAAAGGCACCGCCTGCGCGAGGAGGAGCATCGCAACCAGGCGCTCGTGGACCTCGCGCGGCGGCTCCGGCTGCCGATCCTTGCGACGAACGGCGTGCGCTACGCGCGCGCAGAGGACAAGGAGCTTCACGACGTCCTGACGTCAATCCGCAACCACGTGACGCTCGACGGGGCCGGCCGGCTACTCGCGGCGCAGCGCGAGCGGCACTTCAAGGGCGCAGCCGAGATGGCGAAACTTTTCGCGGACCTGCCGGAGGCCCTGGCCGCGTCGTCGGAACTGGCGGCGCGCCTCGACTTCACGCTGGCGGACCTCGGCTACCGGTTTCCCGAGTACCCGCTGCCGGAGGGCGAGACGCCGTCCTTGCACCTGCGCCGCCTCGCCTGGAACGGCGCCCGTGCGCGCTTCCGGCCGCTCACGGCGAAAGCCCAGGCACAGATCGAGAAGGAGCTCGCGATGATCGAGAAGCTCGATCTTGCCGGCTACTTCCTGATCGTCCACGACATCGTGCGCTTCTGCCTCGAAAACCGGATCCTCGCGCAGGGGCGCGGCTCGGCCGCCAACAGCGCGGTCTGCTACGCGCTCTCGATCACGGCCGTGGACCCGGTGAAAATGGACCTGCTCTTCGAGCGCTTTCTTTCCGAGGAGCGCGGCGAGTGGCCCGACATCGATCTCGATCTTCCGTCCGGGGTAGAGCGCGAGCGTGTCATCCAGCACGTCTACGAGAAGTACGGCCCGCACGGCGCCGGCATGACCGCCAACGTGATCACGTACCGTGACCGCTCCTCCGCGCGCGAGGTCGGCAAGGCCCTCGGCTATTCGCCCGAGCAGGTGGACGCGCTTTCGAAGCAGTTGGGCGGCTGGAACTTTGGCGAGATCCGCGATCCGCCCGAGGAGTTGAAGGGCGAGATCGCCGCGGCCGGGCTCGATCCCGACGAGCGGCGCGCGCGGCATTTCCTGAGGCTCTTCCTGCAGATCCAGAACCTGCCGCGCCACCTCGGCCAGCACTCGGGCGGGATCGTCATTGCGGCAGGAAGGCTCGACGAGGTGGTACCGCTCGAGCCCGCGTCCATGCCGGGCCGCGTCGTCGTGCAGTGGGACAAGGATGACTGCGCCGACCTCGGGATCGTCAAGGTGGACCTGCTCGGCCTCGGCATGCTCGCCGCGATCGAGGAGATGATCCCGATGATCCGCACGCACGAGAAGATCGAGGTGGACCTCGCGCACCTGCCGCAGGACGACCCCGCCGTCTACCGGATGCTCAACGCCGCCGATACGGTCGGCCTCTTCCAGGTCGAGAGCCGCGCGCAGATGGCATCCTTGCCGCGCAACGCCCCGAAGTGCTTCTACGACATCGTCGTGCAGGTCGCGATCATCCGGCCGGGGCCGATCGTGGGCGGCATGGTGCGCCCGTTCTTCGAGCGGCGGCAGGGCAGGGCGCCCGTCGAATACGCGCACCCCTGCCTCGAGCCGATCCTGAAGAGGACGCTCGGCGTCCCGCTCTTCCAGGAGCAGATCCTGCGCATGGCGATGGTGGCGGCGGGCTTCACGGGCGGCGAGGCGGAGGAGCTGCGGCGCGCGATGGGCTTCAAGCGCTCAGTCGAGCGGATGGATTCGATCGAGGCGCGCCTGCGAGCGCTTGAAGCCCAGGGCGCGGCGCAGCTCCTCCGCCTCGCCGCCCGTGAAGCCGGCGGTGATCATGGCCATGCGCAGCAGTTGTTCCTGGAAGAGCGGGACTCCCAGCGTGCGCGCGAGCACCGGCTCCAGCGACGCGTGGGGATACACCACCGGCTCGCGTCCCTGCCGCCTCCTTATATAAGGATGCACCATGCGCCCTACGATGGGCCCCGGGCGGATGATGGCCACCTGTACCACCAGGTCGTAGAACTTTTTGGGACGCAGCCGCGGC
>JBGPGG010000087.1:0-12370 GCA_041483715.1 Thermoanaerobaculia bacterium
ACGTCCTCGGCTCAGTCGGAGGTCCTGACGGCCACCGCGCCCACACCGGTGACCGGCGAGGGCACGATCCTGGGGACCCTCCAGTACATGGCGCCCGAGCAGCTCGAGGGCAAGGACGCGGACGCGCGATCCGACATCTTCGCCTTCGGGGCGGTGCTTTACGAGATGGCGACGGGCAAGAAGGCCTTCTCGGGCAAGAGCCAGGCGTCTTTGATCGGGTCGATCCTGCGGGACGATCCGACGACGATCTCGGAGATTGCGCCGATGATGCCGCCGGCGTTCAACCGGGTGGTGAAGACGTGTCTGGCCAAGGACCCGGAGGACCGTTTCCAGACGGCGCACGACGTGAAGCTGCAGCTCCAGTGGATCGCGGAGGGGGGCTCGCAGGTGGGGCTGCCCGCGCCGGTCGTCGCGCGCCGCAAGAACCGGGAGAAGCTCGCGTGGGCGATGGCGGCGGTGGCGACCCTGGCGGCGGCACTGGCCACGTTCGGCTACGTGCGGCGGGCGCCGGTTGCGCCTCTGACGGCCCGGTTCGACATCGCGCATTCCGAGGACCTGAGCTCAATCGACATGCCCCGCATCTCTCCGGACGGCCGGTACATCGCGCTCAACGCGACCGACGGCTCGGGAAAGACCCGCATCTGGATCAGGCCGCTGAACGCTCTGTCGGCGCATGCGCTGGAGGGTACCGAGGGCACGACGCGTCCCTTCTGGTCGCCGGACTCCCGTTTTGTAGCCTTTTTCGCCGAGGGCAAGCTGAAAAAGGTCGAAGTCTCCGGCGGGCCGCCGCAGAAGGTCTGCGACGCGCCGACGGGGGCCGACGGCTCGTGGAGCTCGGAGGGCGTGATCCTCTTCGACGGCGTCACCGGAGACCCGATTCAGCGCGTTTCGGCGGCGGGCGGGGCGCCGGTCATCGAGGTCAAGCCCGACCCCGCTCGCAAGGAAACGCAGGTCGCCTGGCCGGATTTCCTCCCCGACGGCCATCACTACATCTATATGGCGAGCGGGCTGAAGCCGGAAGACAACATGTACCGCCTCGGCTCGCTCGACTCGAAGGAATCCAAGCCCGTGGCGCCCGCCCAGACGCTCATCACGTACGCCCCGCCCGGATACCTCCTCTTCGTGCGAGACAGGACGCTCGTCGCGCAGCGATTCGACCTGAAGTCCCTCAAGACGATGGGGGAGCCGGCTCCCGTGGCCGAGAAGATCGGGACCGATTCGGTCGGGCTCGCCCGATTCTCGGTGTCCCGTAACGGGGTCCTCGCTTACCGCACCGGCGATTCCGGAGATCGGCTGTTATGGCTCGACCGCGGCGGGAAGGAGCTGGAGACGGCCGGAGGGATCGGCGAGTACGGCAATCCGGCGTTCTCCCGCAAGGGCGACCGTCTCGCCTTCGGCCTGTCCGACGCTCGCAGCGGAAAGGACGACATCTGGGTCCGGGATCTCGCGCGCGGCGTCAACTCGCGTTTCACGTTCGGCGCCGGCAACAACATTTCTCCGGTCTGGTCGCCCGACGGCAGCCGGATCGTGTTCGCCTCGGACCGGGACGGAAGCTTCAGCCTTTTCGAGAAGCCTTCGAGCGGACAGGGAGAGGAGAAGCTTCTCGTGAAAAGCGATGGCGGGCGGATCATCGCCTGCGACTGGTCGACCGACGGCCGGTACATCGCGTACTCGGTCCGGGGCAAGGAGGGCTGGGACAGCTTCGTGTTGCCGACCTTTGGCGACCGGAAGGCGATTCCTGTGGCCCGGAGCACCTTCAACGAGTTCTCGCCCATCTTCTCGCCCGACGGCCGGTACATCGCGTACACGTCGAACGAGTCGGGACGCAACGAGATCTACGTCCAGACCTTCCCGGACGCGGGAGGTAAGTGGCAGGTTTCGACGGCGGGCGGCGTCGACGCGTCCTGGCGGTCCGACGGCAAGGAGATCTTCTATCGTTCGCCCGAACAGAAGCTCGTGGCGGTCGACGTGCAGGCCGGAGCGACCTTCCAGGCCGGCATTCCGCGGCCGCTGTTCCCGGCGCGCGTCCCCTCGGGCCCCTATCGCAACCGGTACGCGGCGACGGCCGACGGGCAGCGCTTCCTCTTCGTTGCGCCGCTCGGTCGCGACGCAATGACGCCGACGACGGTCGTCCTGAACTGGTTCGCCGAGCTCGGACGATGAGTCTGTTTGCCTCATTATTGTTAGTCATATAGACTCATCAGTATGAGTAAGAGGCTGCAGGTCCTGCTGCACGAGGACGAGCTGCGGGAGATCCAGCGGATTGCCCGCACCCGCCGCATGACCGTAGCGGAGTGGGTCCGCCAGGCCCTTCGATCCGCCGGGGACAGCGAGCCCTTGCGCGAGGCGAGCAAGAAGCTCGAGGTCGTTCGCGTCGCGGCGCGGCACAGCTATCCCACGGGCGACATCGAGCAGATGCTCGGCGAGATCGAGCGGGGTTACGCCGGCGGCAATTCGTGATCTTCGTGGACTCGAACGTCCCGATGTACCTCGTGGGAGGGCCGCATCCGCACAAGGCTGACGCTCAAAGGCTGCTCGAACGATGCATCGCGGAGCGCCAGCGGCTGGTCACCGACGCCGAGGTTCTGCAGGAGATCCTCCACCGGTACGTCGCGATCGACCGGCGCGACGCCATCCAGCCGGCGTTCGACGCGATTCTCGGCGTGGTGGACGAAGTGTTTCCCGTCGATGCCCCGGTCGTCGAGCGGGCGAAGTCCATCGTCCTCGAGTCCCGGAAGCTGTCGGCGCGGGACGCCCTTCACGTTTCCGTGATGGAGCGGCGCCGTGTCGGCCGGATCCTGAGCTTCGACTCGGGCTTCGACGGGTTGCCGGGCATCGAGAGGCTCGGAGCCTGAGATGACGCTCTCCGCCGGCACTCGCCTCGGACCCTACGAGATCGTGGCGCCGATCGGCGCCGGAGGGATGGGGGAGGTGTATCGGGCCAAGGACACGCGCCTCGAGCGTTCGGTGGCGGTGAAGGTGCTGCCGCAGCACCTGTCGTCGTCGCTGGAGGTGCGGCAGCGATTCGAGCGGGAAGCCAAGACGATCTCGCAGCTGTCGCACTCGAACATCTGCGCGCTCTACGACGTCGGGAACCAGGACGGTGTCGAGTACCTGGTGATGGAGCTGCTCGAGGGCGAGACGCTCTCCGATCGACTGGGCAAGGGATCGCTGCCGCTCGAGCAGACGCTGCGGTTCGGAACACAGATCGCGGATGCCCTCGACAAGGCGCACCGGCAGGGAATCGTGCATAGGGACCTGAAGCCCGGCAACGTCATGCTGACGAAGTCGGGGGTGAAACTTCTGGACTTCGGCCTTGCCAAGGCGATGGCCGCGCCCGCGCCGCAGTCCGGCATGACGTCCTTGCCGACGATGATGGGGACGGCCGATAACCTGACGCAGGAAGGGACGATCCTCGGCACGTTCCAGTACATGTCGCCCGAGCAGCTCGAAGGCCGGGAAGCCGACGGCCGCACCGACATCTTCGCGTTCGGCTGCGTGCTGTACGAGATGGTGACGGGCAGGAAGGCGTTCTCGGGAGCGAGCCAGGCGTCGCTGATCTCCTCGATCATGAAGGAGGAGCCGGCTCCCATCTCGGCGACGGCTCCGATGACGCCTCCGGCGCTCGAGCGCGTCGTGCGCCGGTGCCTGGCCAAGGACCCGGAGGATCGGTGGCAGAACGCGGCGGATCTCGGCAGCGAGCTGAAGTGGATCGCCGAGGGCGGCTCGCAGTCGGGGATCCCGGCGCCGGTCGCGGCCGTTGGCCGCCGCCGCTCCCCGTGGATCCCGGCGGCCGCCGCGCTCGTTCTCGGCGCTGCCGGTTTTTCCGCGGCCTGGCTCCTCCATCGTCCGGCCCGGGCGCCGCTCTTGCGAGCGTCGATCGAGCTTCCCCCGAAGATGGACCTCGAGCCCCAGAACACCGCCCTCGCCCTATCTCCCGACGGGAGGACGCTCGTCCTCGCCGCGAGCGGTGCGGACGGAAAACGGCAGCTCTGGGTTCGCCGGATGGACGGGTTCGGCGTCCAGCCGCTCGCCGGCACGGACGAGGCGACCTGCCCCTTCTGGTCGCCCGACAGCAACTTCATTGGCTTCTTCGCAGACCTAAAGCTCAAGAAGGTCCCGGCGTCCGGCGGGACCGTTCAGACCATCTGCGACGCGCCCGATGGCCGGGGAGGTAGCTGGAGCGTCCGGGACGTCATCGTCTTCGCGCCCGCGCCCTTCGGTGGCCTCTCGAAGGTCTCGGCATCCGGGGGCAGCCCGACTCCGCTGACGCACCAGGACAAGCCGGGCGTCACGGATCGGCTGCCCTGGTTCCTTCCCGACGGCAAGCGGCTCCTCTTCTTCTCCGGGAGCCAGACGTCCGACAAGGAAAAGACGAGCGCCATCAACTGCCTGGATCTCGATTCCGGAAAGACGACCATCGTCGCGAAGGAACCGAGCGAAGGGCGCTACGCAGAGCCCGGGTACCTCCTCTTCGTGCGCGAGGGCAACCTGATGGCGCAGCCCTTCGACGCGTCGAGCGCGAAGACGACCGGCGAGGCCGTTCCGGTCGCCGAGCGCGTTCGTTTCACGCCGGCGCGCTGGTCCGGTAACTTCTCCGTGTCGCAGACGGGACTGCTCGTGTTTCATTCGGGTGGATTAGCGCGCCGGAGTCAGTTGACCTGGTTCGACCTCGAGGGCAGGGAGCTCGGCAAGGTCGGCGAGGCCGGGAGCGTGGTTTCGGCGGCGATCTCGCCGGACGGCACGCGGGCTGCGGCGACGACTCTCGGGGGACCCGGCGGCACGACGGCGGAGGTCTGGCTCTACGACCTCGGCCGTGGCGTGAGCTCGCGCTTCGTCTTCGGCGGACAGGGGAGCTTCTTTCCCCTGTGGTCGCCCGACGGGCGGCAGGTGGCTTACGGCGATGTGGGCGGCGGCATCGCCGTCAAGGCGGCGGATGGCACTTCCGAGCCGAAGATGCTCTGGGCGGCGAAGACGAACACCTGGCCCCACTCGTGGTCGCCCGACGGGAAGTTCATCGTTTTCCGGCTCCAGGACCCGAAGACTGGAGGCCTCGACCTCTGGCTGCTCTCTCTCGAAGGGAAGCCCGAGGCCCGCCCCTTGATCGCGACACCCGCCGAGGAGGGCGGCGCCTCGATCTCCCCCGACGGGAAGTGGATGGTCTACGTGTCGAACGAGTCCGGCCGACGCGAGGTCTACGTGGTTCCCTTCCCGGGTCCGGGAGAGAAGCGGCAGGTTTCGAGCGCCGGCGGATCCTTCCCCGGCTGGGTCAGCGACCGGCAGATTTTCTTCGTCCAGCCACCCGACAACAAGCTCTTCGCCGTGGATGTGGAGGCCAGGGGGTCATCGCTCTCCGTGGGCGCGGCGCGCCAGCTCTTCGGCGGCAAGTCGCTGCCCCACGGTCCACTGGGCGCGCTATCGATTCCGCTGAGCGTGACGCCCGACGGCAAGCGATTGCTGATGCCCGTTCCGATCGACGAGGAGTCCTCGCCGCTGGTCCGCGTCGTGTCCGACTGGACCTCGGAGCTCAAGAAGAAGTGACGCTGGCCGCGGGAGCGCGTCTCGGCCCCTACGAGATCCTGTCGCCGCTCGGGGCGAGCGGGATGGGGGAGGTTTACCAGGCGCGGGACGGGGTGGCGCTGAATTGGTTCGCCGAGCTTCGCCCCGGCTGGGGCAACGAAAAGCCGAAGTGAGACCGGAAACGCCGTGACAGACTCTCGGGCTCGAGGAGACTCAAGATGCCGCTTGCCGCCGGAACGAAGCTCGGTCCCTACGAGATCCTGGAGCCCATCGGGGCGGGCGGGATGGGCGAGGTCTACAAGGCAAGGGACGCGCGCCTCGAACGCACCGTCGCCGTCAAGGTGCTGCCGCCGCACCTGTCGTCGAACCCGGAGCTGCGCCAGCGCTTCGAGCGCGAGGCGAAGACGATCTCGCAGATCTCGCACCCGCACATCTGCGCGCTCTACGACGTCAACCGCGAGGGCGAGACCGAGTACCTCGTCATGGAGTATCTCGAAGGCGAGACTCTCGCAGACCGGCTCGGCAAGGGGCCGCTGCCGTCGGAACAGGTCCTTCGGTACGGGATCGAGATGGCCGACGCGCTCGACAAGGCGCACCGTCAGGGAATCGTGCATCGGGACTTAAAGCCCGGCAACGTGATGATCACGAAGTCGGGGGTGAAGCTGCTCGACTTCGGGCTCGCGAAGTTCCAGGCGGGGGGCCGCGACGCGGTTGCGTCGGGCGTGTCGCGTCTCGCAACCGAGATGCAGGCGAGCCAGCCGCTGACCGAGCGCGGAACGGTCCTCGGTACGTTCCAATACATGGCGCCCGAGCAGCTCGAGGGAAAGGACGCCGACTCGCGCAGCGACATCTTCGCTTTTGGCGCCGTGCTCTACGAGATGGCAACCGGAAAGAAAGCATTTTCCGGCACGAGCCAGGCGTCGCTGATCGGCTCGATCCTGCGTGACGATCCGCCGGCGATCTCGGAGATTTCGCCGATGATCCCGCCGGCCCTGAACCGGGTCGTGAAGACGTGCCTCGCCAAGGACCCGGAGGACCGGTTCCAGACGGCGCACGACGCGAAACTCCAGCTCCAGTGGGTCGCCGAGGGCGGCTCGCAGGCGGGGCTGCCGGCTCCCGTCGTCGCGCGGCGCAAGAACCGCGAGAAGCTCGCCTGGGTCGTTGCCGCAGCGGCATTGTTCGCGACCGGGCTCGCGACGTTCGGCTACGTGCGCCGCGCGCCCGCCGCCGCCGTCAAGGTCAGCGCATTCGTCCTGCCGCCGGAAAAGTCGGAGTTCGATCTCTCCGGCATCAACTGCGGATCCCGGACCGTGTCGCCGGACGGCCGCCAATCCACGTTTTCGGCAAAGGGCCCGGACGGGAAGATGATGCTGTGGCTTCGGTCTTTGGGTGAGCTCGGGGCGAAGCCGATCGCCGGGACGCAGGGCGCGACGTTCCCGTTCTGGTCGGCCGACAGCCGGTTTGTCGCCTTCTTCGCGGGCGGCAAGCTGCAGAAGGTGGACATCTCCGGAGCGCCCCCGTTGGCGGTGTGCGACGCGCCGAACGGCCGAAGCGGCTCGTGGAATCGCGACGGCGTGATCCTCTTTGCTCCCGACTCGACGACCGGTCTCTTTCGCGTGCCGGCCGCCGGGGGCGCTCCGAAGCCCGCGACCACGCTCGACTCGACCCGCGCCGAGACGACGCACCGCTGGGCGACGTTTCTTCCCGATGGGCGCCACTTTCTCTACATGGCAGGCTCGCACTCGACCGGGTCGAAGAGCGAGTCGAACGCGATCTACGTCGGGGCCCTCGACTCGAACGAGAAGACGCTCCTGCTGCAGGCGCGCTCCAACGCTGTCTACGCCTCCGGTTATGTGCTCTACATGCGCGAGCGCATCCTGCTCGCGCAGCGCTTCGACCCCGGTGCCCGGCGCCTCGTCGGAGAAGCCGTTCCGGTCGCCGAGGGTGTGCAATACGACCCGGCGTACTTCCGCGGCGTCTTTTCGGCGTCGGAAAACGGCGTCCGGCTCTACGCTCTGGGGAGCGCCGGCTCGGCGGCGACGCGCCTCACGTGGATTGATCGCGCTGGAAAACCGCTGGGCGAGCCCTTCGGCGAGCACGCGGAGTATTCGAGCCTGGCGATTGCGCCGGACGGAAAGCGCATCGCCGCCGGGATCAACGATCCGGCCACCGGGGCCGCCTCAATCTGGCTGTTCGACGGCCGTGGGGTCCGCACCCGATTCACATTCGGCGATCTGTCGGACACACCGGTCTGGTCGCATGACGGAAGCCGCATCGCCTTCGAGAAACTGAACAAGCAGTCGATCACCGACATCCACGTGAAGTCCGTCGGCGGCATGGGCCAGGAAACGGCCGTCTTCCACTCGGACAGGCCGGCCTCTCCGGACGACTGGTCCCCGGATGGACGGTTTCTCGCCGTCGATCTGCTTTCACGCAACAGCCCCACGAAGGGAGATGTGTGGATGGTCCCGCTTTCCGGGGATGGGAAGCCGTACCCATTCCTTGCCACGGAGTTCGAAGAAAGGAGTGCCTCCTTCTCGCCGGACGGCAAGTGGGTCAGCTACGTCTCGAACGAGTCGGGACGGGATGAGCTCTACGTGGTGCCGTTCCCGGGGCCGGGCGGCAAGTGGCAGATCTCCACGGGCGGGGCCCTCGCAGGTGGCTTTTTCAAGGGAGGCAAGGAAATCCTCTATGGAACGCTCGAGAACGACGCTGCCTCCGTAGAGATCAAGGCGGGCTCCTCAGGCCTCGAGGCGGGCCCGCCGAAGACGCTCTTCAAGTTCCCGCCGGTCAGGGCCGCTGCGATCACACGCGACGGCGAGCGGTTTCTCCTCGCCGCGCAGCCCCAGGCAACCGCCGTGCTGCGCGTGGCGCTCGTGACGAACTGGACGGCGGGGCTGACCAAGTAGATGGTCCTGTCCGTCTCATGACACCGGCCGCCGGGACGACTTCGGGCCCTGCAAGCTGTTGGCCGGGAGAGCCCTCGCCACTGGACCCGGAATTGGGGGAGAATACGGAGCGCGCAATGACCGCCCAGTTCCGGACCATGAACGCCATGCTCGAGCAGCTCCGTCTGTCGCGCGCGGTGCACAAGATGGAGCTCGGTCGCGGGGACTGCGTGCTCGTGACGACCGAGCACTCCATGTACTCGATCCAGGTTCTCGAGGACGCGACCTATTGCATACGCGGCGGCTGGTTCGACCGGCAGAAGCTGTCTCCGGTGACGGACTCGGTCGCTGGCTGCACGTGGGGCGGAAGCGCGATCAAGAGGGACATCGTGGCAGCCTGCGGGCTGCACCTCGAGTTCGGCAACCGCGTCGTGACGAGCCGGATCCGCGAAGTCCTCGTCATCCGCGGCGGTGAGCCGGAGAGCCGGGGGCTGCGCCCGATTCACAGTCCGGAGCTCCTCCTGGGCTGTTACGGACCCCGGAGCGAGATCGCCTGGGTCGGCTGAGTCGCTTCAGACTGTGACGGGGCGCGCGGCTGTGCGCTTCACGTACTTCGTCGAAATGTAGTCGTCCACGAGCGCGCGGAAGGCCGTCGCGAGCTCCTCGTAGGTGCCCTTCAGCGTCGTGAAGTGCTGCCCGTCGATGTACACGGGGCAGTGCGGCTCCTCGCCGGTGCCCGGCAACGAGATCCCGATCGAGGCCGCCTTCGATTCGCCCGGGCCGTTGACGACGCAGCCCATCACGGCGAGCGTCATGTTCTCGACGCCCTCGTACTGCGTCTTCCAGATCGGCATCTGATCGCGGATGTAACCCTGGATCCGCTCGGCGAGCTCCTGGAAGGTCGTCGAGGTCGTGCGGCCGCAGCCGGGGCATGCGGTCACGCTCGGAGCGAACGCGCGGATGCCGAGCGATTGAAGCAGCTCGCACGCGGCGTACACCTCCTCGCGCCGGTCGCCGCCCGGCCTCGGGGTGAGCGAGATGCGGACCGTGTCGCCGATGCCCTCGTTGAGTAACACGCCCATCGCCGACGAGGACCAGACGAGGCCCTTCATGCCCATGCCGGCCTCGGTCAGCCCGAGGTGGAGCGGCTGGTCGGTGCGCGTCGCGAGCTCGCGATACACGGCGATCAAATCGAGCGGCCGCGAGACCTTGCAGGAGATGATGATCTGGTCTTTCCGTAGCCCCGACTGAAGCGCGAGCTCGGTCGACTGCACGGCCGAAAGGACCATGCACTCGTTGATGATCTCCTCGGAGCTGTGGCCGAGGTTCGAGTCCGTGTTCTCCTGCATCTTCGCCATGACGAGCTCCTGATTCAGGGAGCCGCCGTTGACGCCGATGCGGACCGGCTTGCCATTGTCGCGCGCGATGTGGCAGATCGTCGCGAACTGCTCGTCGCGCCGCGCGCCCTTGCCGACGTTGCCCGGGTTGATGCGGTACTTGTCGAGGGCGCGGGCGCAGTCGGGGTACTTCGTCAGCAGGACGTGGCCGTTGTAGTGGAAGTCCCCGATCAGCGGCGCCTCGACGCCAGCGTCGAGAATTCGCTTCTTGATCTCCGGCACGGCCGCGGCGGCTTCCGGAATGTTGACCGTGATCCGCACCATCTCGGAGCCCGCGCGCGCGAGCTCGATGCACTGCCGGGCCGTTCCGAGCACGTCGACCGTGTCGGTGTTCGACATGGACTGGACGACGACCGGGGCGCCCCCCCCGACCTGCACGGGGCCGACCCGGACCCCCACGGTCGTGTGGCGTTTCCTGTGGCTCATAGAGCCTTCAATCTACCAGATCAGTTTCCGGCCGAAAAGCCGGCGCCGCCCGGGGGTCGTAGAATCGCGCAAAACGCCGGAGGCAGGAATGTCGAAGCCCAGCGGATCTTTTTCCGGATCGGGGCCTGGGCCTGCGTCGCAACCTCGGTCTTCCACATGGCGGGGCAAGCCGCGTTCGGAGCGGCCGACCGCCGGGGGTCCGGGTTGGCAGTGGTGCGCTAGCTGCGCTCGGCGGCGTAGGCCGCGAGCGCCTCATCGGGGATCTGGGTCAGGTCCGCGGCGGCGCTCATGACCGCTTCGCGCTCGACGGCGCGCGAGAGGACTTCCGCGTTCGTCTGCCCGCTCTTCTTCCCGAGGAACGGCTTCACGAAGACGAGAACCACGTTTCGCCACGGCATGTTGCGAACGAGCCGGCCGGTCAGGCGCAGGGCCTGCAGGGGGAAGTGCAGGAACTTGTAGATGATCAGGCGCTTGAGCTCGCGGGAGCGGATCTCGTGGATCTTCTCGCCAGGGAGCACGGTCGGGTCGATGGACGAGCACTTGAAGTACTTGTACCAGTCCTCCTCGTCGCTCACAAGCCCGCGCTCGATGTACTCCTTCCAGAGCGGCGTGCCCCGGTAGACGCACAGGCGGTTGAAGGCGAAAGTGTCGAGCGGCAGCCGCGCGGCGAAGCGAAACGTGTCGCACATGTCCTCTTCGGTCTCGTCGGGATTGCCAACGACGAAGAACCCGTGCACGATCTCGATGCCGGCTTTCTTCGCCGCGTGGACGGCGATCGTGGTCTGCTCGAGCGTCTGTTCCTTCTTCAGGCGGTCGAGGATCTTCTGGCTGCCGCTCTCGATCCCGAACATCAGCGTGCGGCAGTGCGCCTTCGCCATCGCCGGGAAAAGGTCCATGCAGACGGAATCCACGCGCCCCTCGCAGCCCCACTGGATCTCGAGGCCGGCGTCGTTGATGCCCTTGCAGATCGCCTCGATGCGTTTGGGCTGGAGGAGGAAATGGTCGTCGACGAAGTAGACCGCGCCGTAGCCCTCCTTCCTGAGCTGCTCGAATTCCGCAATCACGTGCTCCGGGCTGCGCGATCGCCACTTGCCCTCGTTGAAGATCGGGATGTCGCAGAAGATGCAGGGCCACGGGCAGCCGCGGGACGTCTGCATCGTCGTGAAGCGCTCCCGCGACAACACCACGGGCACGTCGAGCGGCATGGACTCGACGAAGTCGAGCGCAAGGCTCTCGCGGTCCGGGAAGGGCCACTGGTCGAGATCGCGGTCGAGCGCGCGGGGCGGATTCTCGCGCACGACGCCCGCGGGATCCTGCCAGGTCACGCCGAGCACGCAGGACGGATCGTCGAGCCGCGCCACGAGGTCGAGGATGAGCTGCTCGCCGTCGCCCCGGCAGACGAAGTCCACTTCGGGAACCTGGCGCTTGACGTGCTCGGCGTTGAGCGTCGCGAAGACGCCGCCGAAGGCGAGCTTGACCTCGGGGGCGGCGGCGCGCAGCTGCCGGGCGAGGATCTTGGCGTGAGGGTAGCTGGTGGTGGAGAGGAAGCTCATGCCGACCAGGTCCGGCTTCCACCGGAGCACTTCCGCCACGATGACGTCGTTGGGCGTTTCGGGGTTGGCCTGGTCGAAGAGGAGGACCTCGTGGCCCGCGCGCTTCAAGACGGAGGAGAGCGACATGATGCCGATGGGCGGGAACCCCATGATCTGGAGACGGCCGTTCTTTCCCCGGACGTTGCCGGGGATCGCGTAGAACTGGGGATCGCGAACGTGGACGAGCACGACCCGTCTGGGCCGGGTACTCACGGGCTCGGTGTTCTTTGCTGGGGCCTGAATGGGGCTTAACACTGTACTCCCTTCGGCGAGGATAGCACCGGGAGTCGTTGGCGACGGTCGGCGTTGTATTCTGCGCACGCCTTGACCCTGACAGCCGGCTCGCGTCTGGGCCCCTACGAAATCCTGTCGCCTTTGGGCGCGGGCGGGATGGGGGAGGTGTACAAGGCGCGGGACACGCGACTCGAGCGGACGGTAGCGGTGAAGGTGCTGCCGACGCACATGGCGTCGTCCCCGGAGGTGCGCCAGCGGTTCGAGCGTGAGGCGAAGACGATTTCGCAGCTCTCGCATCCTCATATATGTGCCC
>JBGPGG010000088.1:0-12202 GCA_041483715.1 Thermoanaerobaculia bacterium
CCGCCCTCGACGATCACGTCGGTGGCGTTGTCGTAGCCATACAGCGTCGGCCCGAGGTGCGAGCTCTCGGCGCGCGTCGTGAGCACCTTCGCCTCGTAGGGCGTGCGCGTCAGCAGGATCGGAGCCCCCTTTGCGCCCCTGGGCACGAGGATGACCGTGTGCAGCTTCACCCCGTCGCGCATCGGAATCATCAGGTCGCGCCGCACGTAGTCGAAGCTTGCGTCCGCGGGCTTCACAGTCGCCGGCGTCTCGCTCGGCAGGGCCGGGTACTTCGCCGGCGCCGGGGCCTGGCCGGCCGACGAGCCGGGAAGGAGGATGGCGCCCATCACCAGGGCGAACAGAACCAGCACACGAGACCGTTCGATCCGCTTCATGAGAATCTCTCCTGGGCGCGAAAGAGGGGCCGCGCTAGCGCCCGTTTAGCCGCGACCGCTTTCCGAACATCATGCCAGAGTCAGGACGGTGCGATCAGAACTTCGGTCGCGCGACTCTCGCTTGCTCCCTGCACGCCGTACCTGGAGGCGAGCACCCCGAGATGGTGCCGCACGTGTCCCACCATGATGAAGGCGAGCGCCCTCACGGATACCGGGCGGCCATTCGCCGTGCCGGTGCGCAGCGCCGCGGCGCCGTCCAGATGCGCGAGCATGGAAACGTGGCTCCGACGCAGGCCTTCGAATTCCGCAACCAGGTCGGCCAGCGCATAACGGTCGTGGCCCGCCGCGGCGGCGTAGTCGTTCTCCTCGAAGCCGGGAAGCGCCGTCGAGTCCCCGCGCGCAAAGCACAGGGCCCGATAGCCATAGACCCGCTCCGTGTCGATGAAGTGGCCGACGACTTCCCGGATGCTCCACTTGTCCGGGCCATAACGAAATCCGGCGCGCTCCCCCGAAACGCCTTCCAACGCCGCGCGCACCTGCGCCGGCTGACGGGCGAGCGCCGGAAGGGCGTCGTCCTCGGGGACGCGGGAGACATAACTTTCGAAGGCCGGATCGTATTCGCCGGGCGCGGGTCGTTCGATTTTCATGCGCGCATTATGCATTCGGCGTCGCCTGCACGCGCGGGTTACGCGGCGGCACCAGGGTCGGCCATGGAAGTGACGTGAGAGGAGCGCCAAGTTTGACAGCCGCGTCCTCGAGAGCCTTTCGGGCACGCGAAACAGACGAAATGGCGGTGCAACTCACCCGCCGCGACCATGCCTGCCAGGACTCGAGCGCCATTTCGTGACGACCCGACTCCGTGTGTATCTCCTGAGTCGTCACGAGGAGACGTCTTTCGAGTTCCTTGACGGGCGACCCGACTGCACGAACGGGCCCACCTCCTTTGCCAAGGCGCTCGAGCAGGCGTTTGGCATCGACCGAGAGCCCCTGCAACTGCCACCGGTCGCGCGCGCTACCCACAGCGAGTACGGCAGGCCATAGGCACCGGTGAACGAGCGTGTCCTTGCGGCAGAGCAGCTTCGTGAAGAGCACATCCGGGTGATCCGTGAGCTCCGACAAGACCGAGAAGATGAGCTGAGCCTTAGGATGGCTCCACCATGAGGTACGAAGAGACTCACCCGTGAGGATGCCGACCACGTTTGGGAATGTCTTGTCCTGCTCGAGGAGAAGGCCCCTGTCCCCGAGGGCCGCGAGAACTCGACTAACGGGCCGCATAGCGTGACATTATCTCCGCCGCCTCTCGAAGGGGTGGCGTGCTCACGCCGGAAGTATACGCCGCAGGATCCGACTCGCTCTTGCTAACCGAGCGTCGCGACGAGGATCGCCTTGATCGTGTGCATGCGGTTCTCGGCCTGGTCGAACACGACCGAGGCGGGCGACTCGAAGACTTCCTCGGCGACCTCGAGGCCCTCCATGCCGAACTTCTGGAAGAGCTCCTCGCCCTTGGTGGTCTCGCGATTGTGGAAGGCCGGCAGGCAATGCATGAATTTCGCGCGGGGGTTGCCGGTCGCCCTCATGAGCGCGGCCGTGACGCGGTACTTTTTCAGGAGCTGGATGCGTTCGGCCCACTTCTCGGCGGGCTCCCCCATCGAGACCCAGACGTCGGTGTGGAGGAAGTCGCAGCCCTCGACGCCTTTCTTCGGGTCGTCGGTGAGCAGAATCTTCGCCCCGGACTCCGCGGCGAGCTCCCGCGCGCGCGTCACGACCTCGTCCGCCGGCCATAGGGACTTCGGCGCGCACAGGCGCACGTCCATCCCCATGCGGGCGCCGACGAGCAGGAGCGAGTTGCCCATGTTGTTGCGCGCGTCGCCGAGGTAACAGTACGCGATCTTGTCCAGAGGCTTGTCCGAGTGCTCCTCCATCGTCAGGAGGTCCGCGAGCATCTGGGTCGGATGCGACTCGTCGGTGAGCCCGTTGTAGACGGGCACGCCCGCGTTGTCCGCCAGCTCCTCGAGGACGGTCTGCTTGAACCCGCGGTACTCGATCGCGTCGTACATCCGGCCGAGCACGCGCGCGGTATCGGCGATCGACTCCTTGTGGCCGATCTGCGAGCCGGACGGCTCGAGGTACGTCACGCCCATGCCCTGGTCGTAGGCCGCGACCTCGAAGGCGCAGCGCGTGCGTGTCGAGGTCTTCTCGAAGATGAGGCAGAGGTTCTTGCCGCGCAGCCGCGGCACTTCCGTGCCGGCGTACTTGGCGCGCTTCAAGTCGCGCGAGAGATCGAGGAGAAACCCGATCTCCTGCTTCGAGAAGTCGGACATCTCGAGGACGCTGCGATTGCGAAGGTTGAACGGCATGGGGCTATTTTCTCCTATTCACCGTTCCCACGGCGGCGGCGGCACGACGCCGACGGCCCGGTCCGCCTCGCGGGTGACTTCGTCGACGGCGGACCCGATGCGGTGGAGCGCCTCCCGGACGGGCATGTCCGGCAAAACCTGGAAGGGCTCCCCGTACACGACCACGCACCGCGAAAACGGCTTCGGCGCGAGATACCGGTCCCAGGAATTCAGGAACCAGGGCCGGCTGCTCGCGCTCGAGTACGGCAGGATCCAGCTACCGGTCTTGCGCGCGAGCTGGATGATCCCGATCTGCGCGATGCGCGGCGGGCCCTTGGGGCCGTCGATCGTCAGGGCCGCCGGATGGCCCGCCCGAACGTGCTCGATCATGTCTTGGAGGCCGGCACGCCCGCCCTTGCCGGTCGAGCCCCGCGCCGGGATGTATCCGTTGCGCAGCAGCCAGCGGGCGATGATCTCGCCGTCCTTGGAGCGTGAGGCCATTGTGACGATGTCCTCGTGCAGGTGGGCGAGGATGCACAGGACCATGCGCCCGTGCCAGAGTGTGTAGACGAAGGGCACGCCCTTCGCCTTCAGGCCGCGCTCGCGCTCGGCGTGGATCTCTTCGATCCGGATCGTGGCACGAAGTCCGAGAATTCCGGCCCCGATGATGCGAGCCGCGACGCGTGAGAAGAGCAAGGCCGCCCTGTCAGGAGCGCGGGGCCGCAAAGTGCGCCGCCACCTTCTCGTATACGCGGGGGATGATCTCAGGAACGGCTTTCACGCCCTTGGTGAAGACGGCAATGATGAACTCGCGGCCGTTCGGCAACACAATGCGGGCGACGAGGTGGCGAAAATCGTAGGCGTCCCCGGACTTTGCCCAGATGCGGCTGCCCTCCGGCAGCCCCTGGGCGGCCAGGCGCGCGTCCTCGAGCTCGAGATCTTCGAGCTTCTCCGGCCCCGTCCCGCGCGAGAGCAGCGTCAGCATCTCTTCGGTCAGCTTCGGCCCGGCGACCTCGCCCCTCGCGATCTCCTTGAAGATGCGCGCGGCCTCGGCGGCCGACATGCGGTTGCGGTTCCTGCCGTCGTCGCGAAAGGCCTGCTCGCGGCCGTAGGCGTCCTCGCAAAAGGTCTTCTGGCTGGCGTTCAGGTTCGTGTAGCCGCGCGCGCGGTAGTAGTCGTTCACGGCGTCGCGCTTGCCCTTCCACTTCTGCCACTCCACGGCGTCGCCGATCTCGGGGCCCGAGGTCGTTCCGGTGATCGAGTCGACCACGAACCCGGTCGCGTCGTTCGAGGAGATCGTGATCATGTCCTTCACGGCGCGGGCGAGCTCCGGGTTGTCGGAGAGCTTTCCCGCTTCCTTCCGCGATTCGTAGTAGGAGAGGAAGCAGAGCTTCACGACCGAGCAGGGGTAGTAGTTCTGGTCGCCCCGGTACGAGCCCGAGGGAAGGGACGACGCCGATCGACCGGGCGACAGGTCGATGACCGCGATCGAGATCCCTTCGGCCGTTAGGCCGGCCTTGCCGAACTCCTCGGTCGTTTCCGCGGCGATCCGCGCCACCAACCGGTCGAGCTCGGCCGAGGGTGCGAGCTTCGAGAATTGCGCAGGCTTCTGCGCCAGGAGCGAAACCGCGAAGAGGACCGCCAGGGCCGTGAGCGCCGCGACGCGCTTCAGGAACGCGCTCCGCTCGAATCCGGGAAGGACAGCGGGGCGGCGGGCCGCGGCAGGGCCGCCTCGCGGCGCCGGCGCGCGCGCACGACCATCAGGATCATCGTGCCGACCATCGCGAAGGGCATCCCGACCATGAGCAGGATCGACCAGTACATCCCCCGCCACATGGAGGTCGAGCCGGGCTTGTCCGCCTCCGAAGCCGCGTCCTTGCAGAGCGGGCAGGCCGCGGCGAGCGCCGGGACGAGGACCGCGAGAAGGAGAACGACGGCGGCGACTCGGACGACCGTTTTCATCGCCCTCACCTTACCCGAATCGGGCCCGGGGGGTAAAGGTGGTACAGCATGACGTAGATCACGACACCCGTCACGGACACGTAAAGCCAGAGCGGGAAGGTCCAGCGGGCGATCCGGCGGTGCTGCGAGTCCCGGCGTTTGAGGCCCAGGAAGAGGGTGCGCAGGACGAGCGGCACGATCGCGGCGGCCAGGATCGTGTGCGTGATCAGGATCCCGAAGTAGAGGGTCCGCACCGGCCCCTGGCCCGTGAACCGCACCGACCCGACATGCGCGTGGTAAACGAGGTAGCAGACGAGGAAGACCGTCGAAACGGCGGCCGCGGCGAGCATGAGCCGGCGATGCCTCTCGATGGCGTGGCCGCGGATCGCGCGGTACGCGAGGACCAGCAGCACGGCCGACGTCGCGTTGAGCGTCGCGTTGACGGCCGGGAGATCCGTGATTTCCAAGGGATGACGCGTTTCCCGTTTCCCGCCTAGATCAGGTACACGATCGCGAAGAGCAGGATCCAGACCAGATCCACGAAGTGCCAGTAGAGCCCCAGCGTCTCGATGCCGAGGTGGTGCTGCTGCGTGTACTTGCCGAGGAACGCCTTGCCGGTGCAAAACGCGATGCAGATGACGCCGCAGAAGACGTGGAAGCCGTGGAAGCCCGTCATCGTGTAGAAGGTCGAGCCGAAAAGCGACACGTGCGGGTTGAAGCCCTCGTGGAGCAGGTGCCGGTACTCGAAGACCTGCACGCCGAGGAAGATCGAGCCCCCGAGCAGCGTCAGGCACATGAAGAGCTTCATCTTGCGGGTGTCGCCCCGCTGGATCCACTCGAGCGCCTTGACCATGGTCACCGAGGAGCAGATGAGGATGAACGTGTTGCCAGCCGTCAGCCAGATGTTCAGCTGCGTCTTCGGGTCGGGCCATGCCGATCCGAACCGCAGCACAATGTAGGAGCCGATGAGCCCCGTGAAGAACATCACCTCGGAGCAGAGGAAGACCCACATCCCCAGCTTGTCGTGAGGAATGCCGGTCGTCGTCTCGTCCTCGACGGCGTGCGGGTCGAACGTTATGGCGTCAGCGTGATCCATGTTCGTCTAGCTCTTCCTTCCGGTTCGTTTCCCGTTTTACGTTTCACGTTTTACGGCCTCGGCAGCACCTGCTCGCCGATGCCGACCGAGACCAGGATCATTCCCAGGATCAGGGTCGAAGCGAACAGGATGCCCATGATCCTGCGTTCGAATTTCAGGTGCATGAAATAGAGCGCGACGAGCACCGCCTTGATGATCGCCATCGCCACGATGCCCCCGCCGAGCATGAGCTTCGAGTGATGCGGCAGGACTGCCCACGCGATTTCGACGATCGTGAGGCCGAGCAGCCACCAGAAAATCGCCATGTAGTTCGGAGTCGCGTGACCGTCGGACGTCATGGGCCTCCCTTCAGTGCGCCCTGGAGAGGATGAACAGGATCGAGCCGGCAAACAGAGAAGCCCCAAAGGCCAGGAGGAGCCAGAGCAAGCGCCGGTTTGCCGAGGCCGCCGCGCTCATCGGTCGACCACCATGAGGCAGAGCAACAGGGGAAGGTAGAGCACCGAGACCAGGAAGAGGCGTCGGGCAGACCCGGTCGAGCGGTTCCAGAGGAACGCGAGAGCGCAGGCGAGGAAGACGACGCCGAGCACGAGCGCGCCCCACAGGTAGGCCTTGCCCGCCGCGGCGAGAAGTCCGGCCGCGAGCGTCACAGGCAGCAGGGCGGTCGCGTACAGGGCGGCCTGCCTTCCGCTCGAGGAGCCGTCGCGATCGGTCACGGCCAGCATCGCGAAGCCGCCGCGGGCGTAGTCCTCGCGATAGAGCCAGCCGATCGCCAGAAAGTGCGGAAGCTGCCAGAGAAACAGGATCGCGAAGAGCCCCCACCCCGCCGGGCCGAGGCTTCCCCGCGCGGCCGCCCAGCCCATGAGCGGAGGCAAGGCGCCCGGGACCGCGCCGACGACGGTGCAGAGGGAGGTCACGCGCTTGAGCGGCGTATACGCGAGCACGTAGGACAGGAGAGACGCCGCGCCGAGCGCGAGCGTGAGCAGGTTGACGCCGGCCAGGACCACGAGCCCCACCGCGGAAATCGTCAGCCCGAACGCGAGCGCGTCCGGGGGCGTCAAGCGGCCCGCGGGCAGCGGGCGGCGGCTCGTCCGCGTCATGCGCGCGTCGGCGTCGCGCTCGAGGTACTGGTTCAGGGCAGAGGCGCCGCCGCAGAGAAGCGCGGTCCCGACCATGAACAGAATGAAGTTGATCGCAGACAGGGCCGCTCCCCCGCCGACGGCGTAGCCGACCGCGGCGGTCACGAGCACGAGGGCCGTGATGCGCGGCTTCGTCAGCTCGACGAAGTCGGCGACCCGCGGGGGGGAGACGGCGAGGGCAGCGGCGGGGACTATTTCCACGCGGCGGCCCTCCCGGCCATGGCCGGGCGGATGGGAATGACGTTGCCGCGGCGGCGCTCGGCCGCGAGCGACGAGATGGCGAAGGCGATCGTCGATCCGAGCAGCATGGCGCCCGTCGCGACGTGCGCCGTCGTGACGATCACGGCCTTGCCTGTCAGGACCGTGGCCGCGCCGAGCGTGATCTGCACGAGGACGAGCGCCGCCAACCAGAGGGCGGTCTTCTCGACGCCGGGGCGGCCGGAACGGAAGGCCTGGACGACGCAGAGAGCGACGGACGTGGCGACGACGAGGGCGCCCACCCGATGGGCGAAGTGGATCGCCACCGGGAACGCCGTCAGCGGCGGGATGATCTTTCCGAGCGCCAGCGGGAAATCCGGAATCGCGAGGCCGGCCTTGGTGTGACGCATGACGGCGCCGACCAGAAGCTGCAGGAAGACGACCGCGCCCGAGGCCGCGGCGATCCGCGCGACCGGGTTCGCGGCATACGCGGCCCGGACGCTCGCGGGCGCGTGGTCCTTCCAGCGCCGCGACGTGACAACCGCGATCGCAACCGTGAGGCAGAAAAAGGTCTGCGCCAGGCACGCGTGCGCCACCGAGATCGCGGGCGGCAGCAGGAAAATCACGGTCAGGCCGCCGAGCAGCCCCTGGGCGATGACGACCCCGAGCGCGAGGTAGCCGAGGCGCCGCACCCAGCGTCGGGGCTCGCGGCGCGCGAGCCAGACGCCCAAGATCACCGTCAGGAATCCCACGGTCGAGGCGATGAGCCGGTGGGTGTGCTCGAAGCGGATGCCGCCGACCATCTTCGACAGCGGGAACGTGAACATGTTCTGCCCGTAGGTCGTCGGCCAGTCGGGCACGGAGAGACCCGACTCGGTCGAGGTCACGAGGCCCCCGGCGACGATGAGGCAGAGCGTCGCCGCCGCGGTCAGAACGGCGAACCGGTGCAGGCCGGTGCCCGTCCCGCTCCGGGTGAAGGACGACTCAGCCATGCGACTTCGCGGGGGCCGGCCCCGCCGGCTCGCTCTGCGGCCAGTAGTCCGTGCCGCGGCCCGGCACGCTGAACTCGTAGGGTCCGCGGTAGACCGTCGGGACGCGGCCGACGAAATTCTCGTGCGGCGGCGGCGAGCTCGTCTGCCACTCGAGCGTGTTCGCGTGCCACGGGTTCGGGCCCGCGACTTTTCCGCGCCGCATCGAGAGGAAGAAGTTCAGGACCAGAATGACCTGCCCCGCCCCGAGGACGAAGAGCGCGATCGTCATCATCTGGTTCATAGGCTGCAGGCCCTTCAAGTGCGTGTACTGGGAGTAGTCGTAGATCCGGCGCGGCATCCCGCGCATCCCGAGAAAGTGCATCGGAAAGAACACCAGGTTGAACGTCACGAACGTGATCGCCCAGTGGATCTTCCCCCAGCGCTCGTTCATCATCCGGCCGAACATCTTCGGGTACCAGTAGTAGAGGCCGGCAAAGGCGCCGAAGAGCGAGCCGCCGAAGAGCACGTAGTGGATGTGCCCGACGATGAAGTACGTGTCGTGGATGAAGATGTCGACCGGCGTCGAGGCCATGAAGATGCCCGAGAGCCCGCCGATGACGAACATCGACACGAACGAGACCGCGTTCAGCATGGGCGTCGTGAAGCGGATGCTCCCGCCCCACAGCGTTCCCAGCCAGTTGAAAGTCTTGATGGCAGAGGGCACCGCGATGACCATCGTCGAGATCATGAAGCTCGTGCCGAGAATCGGGTTCATGCCGCTCTGGAACATGTGGTGGCCCCAGACGATGAACCCGAGGCCGGCAATTCCACACATCGAGTAGGCCATCGCGCGATACCCGAAGATGGGCTTGCGCGAGAAGACCGGCAGGATCTCCGAGGTGATGCCCATCGCGGGCAGGATCATGATGTAGACCTCGGGGTGCCCGAAGAACCAGAAGAGGTGCTGCCAGAGGAGCACCTGCCCGCCACCGGCGTTGGGCCACGGCTGCCCCGAGACGATGAGCCCCGCCGGCAGGAAGAAGGTCGTCCCGAGGGTGCGGTCGAAAAGGAGCATGATGAGCGCGGCCGAAAGGACCGGCAGCGCCAGCAGCAGCAGGAGCGCCGTGATGAAGAGGGCCCACACCGTCAGCGGCAGGCGGAAGAAGGTCATGCCCGGCGCCCGCATATTGATGATCGTCGTGAGGAAGTTGACCGCCGTCAAGAGCGAGGACAGCCCCAGGATCAGCAGCGAGATCAGCCACAGGGTCTGGCCTTTCGGCTGGATCGCCGAGAGCGGCGCATAGGCGGTCCATCCGCCCGCGGCCGCGCCGCCCGTGACGAAAAAGGACCAGATGATGATCACCGCGGCCGGGACGGCCACCCAAAAGGACATGAGGTTCAGCTTCGGGAAGGCCATGTCCCGCGCGCCGATCTGGATCGGGATGACGAAGTTCCCGAACGCGCCGATGAGGATCGGCATGATCGCGAAAAAGATCATGATCGTCGCGTGCATCGTGAAGAGCGAGTTGTAGTACTCGGGAAGCATCAACCCGCCCGGCATGCCCTCGGGCGCGAGCTTGCCCATGAACGGCAGCGCCCGGCCCGGCCAGGCAAGCTGGTAACGGACGAGTGTCGCGAGCAGGCCTCCGATGACGAGCATGAAGAGCGCGTAGAAGAGGTACTGCTTGCCGATCATCTTGTGATCGAGCGAGAAGATGTACTTGCGCCAAAAGGACGTAGGGGCCGCGTGGACCCCGGCGAGGTGGACTTCCCGCGGTTTGGCGACCGTGCTCAAGAATTGCCCCCCTTTTCCGGCGCCGCGACGGCCTGCTGCTGTTCCGGGCCGCCCTGCGCGGCACCCGCCGGCTGCTCGGCGCTCAGCGCCGAGGCCTCTTCGGCGAGCCACTTCTGGTAGTCCTCGGCGGTGTCCACCGTGACGAACCCCTTCATGCGGTAGTGGCCGAGCCCGCACAGCTCGGCGCACGCGATTTCCCAGTGGCCGACCTTGTTGCCCTCGAACCAGATGTGCGTCTTCATCCCCGGGACCGCGTCCTGCTTGACGCGGAACTCCGGCAGGAAGAACGAGTGGATGACGTCCTTCGAGGTCAGCTCGACGACGACCGGCTTGCCGACGGGAAAGTGGAGCTGGTTCAGGGTCAGGATGTCGTCGGGGGTGCCGAACTTTCCGTCCCCGCCGGGATAGCGGAAGTTCCACGCGAACTGCTCGCCCGTGACACGGATCTGGATCGCGTCGTGGGGCATGTGCTCCTTGATCTCCTCCCACATGCGGCGGGACAGGAGCGCGACCATCACGCAGATGAACGCCGGGACGATCGTCCAGACGACCTCGAGGCGGCTGTTGCCGTGCGTGTACTTCGCGACGCGGCCTTCGCGGTGGCGGTACTTCCAGAGGAAGATCAGCAGCATCGCCTCGACGATGACAAACACCACCCCGGTGATCCACATGATGAGGTGGAACATCCCGTCGATCTGAGGCGCGTAGGTCGAGGCCTGCTCGGGCAGGCTCATCCAGGCGGGCCAGGCGCCCGCGGCCGCCGGCGAGAGCGCCGCCCCGCAAAAGAAAAGCGCCGACCGGAGGGCCCGGGCGGCGCAGGGAAACCGATTTGTGTCGTTCACAGCGGCTTAGAGTACCGGACTATCCCTTGAAGTTGAAGTCCACCGTTTTCGCGTCGGTCCCGGTGATCGTCACGTTCTGCGTCTGCGTGCCGTACTTCTCGTGCCACGCCTCGATCACGTAGTTGCCCGGGGGCAGGTTCTTGATCTCGAACGCGCCCTGGTCGTTCGTGACGGCGAAGAAGGGGTGGTTGAAGACGCCCGTGTAGGCGCCCATCCACTTGTGCACGTCGCACTTGAAGCGGATCGGCATCTCGACGCTATCGAACTTCTTGACCGTCTCCATCCCCTTGAACGGCTGGCCGATGTTGAACTCGGCGTTCTTCTTCGGCAGGGCGTGGATGTTGTGGAGCGTGCCGTCGCTGTTCAGGACCTTGAGCGGCTGGCCGGCCTGCATGCCGAAAACGTGCGGCCGGTACTGGCAGCCGTGCTGGTCGAGCGTGATCGCCGCGGTCGGCACCGGGTACGTCCCGTTGACGCCTTCCTTGACGTAGACGAGCACCCACTCGAGCGTCTTGTTGGGGTTGACCACCACTTCCTGCTCGTAGACCGGCTCCTTGTGCTCGGACTTGCAGAAAGCGTCGGCGTCCATCTTGATGGCCGCCATCCTGGGGGCGGTCCCATCGAAGTTCACCTTTCCGGTGACCGTGGCGCCGGCGGCGGCGGGGGCGGCCGGAGCGGCAGCCGCGGGGGCCGCCACCGTCGAGGCGGAAGCGGCCGGCTTCGAGGACCTCTCGTCCTCCATCAGGGCATCCTCGTCTTTCTTCCCACCGCAGGCGAGAAGGGCGAGGGTCGCGGACGTCACGAGGCAGAGATAGAGGCCGCGCTTCAACATCGAAAAAGCTCCTTTGTGCGATCTGTCAGACCCCCGGGACGCTGCCGCACTCGCTTGAGGCGCCACCGAAAGCCGAGCGATCATATCGGAGCCGCGCGCGCGTTTTCAAGCGCGGAGCGGGTGGTATCTTGCCACCTGACCGTGCCGACGACGACGATTGCCGCCGAAAAACTCTCCAAGTCCTTCTCGGCAACGCCGCTGTTCTCCGACCTCTCGTTCACGGCAGCCCGCGGCCTCGTCGCGGTCGCCGGGTCGAACGGCAGCGGAAAGACGACCCTCTTGAAGATCCTGGCCGGGTTGCTGCGGCCGTCGGCCGGCCGCGTCCGTATCCAGCCGGAGGCGGGCCCGGAGCTGACGCCCGCAGAGCGCCGCCTAGCCGTGGGTTGGGCCGGACCGGACCTCGCGCTCTACGGCGAGCTGACCGCGGAGGAAAACCTCCGGTTTTTCCGGACCGCCGGCGGCCGGGACGCCAGCCTTGCCGAAATCCGCCAGCGGTTGGCCGAGGTCGGCCTGGCCGAGGAGGCGATGCGGCGGCGGGTCGAGGAGTACTCGACCGGAATGAAGCAGCGGCTGCGGATCGCCTTCGCCCGCCTCTTCGACCCGGCCGTGCTCGTCCTCGACGAGCCGATGACAGGGCTCGATCCCGAGGGGCGGGAGACCATCGCGCGGGCGATCGCGGCG
>JBGPGG010000089.1:0-12176 GCA_041483715.1 Thermoanaerobaculia bacterium
CCCCGGCATGTCGAGAAAATGGATCTGCAAGGGTTCCATGGGCCCTCCTTTTCCCCCGCGCTCATCGTAAGCGCACGCCGGTTTGCCCCGCATGAGCCGAACTCACCAATCTCACCCCTTGATGCAGGCGATCGGCCGCACGCGCGCCACACGGCGCGACAGGCCGGTCGCCTCGGCGACCGCGGCCACTTCCTCGACGTCCTTGTAGGCGCCCGGAGCCTCCTCGGCCGCGCCCTTGGCCGTGTGCGTCTTGACGAGGATGCCCTTCTCCGACAGCTCGCGAATCAGGGCCCTCCCCTCCCACTTGCCCTTGGCCTGCGTCCGGCTCATCCGCCGCCCCGCCCCGTGGCAGGAGGAAGAGAACGCGCGCCTTTCGGATTCGGCCGTCCCGACGAGGATGAAGGACGCCGTTCCCATCGTCCCCCCGATCAAGACAGGCTGTCCCACGCCGCGGAACTCTTCGGGCAACTCCGGGTGTCCCGGCCCGAACGCGCGCGTCGCGCCCTTGCGGTGGACGAAGAGCCGCCGGGGGACGCCTCCGACGAAGTGCTCCTCCGCCTTGCAGGTGTTGTGCGAGACGTCGTAGAGGAGCGTCAGAACGGCCTGCGGGAAGTGACGCGCGAAGACCTGGCGCACGAGACCCCCGATCACCTGGCGGTTCGCGAGCGCGCAGTTGATCGCCGCGCGCATGGCGCCGAGGTAGTCCTCCCCCTCGGGCGAGCGGATCGGAGCGCACGCGAGCTCCCGGTCCGGCAGGCGGAAGCCGTACTTTCCCGCGACGGGCAGGAGCCGCTGCATGTAGTCCGTGCCGATCTGGTGCCCGAGGCCCCGGGAGCCGCAGTGGATCGTCACGAGCAACGCCCCCTCCTCGAGGCCGAATGCGCGCGCCGTCCCGGCGTCGAAGATCTCGTCCACGACCTGGAGCTCGAGATAGTGGTTGCCGGACCCGAGTGTGCCCATCTCCCGGAGCTGCCGCTCCTTGGCCCTGCGGCTCACCTTCGAAGGATCCGCCCCCCTAATGCAGCCGTGCTCCTCGACGCGCGTAAGCTCCGAGCGTTCTCCCCAGCCGTTCTCGACGGCCCACCGGGCGCCCCCGAGGAGGACCTGATCGAGCTCGTCCACCGTCAGGTGAATGGCGCCTCCCCAGCCCATGCCGGCGGGGACCGTCCGGTAGAGGTCGTTCGTCAGGATTTCCTTTTTCTCGGAAAGCTCTTCCACCGTGAGGCCGGTCGTGTACGTGCGCACGCCGCAGGAAATGTCGAATCCGACGCCGCCCGCCGAAACGATGCCGCCCTTGTCCGGGTCGAATGCCGCAACGCCGCCGATCGGGAAACCGTAGCCCCAGTGCGCGTCGGGCATCGCGTAGGAGGCGCCGACGATTCCCGGAAGCGCGGCGACGTTCGCGACCTGTTCGCGAACCTTCTCATCCAGGGCGTCGACGAGCTCGCGGCTCGCAAAGATCCGGCCCGGGACTCGCATCGCCCCCGTGGCTGGAAGCTCCCAGACGTTCGGCTCGACTTCTCGAAATGCCGTATGCATGGCCTTCTTCTAGACGTCCACGACGCACTGGGCAACCCATCTTTCCCCGTCCCGCGCGACGCGCAGGGCCGTGTAGGTCGCCCCCTTTGGGGCCACGGTGAACTCGTGGCGCTCAGGATCGAAGGGTTCTCCCTCGACCCGCGCCGTGAGATGGAACGGCTTCGACGAGCCGCCGGAAATCTCGACTCGGAAGCGTCCGAAGACGAGCCGCCGCGCGTCGGAAAGCGAGATCAATTCGTTCAAGAACGCCACGAGGAGCTCCTCCAGGTTCGCGGCTTCGACCTCAAACCGTTCCTCGACCTCTGCGCGCACGCGGGCCGGCTCCTCGGCGAGCAGAGCGAAGAGCGCCTGCGCGGCCCCCTCGAACGCCTCGGCCGGCGTGGCGCCGAAGCCGCGCACTCCCACGTCGGCTCCGTGCTCGAACTGCTCGAAAGCCACGGCGCCGATCCTACTCGGCCTGCTTCCGCTGCGACGCGGCCCCACCGGCGGCCCCCGGGTGTCAGTTCGGCTGGCGGTCGGGCCAGGAGACGGGGAATTCGCTGCCGCAAACCGGGCAGAGGCTCCCGGGCCGAAGCGAGTCGCCTTCCAGGAGACTCTCGTACTCGTCCTGGTCGACCTCGTCGCCGTCGATCCCCTGACGGAGGGCGCAGGCTCTGCAGCAGTACAAGGCTCCGTCGCTTCCCAGAAAACCGATCACGTTCGACTGCTCGTCCATCGCTTCTCCTCTACTGCAGCGCGGCGAAGTCCTTCAGCCGGACGGGAAGACGCCGCTGGCCCCACTGTCCTGGCCGCTCCTCGAAAACCCCCGCACAGGGCTCACCGCAGTTCCCGCAGGCGCCGTTCTCGAGGGTCCAATGGGTCAGGTCGTACCCGTCGCGACCGATGAGCTCCGCGGCGCAGCGGTGGCAGAACGTGCTTCCTCCCTCCGCATCGTCAATGTTCCCCGTGTAGGCATAACGAACACCGGCCTTCAGCGCGATCCGACGGGCGTGAGCAAGAACCGCCGGCGGCGTGGGCGGGACGTCCAGCATCTTCCAGTCGGGGTGGAAGGCCGTGAAGTGCATCGGCACGTCGGGGCCGAGGTTCTCGACGACCCACCGCGACATCTCGCCGATCTCCTTGTCCGAGTCGTTGTGTCCCGGGATCACCAGGTTGGTGATCTCGAGCCAGACCTTCGTGTGTTTCTTCAGGTACACGAGCGTGTCCAGCACCGGCTGGAGGTGGCCGCCGGTGACCTCCCAGTAGAACTTCTCGGTGAAGGCCTTCAGGTCCACGTTGGCGGCGTCGATGTGCCGGTAGAACTCCTCGCGAGGTTGCTCGCAGATGTAGCCGGCGGTGACGGCGACCGTTCGGATGTCCTGCTCGTGACAGGCCTTCGCGACGTCGATCGCGTACTCCAGGAAGATCGTCGGATCGTTGTACGTGAAGGCGACGCTCTTGCAGCCGAGCGCTTTCGCCGCGCGCGCGATCAACTCCGGCGAGGCCTCGTCGGCGAGCGTCGCGATTTCGCGCGACTTGCTGATATCCCAGTTCTGGCAGAACTTGCAGGAGAGATTGCACCCCTCGGTGCCGAAGGAGAGCACCGCGCTCCCCGGCAGAAAATGATTGAGCGGCTTCTTCTCGATCGGATCCACACAGAACCCGCTCGAACGGCCGTACGTCGTCAGGACGACCTGGTCCCCCTCCCGCGCGCGAACGAAGCAGAGCCCTCGCTGCCCTTCCCGCAGGGTGCAGAAGCGGGGACACACGTCGCATTGGATTCGGCCGTCCTCGAGACGGTGCCAATACTTCGTGGGAACGATGGGACCTGGACCCGGGCACTCCATGGCTTTTACCTCTCCGAAATCATGCTCCCTCGCGAGGACTCGCCAGGCAAGGTCCGATTACATCAGTTCCGCGACCTCGGCTGGCAGCTCGGGCACGCGAACATCCGCCTGGCCGAGAGCGGGAACTCGTTGACGGGCGACCCGCAACGGCGACAGACCTCCTGCTGGTAGACATAGAAGGAGTCGTCCGGCCCGCGCCCGGAGAGCGGATGCGGCGGCGGCTCGGCTGAGGCCACCGTGCGGATCTCCGCCTGGATGACGCCGCGCCGCATGAGCTTGCGGATCGTTCGCCAGAGGTTCTCCCACTCCTCCCCCGCGACACTCCCCGACTGCCGCAGCGGATGAATCCCCGTCAGGAACAGCGCCTCGTTTCGATAGATGTTCCCGACTCCCGCGAGCACGCGCTGGTCGAGCAGGGCATCGCCGATCGTGCGGCGCGGCCGCTTCTGCAGGGCCGCCCGGGCGAGCTCCGGATCGAAATCTCGACGCAGCGGATCGGGGCCCAGCCGCGCGATGAGCGCCCGGCGCGCAAACTCCGGGATCAGCTCGCATGTCGGCGGCCCGATGAGGTCCGTGGCGACGTCCCGCGCCGAGAGACGCATCCGCACGGTCGGCCGCGGCGTGGGGGCGCTTGCGCGGTACCGATAGAACCAGCCGGCCATGCCGAGGTGCACGTGCACGACGAGACCGCCGCTCCAGTGGTGAAAAAGGTGCTTGCCGTACGCGTCTGCCCGCTCGAACCGTCGGCCGTCCAACCGCCTCGCCTCCTTCGCAAAGCGGCCCTGCGGCGAGCTGACGCTGACGCGGCGGCCTCCGAAGTCCCGCGTGTGAACTCGGGCGAGGCGGTGGATCGTGTTTCCTTCGGGCATTCCGGCGCTCCCGTCTGGGGATTCGAGACTCTACCCCTCGCCCTAGCGCGCCGCCGCCTTTCCGGACACGTACGCTTTCGCCTGCGCGAGCTCGGGCCGCGGCGAACCGGCGACGCACTGCGCGAGAAGCTCTCTGTAGAGCTCCCGCGCCCGGTCGGATTTCCCCGCGGCCTCGGCCGCGCGCGCCGCGCCGTAAAGGCTGTTGAACCGTTTCGGGGCCTCCTTGAGCGACGCCTCGTACTCCGCAAGCGCCTCCCCGGGCCGCCCCATCTCCAGAAGCATGTCGCCCAGGAGCTCGCGCGCCGGGAGGATCGCGCCAGGAGTTACCGGATGTTTTCCCGCCTTCGCCTCGAGCTCCGCCGCGGACCGCGCCATCGCGAGCGCCTCGCCCCTTCGCCCCTCCCCGTACCCGACCCAGGCCGCCGCCGCCAGCCGCATGGATTCGATGTGCGTCGCCCAGTCGTACGGACCTGGCACCGGCGACTTGACGAAGCGCGCCTGGATTTCCGAGAGCCTGTCGAGCGCCGCCCGCGCTTCGTCGAGGCGGTCGGACCGCGCGGCGCCGAGCGCCTTCGCGAACTGCGTGATCGCGGGGGCGTAGACGAAGCGGTCCCACGGCAGCTCGACCGCCGAAGGCTTCAAGTCCGCCGCGCCCTTCCAGTCCCGCCGCTCGAGCGTCCAGCGGGCCGGAATCGCGGCGATGGCGAACCCCGCCTGGAAGCCTCCCTCGTCGAACGTCTTCGCCGCCGCGGCCTCCTCGAGGACCCGGCGCGCGCCATTCTCGTCGCCGACCTGGAGGTACGCGTACTCCAGGTAATCGAGGGCGTGCAGCGTGTCGAACGACACCGCGCCCGGGTGCCGCTTCGCGACGAGCTGCCGCCCCGCCTCGGCCGACTCGAGGTTCGAGGCGATCGACTCCTGCCAGTACCCGAGGCGCGTGAAGATGTGCGAGGGCATGTGAAGCGCGTGGGGCGAGGAAGGAGCGATCTTCGCGTACGCGCGCGCCGCCGGCAGGGCGTCGAGGGCGAGCGCCGGATAGTCGAACGAGTGGATCATGTAGTGGGCGATGCCGGGATGCTCCGGCTCGAGCGGCAGCAAGGCGTTTAAGATCGCCGCGGCCTTCTTCTGGTTCGCATAGGTGGCGTCGCCCGGCGGCGCCGTCCCGAGGAGCGACAGTGCGTAGAAGATCGCGGCCTCGTGATCGTCCGGAAACCGGCGCGAGACCGATTCCATCGCATCGCTGTAGGCCTTCGCGCGAGGACCGTGGCCGACCTTCTCGGAATCGCGGTAGAAGACGCCGATCGCGCCGATGTAGGCGTTCTCGCGCTCGGTCTTTGCGCCGAGCTCGGCTGCCTTTGCCGCGGCGGCACGCCCGGCGGCGAGCTCCTCGCCGCTCGGCGGCGCCCAGATCGGGTGGTAATACGTCATCGCGATCCCCCAGTACGCGATCGCGCAGCCGGGGTCCATCCGAACGACCTCTTCGAAGGATCGGCGCGATTCCTCGTAGCCGAAGGAGTGCAGCTGCGCCACCGCGAGCGTGAACACCGGCAGCGCCTCGGCACGGCATGACGCTGGAAAGTGGACCGTCCCGAACTGCTCCGCCTCTCCCTGGGAGTGCTGGTGCTGCTCCTGCGCCCGCGCGGGCGAGGCGGCGAGGACGGCCACCAGGACAATTCCGGGAAACGCCTTGTTCATGTTTACCTCTTCCGCGCGAATCGCGTAGTCGTCTTCGAATAGACCAATCTTAGAACCGGACGAGCAAGCCGCAGGGGCCTCATTCGCTGGACTGGAGCGCGGTCAGTCTGTCGCGCCGAGGCGACAGGGCGGCTCGAGCGTCGCGAAGGGGCCGAGCCGCAAAGGACTGATTCTCGGCGTCTTGACGCGCCGGACCGCCGGACGCGACTCCGGCACGCGCTTTGCGATGACTACTGGTGGGGAGGCTGCCATGGGAACCAGGACCAGGTCACTTGTCTCGGCCATCGCTCTCGCGTTCGTCGTTCTCTTCTTCGGTCCCTCGACCTCCAGCGCGGAGGCGAAGCACGCGCGGCCGTACGCGCCCTACCACGTCAAGCATCATCCGTATCAAGGGTACGCTCGACCCTATTACGGTCGGGCTTACGCCCCGCACTACCGGCCGTCCTACCCGTCCTACCGCATGGTGCGCGTCTTCGTCTACGACCCGTTCCCGCGCTGGGTCTACCGCCGCGTCTACTACGCGCCGCCGGTCGCAGGCGCGTACTGCAACCCGTACTGAGACGGACCGGGGAGACTCTACCCCCGCGCCTCAGTCACATCAGTGGCGAACGAAGAGGGCCACGCTGTCATCCCGAGCGCAGATCCACACGCCTACTTCTTCGCGGGCGCCTTCCCCGCATCCACCGGCTTGAGGTCGAACTTTCCGTTGCTCTCGGCAAAGAACACGCATTCCGAGGCCTTGTCGCAGCTCGTCGTGTGCCGGTAGTTCCCGCCGGGCTGCATCAGGTAAGAATCGGGCCCCAGCCGGACTTCGGGCTTTCCTTCCGGGCCA
This sequence comes from Thermoanaerobaculia bacterium, assembly GCA_041483715.1. GTDB lineage: Bacteria > Acidobacteriota > Thermoanaerobaculia > UBA5066 > Gp7-AA6 > DAHUXD01. The sequence continues at coordinate 6,762 of JBGPGG010000089.1, forward strand.
TGAATGAACGTGCCCGACACGATCACGACCTTCATGGCGTTGGTGTGCGTGTGGAGGGGAGCTACGAATCCCGCCGGAAACTTTATGAACGCGCCGTAGGCTCCCTTCGCATGGTTGCCCCACAGATCCGCGATCTTGACTCCCGGAGCACCGGTGGGGTCGAGGTCGCTCCACTTCAGGTCGCTCGCCGGCATGATGACGGCCTTGCTTGCCCCCGCTTTCGGAGCGCTCTTCGCCTTCGCCTCTCCGGACCCCTGCGCCAGAACCGCCGTCGCCAGAACGAAAGACACCGCAAACGCCAAAACGTTTCTTGCTCTCATCGAGCCCTCCTTTGTTGTTAAAAGCCTCGTGAGGAGGCTATCACCGGACGCCGTTAGTCAAGCCTCCCTCACCCAGTCATCCCGAGCGCAGCGAGGGATCCCGTACTCGACACGCGTCCGAGGCAATCGAGCCAGGGACGCCCGTTCTCTCTCCCCGCCGGAGCGTTACCGATAGAATCCGCCTAACCTCATGCCGATCACGCCGGGCTCCCGCCTCGGTCCCTACGAGATCCTCGCGCCGATCGGCGCCGGGGGGATGGGCGAGGTCTACCGGGCGAAGGACCCGCGCCTCGGGCGCGAGGTCGCGATCAAGGTGCTGCCCGCCTCCTTCTCCGCCGACGCGGATAGGCTGCGCCGGTTCGAGCAGGAGGCCAGGGCCGCCGGCGTCCTGAATCATCCCAACATCACGGCCGTCCACGACATCGGGACCCACGAGGACGCGCCGTACGTCGTCCAGGAGCTGCTCGAAGGAGAGACGCTCCGATCGGTCCTCTTGGGCGGGCGTCTGCCGCAGCGCAAGACCATCGACTACTCCCTCCAGATCGTCCACGGCCTGGCGGCGGCGCACGAGAAGGGCATCGTCCACAGGGACCTCAAGCCCGAGAACATCTTCGTGACGAACGACGGCCGGGTGAAGATCCTGGACTTCGGCCTGGCGAAGCTCACCCACACCGAAGAGCGGGGCCAGGTCACGAACCTTCCGACGGCGACCGCGGGCACAGAGCCTGGCGTCGTGCTCGGCACACTCGGCTACATGTCTCCCGAGCAGGTGCGCGGCAAGCCCGCCGACGCGCGGTCCGACATCTTCTCCTTCGGGGCGATCCTCTACGAGATGCTCTCGGGAAAGCGCGCCTTCCACGGCGACTCGGCGGCCGATACGATGTCGGCAATCCTCAAGGAAGACCCGCCGGATCTCTCCGTCACGAACCAAACGATCCCGCCCGGCCTCGACCGCATCGTCCGCCATTGCCTCGAGAAGAGCCCCGAGCAGCGGTTCCACTCCGCGCACGACGTCGCCTTCGATCTCGAGGCGCTGTCGGGCCTCTCGACGCCCCGACTCGAGCCTTCGAAGTTCCAAATCCCCGCCCGGCTTCCCTCGCGCGTCATGGGGGCGGCCCTCCTCGCCGCCCTCGCGATCGGCCTCTTCGGCGGCCGGCTGATCTGGAGAACAGCCCGTGAATCCCCTCCGACCTTCCACAGACTCACGTTCCGCCGCGGACCGGTCCAGAGCGCGCGCTTTGCCGCCGACGGGAACACGATCATCTACTCGGCGTCCTGGGATGGCGCCCCTAAGCCGGAGCTCTTCTCGACGCGCCTGGAGAGCCCCGAGTCGCTTCGGCTGAATCTTCCGAACAGACGGGTGGAGGCGATCTCCCGCGCGGGAGAGATGCTCGTCCTGAACCCACTCCAGTTCTCGACCGGGTACGCCGCGATCGGCACCCTCTCGCAGGCGCCCCTATCGGGCAGCACGTCGCGGGAGCTGCTCGAGGATGCCGCCAGCGCCGATTGGTCCCCGGACGGAGCGAGTTTGGCCGTCGTGCGCGCGCCGCAGTGGCGCTACCGGCTGGAGTTTCCCGCCGGGAAGGTCCTGTACGAGACGACCGGCTATATCAGCCACCCGCGCGTCTCTCCGAAGGGAGACGCCATCGCGTTCCTCGACCACCCGGTCTTCGGCGACGACCGCGGCTCGGTCGCGATCGTGGACCTCGAGGGAAAGAAGAAGACGCTGTCCGAGGGATGGGAAAGCGCTCAGGGCCTCGCCTGGCCCGCCTCCGGCAAGGAGATCTGGTTCACGGCCACCCGCGCGGGAAGCGCCCGCTCTCTCTACGCCGTGACGCTTGCGGGGCGCGAGCGCGCCGTGCTCACGACGCCCGCAGGACTGCTGCTCCAGGACATCTCCCGCGACGGGCGCGTCCTCCTGGTCCAGAGCAATGCGCGGGTCGGGTTCTTCGCCCTGCTTCCCGGAGAGACCAGGGAGCGAGACCTCTCGGGTCTCGAATGGTCGTGGGGCCCGCGCCTGTCCGCGAACGAGAAGTCGATCGTCTTCACCGAAGAGGGGGAAGCCGGCGGCCCGGGGTATTCCGTCTACGTGCGCAAGCTCGACGGGTCGGCGGCGGTGCGGCTGGGGGAGGGGATCGGAGTGGCGACCTCTCCCGACGGGAAGTGGGTCCTGACCTGCCAGCTCCGGACGACGCCCGCCACACTCGTGCTCCTGCCGACCGGCGCCGGGCAGCCAAAGACCTTCCCGAAGGACTCGATCGACCGGTCCGCGGCGACGACCTTCGGGGCGTTCCTTCCCGACGGCAAGCGCATCGCGTTCAACGGCCACGAGGCGGGAAAGCCCTCGCGCGTCTTCGTCCAGAATCTCGAGGGAGGCGCCACCCGGCCCGTCACCCCGGAGGGAGTCACCGCCAGCCAGGTCTCGCCGGACGGCAAATTCCTGCTGACCCGGACTGCCGGGCAGGCGTTCGGCCTGGCTCCCCTGGAGGGCGGCCCCTCGGAGCCAATTCGCGGCCTCGAGCCGAGCGACGAGCCGCTGCGATGGGCCGCCGACGGCCGCTCTCTTTTCATCGGTAGCGCAAAAGACTTCTTCCCCGCGCGGGTCTACCGTCTGGACCTTGCGACCGGCCGCCGGGAGCTCTGGAAGGAGTTCATGCCAGCCGACCCAACGGGCATCACCAACATCGGCCCCTCTTCGATCTCCGCCGACGGCAAGACCATCCTCTTCGGCTACGGCCACATCCTTTCCGACCTCTACGTGGCGGAGGGACTGAAGTGAGCCCAGGGAGGGACGAAATGAGTGAAGAGCGCCCGACACTCGAACGAATCATGCAGGTGGCCTCGGGCGGCTGGGCCCTCGCCATCCTGGCGGCCGCCGCCCACAATTCAATCTTCACGCACGTGGAGGCCGGGGCCGACACCGTCGAGACTCTTGCGAAAAAGGCGGGTTTGTCGGCCCGAGGCGCCGGAGCGCTGCTCGACGGGCTCGTCAGTTTGGGATTTCTGACCCTCTCGGGGGGGCGGTACCGCAACGCTCCCGATGCTGCCGAGTTCCTCGTCGACGGGAAGTCGTCCTACTTCGGAGGCTTCCCTAAGGTGCAGCTAGCCGAGTTCCCGGACCTGCTGGCACTGCCGGAAGTGGCGCGGACGGGGCAGCCCAAGACGGCCGACACGACGGATGTTGAGGAGAGTCCTTTCTGGGAGCAGCTGGTCCCGGCGATCGCGGTTCTTTCCGTTCCGGTTGCCCTGGCCGCGGCCGAGCGTCTCGGGCTCGCGAAGGCGGGTCCCGTCTCGATCTTCGACGTGGGCGGCGGCTCGGGCATCTACTCGGCTATCTGGCTCGAAATCAACCGCCAGGCTCGCTCCACCCAGTTCGACTGGTCGAACGTCAACCGGATCGCGAAGGAGTTCGTCGGCCGGCACGGCGTCGGCGACCGCTTCCGCACCGTCGACGGCGACTTCCACAAGGCGGACTTCGGGACCGCCGAGCACGACGTTGCCGTCTATTCGCACATCGCGCACCAGGAGTCGCCCGCCGAGAACGTCGCCACGTTTCGCAAGATTCGGAAGGCCTTGAAGCCCGGCGGGACGCTCGTCATCTCGGACTTCGTCGTCGACGACGATCGGTCGGGGCCGCCCTTCTCGTTGATGTTTAGATCGGTGATGCTGCTCAGGACCAGGGAAGGGGCGACCTGGACCCGCTCGGATTACGACAAGTGGCTGCGCGAGGCTGGCTTCAAGAGCGTCTCGATCGAGCCGACCTCGACACCCGCGACCCTCGTCTACGCGTCGTAGCCGATAGATTGACGCGCCGTACTGACGCCCGCGCAGCAGCGGCAGCGCTTCAGACCGCCTGAGCGCTGAGCGTGTCGGTTTGTCGCATCGGTTTGAGCCTTCAGTTCAATCCTCGGGGAACGCGGAGGCGTCGTTGTCCGCCAAGAATTCAGGGACCCGATCCCCTGGGAGAACCGGAGGCCCGACCCCCCTCAGTCGTTCCGGATGACCCGCCCGCCCTTCATCACGAAGTTGACGTGCCGGACGGTCTCGATGTTCTCGAGCGGGTTCTCGGGTGTGGCGACGATGTCGGCGGCAAAGCCCGGCAGGATCGTCCCGCGCTCCTTTTCCATCCCCATCAGGCGCGCCGCATTGACGGTCATGGCCTGCAGGATGAGCTTCGCCGGCACGCCCGCCTCGACGAAGCTCGAGATGAACTCGATCGAGAGCGTGCCCCGGTTCTCGCCGTCCTTGATGAAGACTACGTCGGTGCCGAAGGCGACGGGAGTACCGACCTGGTACGCGCGCTTCAGGCGGTCGACGACGAACGGGTGGTACTCGTCCATTCCCATCTCGTGCGAGGCCTGCGTCGTGAAATCGGTGCCGACGAGGTAGACGCCCTTCGCCTTCATGAGCTCGAGCGTCGGCGTCGACGCGCGGTAGCCGTGCTCGACCGAGGCGACGCCGCCCTCCGCGGCGATCCGCGCTCCGGCGTCGGTGGCGCAGTGTGCCGCCACTTTCACGCCTCCAGCCGCGGCCTCCTTCACGAACGTGCGAACGTCCTCGACCGAGTACAGATATGGCTGGTCGTCGACCGCAATCTTGATGAGCTTCGCACCGAATGCGATGTTCTCGCGGACGGCCTTGCGCATCTCGTCGGGCGTGTCGGCGTAGAGGTATTCCGGAAACGCGATGTCCGCCCGCTCCGGCGGGAGGTTGTGGTACTGGCCGCTGTACGGCCCGATGATCCGCCCGGCGTTGACGAGCGTCGGCCCGGGCACGAGGCCGTCCTCGATGGCGCGCCGCAGGGCCGTGTCCGCGTAGTTGCCGGCATTGCCGACGTCGCGCACCGTCGTGAACCCCGACCGGAGCATGTCGAGGGCGTTCGCGACGCCTTCGATCGAGCGGTACGCTGTCGTCTCGATCGCCGTCGCCGCCAGGAGCGACCGCAGGAGCGCCGGCAGGCCCTTTCCGCCTTGCGTGTTGAGGTTCAGGCAGAGGTGCGTGTGCGTGTCGAAGAAGCCCGGCATCACCGTCTTCTTCGACAGGTCCACGACCGTCGCGTTCTTCGGGATCGCAACCGACGGGCCGACGGCCGTGA
>JBGPGG010000090.1:0-12102 GCA_041483715.1 Thermoanaerobaculia bacterium
CGACTCCCGTGCCGACGGACACGCCGATGCTGACACCGACCAGGACTCCTGTTCCGCCATCCGCGACTCCCGTGCCGACGGACACGCCGATGCTGACACCGACCAGGACTCCTGTTCCGCCATCCGCGACTCCCGTGCCGACGGACACGCCGATGCCTCCCACCGCGAGCCCGACTCGGGTGCCGACTCACACGCCGACACGGACACCGACCAGGACTCCCGTTCCGCCGTCAGCGACTCGCGTCCCGACCGACACACCGACTCGCAGCGCGACGGCAGTGCCGCCTTCCGCGACTCCCGTGCCGACATGGACTCCCTGGCCCCCGCGCGCGACGCCGACCGCGACGGCTGCCGCCGCCACGCCGGTACTGCCGGACCAGCGGGACAGGCCACCGCGCCCGATTGTCTTTCCGAATCCCATCTACCCGCCACGCGACTTGAGAGCACGGATCCGCGGGGTGGTCGTCTTGCGCGTTCTGGTGGCGGAAACGGGAGCTCCGCTCGACATCGTCGTTCTCGAGCGCGCGCGCGGCCACCTCACCGAGGCTGCCGTCGAGGCGGTCCGCGGCTGGAGCTTCGAGGCGGCAATCAAGAACGGCCGGCCGGTCCAGTCGTGGACCATCGTGAGGATTCCCTTCGAAGCGATCCCGTTTCCGCAGCCGAGCCCGACCCGAGCTCCTGAACATCCTGGCGGTTAACGCCAGGTTCCGCGGCGACGCCCCTGACGTCGCTTCCCTCGACGGGCTGGGCCGGCTTGCGCTGCCCCGAAAACGTAAGCCTGTAGAATCAACCAATCGCGATGGAACGAATGCAACCTCCGACAGGCAGCCGGGCACGCTGGGGTTTTTTGGGGAGATGGAAGCCCCTTGCTCCGCTCCTTTGGATCGCGTTCTCTCCCGTCGCCTGCTTCAAGGACCCTCCCACCTCGCCGATCACCCGAACCGCCGAGCCGACGCAGTCGCCGTCCTCGACGCGAACGCCGGCGCCGGCAAGCCCCACGGTGCTCGCGTCGGCGTCGCCGACGGCCCCGCCGTCCGGCAGCCCGACCCCGACCGCCACATCGGGAATCGCGTCTCCGACGGCGGGTCCCTCCGCGACGGCGACCCAGACGCCAACCGCGACAATAACGGCTCTTTTCTCGGCGACCGCAACGAACACCCCGACTTCGACACCGACGTCGACCTCGACTTCAACCCCCACGCGCACCAACACGCCCACGATTACCTGGACGAGCAGCGCCACGCCGACCGGGACGTTCATTCCGCCGACCTCGACCTTTACGCTGACACCGAGTCGGACGCCGACGACTACGCTGACGCCGTCCCGGACGCCGACGACTACGCTGACACCGAGTCGGACGCCGACGACTACGCTGACGCCGTCCCGGACGCCGACGACTACGCTGACGCCGAGCCGGACACCGACGACTACGCTGACGCCGTCCCAGACGCCGACGAGTGTGCCGACGAACACTCCGACGTCGACACCTTCCTTAACGCCGACGGACACGCCCGTACCGACGCCGACGGATACGCCCGTACCGACGCCGACGGATACGCCCGTACCGACGCCGACGGATACGTCCGTGCCGACGCCAACAGACACGCCGGTGCCGACGCCGACGGATACGCCAGTCCCTACCCCGATTCCCTGAGGAGCGGCTCAGCAGAGTCGGGGCGCGTAGGCGCGCTAAGGAAGCGTCAGGACGTGGCGGGCCGGCCCCTGGGCTCTCGGGCCGCCGCCCAGGCAGCACCGACCAGGCAGGCGAGCATCGCCGGTACTACCGGCGCCAGATATGCGGAGTCCATGAGCCCGTGAATGCTCAGGGTCAGCAGTGCGCCTACCCCGCCGAGCAGCAGGGCGCTCTCCTCACGGTGCGGCTGATCGCGGAAGGACCGCAGAAGCAGGAGAAAAAGCGAGACGTAGAGAACGACAACGAGCACGGTCCCGACGGCACCACCGGTCACGAGGATTTGCCAGGGGTCGGATCGGGCGTGCTCGATGCGTCCCCTCAGCTCTCGCGGTTGCACCCGCCGAACGGCCTCGGCGAAAGTCCCGAACCCCGATCCGACGACGGGGAAATCCTGCCAGGCGCGGTAGGCCGTTCGCCAGAGCACGACCCGCGAGCTCGTGTTCAGTCCGGCGGGGTCCGACTCGAGGAAGCGCACCAGCGGCCGCGCTCCGGCGAGCGTCGCGGAGAACAGGACCACCGCGACTAGCCCGAGCGAAACGCCGACGGCGTGTTGGCGGTGGAAGTGGACGCGGCGATGAAAAACACCGATCGCGAGCACCGCCAGGGTCGTCATCGTCGCCGCGAGCGCGGCGACGCGCGAACCGGTCTGCAAAACCCCGAAGGCGACGATGCCCCAGAGCAGGAAGCGGCCTGCCAGGGGCAGGGACCGGGTCTCGAAGCGTTCCCCCGCGTCGGCGGACCCGACCGCGGCGCGGTCGCGATTGGTCAGGATCTCCGCCCAGAGGGCGCCGAAGGCGAGCGCGAGGGCGAGCTCGAGATAACCCACGGCTCCGCCGGAGCTCCGGCTCGGGCCGGCGCCGCTTTCTCCGAGCGTGGCGATCAGAATCCGCAGGATCGCGGCCGCGAAAAACGCGAGAGCGAAGAGCCGGCGTCGCTCCCGGTTTCGCAGCAGATTCGAGGCGGAAAAGAAAAGGGCGAAGCAGGCCAGAACCAGAAGCAGGGCCGCCGCGGTCGCCGACGGCGCGATCGAAATCCTTGGAACTGGGGGCTTTCGGTCGAAGAGAGCGAGAATCTGCCCGGTTTCGTGGTAAATTTTCAGATTCACAGACGCAATGGACCTCAGGACTGCCTGGGGGATTGGTAGGATCTGAAGGGCCCCGAGGGCCGCGATGCCGATCATCGCTCCGATCGGGACCGCCAGTCGGCCGGGGGAGCGCAGGCGAGCGCGGGACAGGAACGTGATGCCGGCGATGACGAATGCGAAGACTTCCAACAGGAGGTCGGATGACCGGCTCATGCCCGGCCCGAGAAGGGGTGCGATCGCGGCGCCGCCGATTCCGTACAGGAGCGGGGCAATGAAAACCAGCAGGAGCAGGAGAGAAAACGCCCCAACGTCCAGCCGCCCCGAATCCGTGGGCACAAACGAGGCGCGCGCTAGAGCGCGCAGCTTTTGAGTCGTCTTCAGTCTCATGACCTGGGCACGTTGATGCCGATGATGCCACTGGTTCGCCGAGAAGAGGAGAGAGATTCTCGTCCCCTGCTCGCCGGACTGGTTCTCGGCCTGCTCTTTGCGGCTTCCGCCGCGGGCCAGATCTCGACCGACCAGGTTGGCCGACAGAGGATCGTCCCGACCAAGGAGCAGATCAAGAGGCGGGCCGAGAGCTATCGCTTCCGGTTGGGTCCGCTTCGGTTTTCTCCGGTGCTCCGCCTCTACGATGCCGGGTACAACAGCAACGTCTTTGGGGCTCCTCCGCCGCTCGAGGTGGCCCGGTATACCGCCTCCGTGGCGGGCGGATTCCAGTGGCTGGTCCCGGCCGGTTCGAAGTTCTATGTCGTCGGGGAAGCGATCCCGAGCTACGTCTGGTATCAGGATCTCTCGGCCAGGAGCTTCTTCGGAGGCAACTTCTCGGTCTATCTGCTGGGCTTTTTCAACCGCGCCTCACTCGAGGTCGGCGGCTTCAATTCCAGGGGCCTGCAGTTCATCAGCTCCGAGGCGCAGGCTCCCGTCATCCAGACCACTCTCAACGGGTCGGTCAAGATGGAAGTGGACTTCGCCTCGAACTTCTCTGTCTACGCCAACGCGGAGGTCGATCGGCTGCGCTTCGGAAACTCCGGTTTGGAGTCGGGCTTGCTCGTGGACACGAATGGGCTCCAGCGCACGGAGGGGGCAGCGGGGGGCGGCATTCGCTATCGCTTCTCGTCCGCCATGAGCGTGGCGCTCGGTTATGAGAAGACACGAACGGAGTTCGTGTTCGTTCCCGAGCTCAACGACAACCAGAGCGACGCCTACCTCTTGAACCTCCGCTACGACCGGCCGCGTTTTTACTTGAACCTCTCGGGGGGCTACAGGCAGGGCAAGCCCTACAACGGCTCGAGCTTCGCCAGCTACTCGACGCCGACGGGCGGGTATTTTGTGTCCTACTACCTGACCCGGACCGTCGAGCTCCAGGCCTACGGCGACCGGCGCATCACGTACGGCCTGATCGTGCCTCAGTTCCTCGAGTCCCGCTACGGGGGGGGCATCAACTTCACCGTTCACCCCAACGTCGTGCTCCGGGCACTCGGTGTCTGGGGCACCAACGGCTACAGTTCGACGACCGCGGGCGGCACGGTGACGCCGGGACGCACCGACAAGACCATCGATTACGGCGGAGGCGTGTCGGCGACCATCTTCCGCAACATCGTCTGGACGACGTACGCCACCGAGTCCAAGTTTCAGTCGCCGCTGCCCGGGCTCGATCGCAACGTGCTCCGCGTGCTGACCAGCTTCTCCTTCGACAGGATGTTCTCCCGATGAGGCGGGCCCGTTCCTGTCTTCTCTCCGCTCTCGTCCTCTCCGCGGCCGCCCGGGCGGCGTTCGCGCAGGACGCGCCGAACGAGTACCCGATCGGCCCCAAGGACCTCCTGGAGATCAGGGTTCTGGAGATTCCGGAGCTCAACGTCGACCGCCGCGTGTCCGAGGGCGGGACGATCGCGCTTCCGCTCATCGGCGAGTTTCCGGTCTCGGGCCTGACGCCCACGGAGGCGGGGGCGAAGCTCGAGCGCCTCCTCAAGGAAAAGTACGTCAACCGGGCCAACGTCTCGGTGATCGTCAAGGAGTACGCGAGCAAGCCCGTCTCGGTGGTGGGCTCCGTGCACAAGCCGGGATCCCTGACAATTTCCGGGCGCTGGTATTTGCTGCAGGCGATCTCGGCGGCCGGCGGTCTGACGGACAACGCGGGCAAGAAGATCTACGTGCTGCGCAAGGTGGAAAACGGGCTCTCGGACACGCTCGAGGTCGATACCGACGAGCTCTTCCACAACGCGACCTCGATGTGGAACGTGCCGATCGTTCCCGGCGACGTCGTCAACGTCGCTCCTCGCAAGACGATCCGCGTCTTCTGCATCGGCGAGCTGAAGTCCCCCGGGGCGCTCGACTTCAGCAGCGACGACCGTATCACGCTCCTCTCCGTGATCGCGCGGGCAGGAGGGCCCACCGATCGGGCATCGAGCAAGGTCCGTATCAAGCGGCGCGGCCCCGACGGAAAAGACACGGAGATCGTGGTCAACTACAAGCGAATCTTGTCGGGAAAGGACCGGGACCCTATACTGGAGCCGAACGACGTCGTGGTCGTCAAGGAGTCTTTCTTTTGATCCCCGTGCCCCCAACAGACGACTTCGCGAATCCCGAGTTGACGGCGCCGGAAGCCGCTCCCGCGGAGCTGCACCTTTCCGAGTACTGGGCGATCATCAAGAAGCGCCAGCGACTGGTCGCGTTGTGCGTCTTCGTCGCGTTCGCGATCGGCGTCCTGGCGGGCCTGTTGACGAAGAAGACTTTCAGGGGGACCGTCGTCCTCGACGTCGAGAAGTACCGGGCGACATTGCTGGATGCCAACCTCAGTGAACAATTCGCTTTCGACGAAGAGTATCTCTCGACGCAGACGGAGCTGATGAAGAGCCGAGAGATTGCTGAGAGGGTCGTGCGGAAGCTGAAGCTTCTCGAGAACCGTCAGTTGAACCCCAAGCGGATGGGCTTGATCCCGGGTCCGGGGGGCAAGCCCGGCGTCTCCGTGCAGGACGCGACGACCGGGCTGGCGGTCGCGATTAGCGGGAAAGTCAAGGTCGTCCCGGTCCGCGATACGAACATCCTCAAGCTCTCCTGGGAGGGTCCGTCGCCGCAACTCGCGACCGACATCGCCAACGCCGTCGCGGAGGCCTACATCGAGTGGAGCGCGGAGGCGAAGTTCACGGTCGTGGGCCTTGCATCCGAGTTCCTGAAGACGCAGATCGACCAGCTCAAGAAGGAGCTCGACGCCAAGCAGCAGCAGCTGCTCGCGTACGGGCGCGAGAAGGACATCATCTCGGCCGATCCGGGGACGAACGCCTCCCTTCAGAATCTCGAGTCTCTCAACCGAGACTACGGCAACGCCGTCGGGGATCGGGTGGCCAAAGAGGCCCGGTACCACGAGACCATGACCGCGCGGCCCGAGACGATCGCCGACACGCTCTCCAATGGTCTCGTGACCGGTCTCCGGGCGGATCTGGCGAGGCTCGAGCGCGACTACGCCGAAAGGTTGAACCTGTACAAGCCGGAGTGGCCGGGGATGCAGCAGCTCAAGACGCAGATCGACAAGAGCCGGGAACACCTGGACTCGGTGATTCAGGAGACCGTCACCAAGGCGCGGGATTCCGCGCGAAACGACTACGAGACGGCCGTCCGTCGCGCGGCGAGTCTCAAGGCCGTCCTCGTTCCGCAGAGAACGGAAGTCCAGGCGTCCACCACGAACGCCGTCGAGTACAACAACCTTCGCCTCGAGGTCGAGACCAAGAGGCAGCAGCTCGACAATCTCCTCAAACAGCAGGCCCAGACCGAGATGACCTCCCGTCTGCGCGGCGAGCACACGTCGAATGCGCGCATCGTCGATCGGGCCCTTCCCGACTGGTCGCCGGTCAAGCCTTCGTACAAGAGGAACATGGTCCTGGCGCTCTTCGGGGGCCTGGCGGTGGGCGTCGGGCTCGCGCTTTTCCTTTCGTATATGGATCGATCCCTGCGCAGCGTCGAGGACGTCGCGCGGCACCTGGGGCTTCCCGCCCTCGGCGTGATCCCCGCGCTCTCGAGCGTTTCGGCGCGGTCGTATCGGTACGGCGCGAAGCTTCGGAGCAAGACGGAGGGCGAAGGCGCGGGGGAACCCGTGGCGATCGAGCTCCTGCCGCATTCGCAGTCTCGTTCACGCATGGCCGAGGCCTACCGGGCCTTTCGCACTGCCCTGCTTCTTTCGCGTGCCGGCGGCGTGAAAACCCTCGTGATCACGTCCTGCGTACCGAAGGAAGGCAAGAGCACGACCGCGGCCAACCTCGCCGTTGTCCTGGGGCAGCTCGGCAAGCGGGTCCTGCTGGTGGACGCGGATCTCCACAAGCCGCGCCAGCACGAGATCTTCCGCGTGTCCAACCGGGTCGGTCTCGTCTCGATCCTCGCGGAGGGGATGGAGTCCGCGCGCGTCATCGTCAAGACCGGCATCCCGGACGTTTTTCTCGTCCCGGCGGGCCCCGCGTGTCCGAACCCCTCGGGCCTGCTTTCTTCCGAGGCGATGTCGAAGTTCCTGGAGCTCGCCGCCCTGAACTTCGATTTCGTCCTCCTCGACGCGCCGCCCGTCGCCCCCGTCGCCGATCCTCTTCTCATCGGCAATCAAGTCGACGGCGCCGTCATCTGCGTGCGAGGCGGAGAGACACCGCGCGAGCAGGTCGTCCGCGTGCGGGACCGCCTGCTCTGGGCGAACGTGCGGATCCTCGGCGTTCTGATCAACAATCTTCATGCCAACGACGTCGCCTACGAAGGGGGATACGCGTACGACGACGACTACTACGACATCGCGCGGGAGGCGACTGAGGGCAAGCAGGCCATGTCGGCGGCGCGCAGGGTGTGACTCTCGCGGCCCGGTCTGTTTCGCGCCCAGCCGTTGACTCCGGGCCCGTCGCCCGGCCATTGAGCCCCCGCGCCCGATGATCGAGACGCACTTCCATTGCCTCCCCGAGATCGACGACGGGCCGGAGGACTGGGACCAGGCCGTCGCTCTGTGTCGGGCTGCCGCGGCCGAGGGGACGACGACGCTCGTCGCCACACCCCACGTGCTCCGTGAGCCGTGGGTGAACGACGATCCGGCCGTTCGGGACCGGTTGATCTTGAAGCTGAACGCGCTGCTCGAGGGCAGACCCTCCGTCCTCGCCGGCTGCGAATACTACTTTTCCGCCGACGCCGTGCAGCTCGTGGAGCGGGGAAAGTGGGGACCGTTGACCGGCCTGAACCGCACGAAGTACCTCCTGCTCGAGTTTCCGTCGGGCGGAGCTCCGCTCGGCGCGGGCGCGATCTTCCACGAGCTCTCGCTGCTTGGCGTGACCCCCGTCATCGCGCACCCCGAGCGGGAGCGGTGGCTGGCCTCGTCCCCGGATCGCCTGGAAGAGCTCGTTTCGCGGGGAGCGGTCGCGCAAATCACGGCGGGCAGTCTCCTGGGGGACTTCGGGATCGAGGCTCTGACGGCCTGCGAAGAGTTTTTCCGACGCGGTTTGGTTCATCTCATCGCGTCCGACGCTCACTCGATGGGCCGCCGGCCGCCGCGCCTGGCGGCTGCTCGTCGCCACGTGCGCCGCAATTGGGGCAAACAGGCGGAAACCGAGCTCTTCGAGACGAATCCGCAGGCGCTCCTGCAGTCGGACGCGTTTCCTTCGATCGGGCTCGGCGCTAAAGTGGCGTCCGTGCCAGACTAGCCGCCGATGTCGACGCTCCCCGAAAGCGCTGCCCGGCCCGGCTCGCGCGTGCCGCGCATGTTGGCCGCGCTGATTTGTCTCGGCCTGGCAGCCGCTTCCGTCCTTTTCTTCGCGCGGCAGCGATCCGAGCGGGCGAAAACCGAGGCCTTCGTCAAGAGATTTTCCCTCGATCTTCGGCGGCCCGAGGAGACCGGGCCGATGAAGTTCGAGTCGGAGCCCGATCTGGCCGCCGGAATCGCTGTCCGGGCCGCGCTGCCGGACGCCGCTGCGGCTCTACCGTCCGCCCTCGGTGTCGGCGCGCGCGAAGAGGAGATCGCCGCCGCGCGGGACCGCGCCCTCGATGCTGCGGCGACGCGGCCCGGGTGGGCGTATCACCGCTTTCTCCTCGGTCAGCTGGTGTATGGGGCTGCGGGAGACACGCGCGATCCTTCCGCGCGGGCGATCTGGGACACATGGGCGACGCCTCTCGGCCTCGCGGCCCTCGGGGCTCCCGGCGTGGACGACGTCTGGTCCGCGCTCGGCCAGATGTACCTCGAGAACTGGCAGAGGCTCTCCGCCTCGCAGCGATCCGAGGCAATCCCCGTGCTGCGTCGCGCGCTGCACGATCCTCGCTTCGTCTCGACCCGCTTTCTCGCGCTCTCGGCGGCCGTGGGCCGGGACGAGGCCATGGGTCTTCTCCCGGAGAACCCGGAGCTGCTGGGCGCGGCGGCCGACTCCTTCTCGTTGCAGGGCGATCTCACGGCGGTCGCGGCCCTTCTGGGTCGACGGGACACTGCGGAGAGGAAGAGGCGAGTGACGGACCTGGCTCGGGTCGAAGGACGCTTTCGAGCAAGAGACCAGAACGGGCTCCGGACGGCCTGCGCCGACTGGGCGGCTGAGTACCCGACTCCCGAGCTGGACGATCCTGCCGGTAGAGCCCAGGCGGCCCGAGTCCTGGAGTTGTGGCCGGGCGACCGCGGAGGGCCCTGGGACGGCGACCCGCGGGCGGACCTCGTGCGATTCTTTCTGGATGGACGAGCATCCGCGGTTTCGCCGCAAACCCTTTCGCGCACGCTCGCTGCGCTCTCGGACGTTCCGGATCACGTCACGGCGCGCGTGTTGCTTCGGGCCGGCGATGTCGCCGGCGCGGAGGAGTTGGCTGGCCGTCCTCAAAATCAGAGTTCGCCCGAGTGGACCCTCTACTACGCGGAGCTGGCTCGCCTGCTGGTGAAGCAGGGGCGCGCTCGCGAGGCGAGGAGGGCTCTCGATCTCCTCTCGATGGCGACGCGGGACGGTTGCGAGGCGCTACTCGCGCGCCGCGACGTTGCCCGGGCCTTGGGCGACACGGCGGAGTTGGCCGCCGTCGGACAACGGCTTTCGTCCCTGAGGGGCTCCGTGCGAGCGCAGGATGCTTCGCCCGAAGGCGCCAGGCTATCGATCTGCATCGACCCGGAGCAGCCGGGCAGCCCGAGCCTGGACCTCAGACTGACGTCCCAGGGACCCGCCGTGATCCGCTACGGCTGGGGAGCGGGCCGAGAGGAGCCCGTGTTTCTCGCCGGCGAGCGCGTCGTGTCCGTGCCGCTCGGCGGGCTGGCCGGGGCGCGGGATCTGACCGTCCAATCCCTGAGCGGCGCTTCGGTCCGCGCTACCGCCTCGTTTCCGGCAAGCCGGTAGCGCGTCCTGGCTCGAATGCGTCGCCAGCCCTCGAAGCTCGACCAGTCGCGAGCGGAGCCCGAGGTGGCCCGCGTTTCGCTGCGCGTCGCCGTTGCCTCGGGGCCGGCGCTCTATCGGGAGGTGTTCTGCAAGGCGCTCGAGGCGGAATCGGGCGTTGCGATCGTCGGCAACGCTTCTCCCGAAGACGATATCGGCGTGCTGCTCATGCAGAGTCGACCAGACGTGCTTCTTTTCGATTACGAGGCTCTCGGGCCCAACGGCGAGGGTCTGATCGCGCGCCTGCGCCGCCGATCACCGAGAACCCGGATTCTGGTATTCGCCACCCGGTCGGGGCCTGAGACCGTCGAACGGGTTCTGCGGGCGGGCGCCTCCGGTCTGGTCGGAAAAGAGTCGGGTCTGGCCACTGTGGTTCGCGCCTTGCGAGCCGTGGCCGGGGGGGAAATCTGGGCGAATCGTCGCGTGACGGCGCAGGCGCTGGAGCATTTGGCCGACGCATCGAACCGCCGCCCGGCTTCCAGCGGAAATCTGACGGAACGAGAAGCGGAAGTCGCCCGATGGGTCGGGCATGGCCTCCGGAACAAGGAGATCGCCCGGAAGCTGGGCATCGACGAGAAGACCGTCAAGACACATTTGAACAACGTGTTCCGGAAGCTTCGAATCGACAGCCGGATCGAGCTGGCGCTGCACGGGATGCGCGATCTCAGACCAAAGACCTAGGCCCTTTTCTGGTAGGTGTCTCCAACGATGTCTCGATGTTCGCCGGCCCCGCGTCGGTATAGGATTCGATAAACTTTAAATGAGGCGAGTCGCTGTGGAGTGGCCCGCGAGAGAGGGGAATGCGTAGAGGGCGCCTTTGCCTGGTCTGCGGCTTCTTTTCGGCCCTTCGACGAGGTGCCGCGAGGGCTGCGCTCGCCGCGGCGCTCGTCGTGAGTCTGCCTGCGGCCCTGCTCGGCACCGACTTCAAGCAGCCCGATTTTTCCGAGACGGCCGTCTTCACCGGGCTTTCGAACCCGACTGTCCTTCGCTTCCTTCCGGACGGCCGCGTCCTGGTCGGCGAGAAGAGCGGTCTCATCAAGATGTTCCCGAACGTCTCGACGAACGCGTTCTCCATCGTCGCGGACCTGCGCACCAACGTCCACAACTACTGGGATCGGGGCCTCATGGGTCTGGCCGTCGATCCGAACTTCCTGACGAACAACTACATTTACGTTCTCTACACGTTCGATGCACCCATCGGCGGAACGCCTCCCCGGTGGGGGCCGGGCGACGGCACCTCGGACCCCTGTCCAACGCCGCCCGGGGGGACGACGGACGGTTGCGTGGTGAGCGGTCGCCTCTCGCGGCTGACCGCGGTCGGTACGAACTGGACCGCGAGCGAGTTTCCTCTCATCAACGATTGGTGCCAGCAGTTCCCCAGCCACTCGATGGATACGCTCAACTTCGGGGCCGACGGGTATCTGTACGTCAGCGCGGGCGAAGGGGCGAGCTTCAGCAACACCGACTACGGTCAGTTTGGGGGCTCGTCGGGGAGCCCGACCCCGAAAAACCCCTGCGGCGATCCGCCGGTGCCCGTCGGCGGGAGCCAAACCCCTCCCACGGCGGAAGGCGGATCCCTTCGTGCCCAGAGCCCGCAGCGCGCGGCGGCCGAGCCGCGGGTCCTGAACGGCTCGCTCCTGCGGGTCGACCCCGCGACGGGGAAGGGCGTGGCCGGCAACCCCTTCTTCTCCAGCTCCGACGCGAACGCGCGACGCATCGTCGGCTACGGCCTGCGCAATCCGTTCCGTTTCACGATCAAACCGGGCACGAACGATATCTGGATCGGCGATGTGGGCGCGGGCAGTTGGGAAGAAATAGACCGGATCCCGGACCTTGCTTCTGCACGCAACTTCGGCTGGCCTTGCTACGAGGGTGCTGGCCATCAAGGCGGCTTCGATGGCAAGGACCTGACCATTTGCGAGACGCTGTATGGCCAGAACCCGCAGACGGTCACGGCGCCCGTCCTGGCGTACAATCAC
>JBGPGG010000091.1:0-12017 GCA_041483715.1 Thermoanaerobaculia bacterium
CTTCATTGCGCCAGAGTCTATGCGAAGGGCCTGGGCGGGTCGGCGGGCGGGGCAAGCCCCGCCTCTACGGAACCAAGTCTGCGCGATGGGTCTCGTTGCGAGGGGGCCGTAGTGGCGGCCCTTGATTATCCGTCGCGCCGGCAGCGGGTTGTCAATAAGGAAGTTATCGGGGCGACAATGAGGCACCCATGCGGCAACGAACCCTGGCGATCCTGGCGGCCTCGGGGCTCTCGGTGTTCGCCCTGCGCCATCCGCTCGAGCTGCGGCTGCTCTCCCACCATGCGGCGCCCCGCCCGGACGTCCGCGCCGAGCCCGCGCAGGTCGAGGAGCAGCACGCGCCCTTCGATCACTTCGCCGGGGGCCGCCGGTACCGGCTAACGCCGCGGTTTCGGTGGGACCAGTCGGCGCGCGTCGTCGGCGACCGGGCGTATCGTTTTGGCGCAGCCGCTTCCCTCATCCCCGAGGATCTCGCCCTCGCCTGGGGCCCGATCCTCGCGCCGCCGTACGCCGGCAGGATCTCCTACAGCCAGTACTCCCGCTTCTTCTTCTGGCACACGAAGGACGGTTCGCTCGATCGCGGCACGATCGTGTCGCACGCGGCGAACGTGCATGTGATTGCCCGCAGCGCGCGCCTCTCCACCGCGGTGCGCTGCGTCTCCGAGGGCGACGACGTCCGCCTCGAGGGCTGGCTCGTGGATGTCGACGGTGTCAGCGACCCCGGGTTCCACTGGGGGACGAGCACCTCGCGCGAGGACGAGGGCCCCGGCTCCTGCGAGACCGTCTACCTCGAGCGGCTGACGATCAACGAGCGGGTGTACGAGTAGGGA
This sequence comes from Thermoanaerobaculia bacterium, assembly GCA_041483715.1. GTDB lineage: Bacteria > Acidobacteriota > Thermoanaerobaculia > UBA5066 > Gp7-AA6 > DAHUXD01. Next base: position 828 of record JBGPGG010000091.1, read on the forward strand.
GCGATCGCCCGGGAGGCGACGCTTTGCGCGCGACGTTTCCGGCGCATCTCTCACGCCGGCCCCTTCATCTCCGAAGCTGCCAGCCCCCAGCCATGACGATCAGCACGGCCATATCAACTGGTTTCCCAGCGTCTCGCGAAACGGCGGGCGAGGACGAAGAAGAGGATGCCGAGGCTGCCGAGCACCAGGACCTGCGGCCAGATGGACCAGAGGGGCTCCTCCCGCCAGAAGATCTTCTGGAAGCCGTCGATAGCCCAGGCGTTCAGCGTGATCAGTCCGAACCTCTGCATCTTCTCGGGCATCAGGAAGCGGGGAAACATGCTTCCGCCGAGGGCCGACATCATGAGGATCGACAGGTTCGACAGCGCCACGAGCTGCATCCGCGACCGGCAGATCGACGCGAGCAGCAGCCCGAAAGCCGAGCTCGCGAGCGCGGTCGCCAGCGTCATGATGAGAAACCCCGGCAGGTGGCTCGCGAGCTCGACGCCGAAGAAGATGGCGCCCCAGGTGAACATGAGCGTGAGCTGCGCGACGCCGATGCCGGTCAAGTAGAGGAGCTTTCCGAGCAGCAGCCGGGTCATGGACACGCGCGTCGAGAGGATGCGGTCGAGCGTGCCGCTCTCGGCCTCCTCGATCAGCGCCCCTCCGGCGCCCGCGGCCGAGAAGAGGAGGAACATGACGCCGAAGCCGGCGGCGTAGAAGGCGACCGTCGGGTTCTTCTTCTTTTCGCCGATGACGTCGCGCACGGCGACCGCGACGAGGCCGCCGCCCGCGTCGCCCCCGGCCTTCGGGGTCGACTGCGCCGACGGCGCGCTCTCCCGGTCGAGCGCGGCGAGGGATGCGTCCATCCGCGCTTTCTGCTCGGCCGTGAGTCCGCCGCTCCATTTGTCCACCTCGGCCATGCCGCTGCGCGCCAGGGCCGCGGGCATGGAGGTCATGGCGACTTTCTGGACGAGTCCGGCGAGGACCTGGGGAGCCACGGGGTCGGAGCTGTCGGCGAGGATCGAGAGCTGCGGACGGTCGGCGGACGGACCGAAGGCGATGGGATTTGCGCCGAAGCCCTTGGGGATGATGAGGGCGACGGGTACCTCGCCCTTGCGCACGGCAGCCTCCGCGGCGGCGGCCGTGTAGAGCGGCCCGGCGGCATCCTTCTCGTCCCCGGGTTTGAGGCCCACGGAGAGGCCGGCCTCGGCCTTCAGGCCCTCGACGAACCGGCGCGATCCGGCGCTGCCGTCTTCGTCCACGGCGATGACCGCGACCTTGCGCGTAGCCGAGCGGCCCGAGCCAGCGAAGATCGCGGCGAAGATGGAGAAGAACGCGACGGGCAGCACGAAGGCGAGCACGAAGGCCGCGCGGTCGCGCCGCAGGTTCATGAGACGGTTCTTCGCGACAGCCAGGATCATGCTCATTCGCGCAGCTCCCGGCCCGTCCGCTGCAGGAACACCTGCTCGAGCGTGGCGCTCTTCAGGGTCAGATCGCGGACGGGCACGCCGTCGGAATGGAAGAGCTCGAGCAGCTCTCGAATCTGCTCGGCCGGGTTGTCCACGGAGAGCTGCATCTTCGTGCCGTCCACCGTCGCGCCGCGCCGCAGGAGCTTTTCCTTGAGGCCGGGCGGAATCGGCGCGCCCGCGTCGATCGTCAGCGCCTCGCGGGTGCCGAGCGTTTGCCGCACGAGCTCGTCCTTGGTGCCGGAGGCGATGATCTTCCCGTGGTCGATGATCGCGATGCGGTCGCAGAGCCGCTCCGCCTCTTCCATGTAGTGCGTCGTATAGAGGAGCGAGACTCCGCGGGACTTCAGTTCGCCGATCATCGCGTAGATGCGCTCGCGCGATTGCGGGTCGACTCCAACGGTCGGCTCGTCGAGCAGGAGCACTCTCGGCCCGTGGATCGTCCCGGCCGTGATGTTCAGGCGCCGCTTCATGCCGCCCGAGAGCGTGTCGGTCTTGTCGTTCGCGCGGTCGGCGAGGCCGACCCAATCGAGGCTTGACGCGATCCCCGCCTCCAGGGCCGCGCCCATGAGCCCCTGGTACCGCCCGAACGTCCAGAGGTTCTCCCGCGGGGAGAGGAGGGGGTACAGGGCGATCTCCTGTGGGACCCAACCCCGCACCGTCCGGGCGCGGTCGTCGCCGGCGTCGAAACCGAGAATCCGCAGGCTCCCGCCCTCCGGGACGACGCGGCCGGCGACGCTGCGCACGAGCGTCGTCTTTCCGGCGCCGTTGGGCCCGAGTAGCCCCAGGATCTCGCCCGGCGCCAGGTCGAGCGACACCCCGTCGAGCGCCCGACGCTCGCCGAACGCCTTCGAGAGGTTCCGGACCTCGAGGGGAGATTCTGCGGTCATCGGCGACATCCTAGCCGAACATTGTCGCGTACCCCCACATGGGTTAATCTGCGCGGCCTGCCCATGAGCTCCCTGACGTTCGTTCTTCTCGTCGTGGCGGGTGGCCTCGGCATGCTGCTGTCGTTCTCGCAGGCGCGCTCGCGCGCGGTGTTCGCGGAGGACGGTTTCGAGGAGCCGGGGCGGCGCGCGGTCGCGGTGGGGCTGCTCGCCGGGGTGCTGCTACTGACGGTGGCGATCCCGTTCGCCGGGGGGCTCGCGGGCGCGCAGGCTCAGACCCGGGAGCTCTCGCTCGTCTCCGTGTTCGCTGTCCACGGCATGCTGCTCTTCTTCCTCGCCTGCTACTACGCGCTTTCCGGGCGCCGGTCGTTTTCCGAGTTCCTGAAGTTGAGGAGCCCGAACCCCGCCCGGGACCTGACCCGCGGCGTCGTGATCGGGTTCGTCGGGTGGATCGTGACGATCTTCTCGGCGATGGTGCTGCTCGGCGTCTGGTTGATCGTCTCGCACCGGTTTCGGGGCGAGGCCGGCAGCGGCGCGGTTTCTCCGCTGATCGTCTGGCTCGTGTCGCGGTCCCTCTGGATGAAGCTCTCGATCGTCTTTTCGGCGATGGTCGTCGAGGAGCTCTTCTTCCGGTCCTTCCTGCAGACGCGCGTCGGGCCCGTGGCGGCGACGCTGATGTTCACGGCGGCGCATGGCTCCTACGGCCAGCCCCTCATGCTCATCGGCATCCTCGTGATCTCGACGGTGCTCTCCGTCACATTCGCGCGGTATCGCAACGTGCTGCCCTGCATCGCCGCCCACGGGGTCTTCGACGCGATCCAGATGTTCGCCGTCATTCCCTGGTACCTGCACCAGCTGGGGGGTCAGGTCTGAAAACTTCTGAGTTTGAGCCTCTGCCAATGCCCGAGCACCGGACAACCTCAAACTCACAAGTTTTCAGACCTGACCCCAGCTCCATCCCCGACGCCACGATCACGTCTCTGCCGCCGCGCTGGATGATCTCCGTCCCGGCGACGGGGCGCTTGGCGCGGGCCTTCCTGAGGGCCGCCTCGAAGCGCGCGGAGGAGAGGCCGTCCTCGAAGCGGATGTGCCACAGGTAGCCCATGCCGCCGCCGGGTGTCGAGAAAAAGGCGATCCGGTCGCCGCGCCAGCCGGCCGCGGCCTTCACGGCTTCCTCCTCGGGGAGCGCCCGCCCGAGCAGGAAGCGCAGCGTCCACTCGCCGAGCGTGTCGCTGTAGATCAGGCGCCCCGGAAGTAGCGACGCGACGTTCGAGGGAAGCAGGCCCTCGACCGGCGGCGGGTAGGGCGCCCCGTGGAGGATCTCCGCGCTCGACTCGGGCGGGTTCTTCCAGAGGCGGTCGATCTCGGCCCAGCCGCCCTTCTTGAAGGCGGCGCGGACGTACTCCATGCCTTCCGCGTACGGGAAGAAGAGCTGGTCCGCGAAGTACGCCGGGATGTCCTTGGGCACGTTGCCGCGCTCGAGGCTTCCCGCCGAAAGCAGCGGCCCGAGCTCTTCCTCGGCGTTCGCGCCGGCGCCCGGGATGCTCTTGAGCATCACGCGGATCATCACGAAGGTGGCCTCCCCCTCGAGGAGGCACTGGAGGGCCAGGCCGCGGTCGCTGTCTTCCCGGAGAGCTTTCGTGCGGCTGTCGAGCCGGAGCGACTCGTCCTGGAGCGCGTGCATGAGCTCGTGCGAGTACACCAGCCCCTCGGCCATCCCGGCGATGTCGAGCCCCTCGGCCGCGAGGCCCGGGCTGTCCTTGACGACGAAGAAGCGATGCGGCTCCGGGTCGTAAAAGGCGACGACCTGCGAGGCGTAGAACTCGATGAGGTGATCGAGCAGGCGCGGCGTCTCGTCGATGAGCCCGAGCACGGCGAGCGAACGGAAGGCCTCCTCGGCCGGCGCGGGGAAGCCCTCGGCGATCTTCGCGCGCAAGAGCTTCCGGGCCTCCGCCATGTCGATCTCGCTCGCCGGGACCGGCCGCTCGAATTTTCGGCCCCGGACCTCTTCGACCTGCCGGGAAACCTCGGAAATCCGAGCCGGCAGCAGGTCCGTCGCCGCCGGAAGAAGGGCCGCCCCGAGGGCGAGCCCGGCCGCTGCGGCGAGGCGTTTGGGGCGCATGTCCGAGGGTAGCACGCCGGATCCGGATGCCCGAGCAGTCGCCGGCGGGCTCGATGCGGAAACCGATCCGAGATCCTGCCGGCCGGGGGTTGCGGCGGCGCGGGGTCAACCTGCTAAGATCCGCCGGGCTCCAGAAGTCCGTGAATGAGCGCATTGCGACCGACCAGCAAAGCCGGCCCGATCCGGATGTCTCTCTCCAGCCGTTTCGAAAACATCGAAATGGTGCAGCACCTTTGCTCGAAGCTGCTGGATGGGCGCGAGGTCCCGGAGGAGCTGCGCCACTGGATCCTCATGGCCCTGCGCGAGGCGCTCGCCAACGCGATCAAGCACGGCAACCAGCAGGACCTCTCGAAGCACGTGCACCTCGAGATGGACATCGTGGCCGACACGCTCGCGATCTCGATCCGGGACGAGGGGCCGGGCTTCGACCCCGAAGCGGTGGCCGATCCGCTCGCTCCGGAGAACCGGCTGAAGACCTCGGGCCGGGGGATCTTCTACATGCGGACGTTCATGGATGGCGTCCGCTTCCAACGTCACCCGGCCGGTGGAATGGAAATCGTCTTGAAGAAGAATCTGGGCGCGATAAAGGAGAAGGAGGAGAATCCAGCATGAAAACCAACGTGCGGGATGCCGACGGGGTGCAGGTCGTCGAGCTCAAGGGCAAGATCACCATCGGTTCCGGGGACGTGCAGCTGCGCGAGACGATCAACAAGCTAGTCGACTCGGGCAAGAAGCACATCCTCGTGGACATGAAGGAGGTCACGACGATCGATTCCTCGGGCATTGGCGAGCTCGTCGGTTGCTACACGTCGGTGACGAACAAGGGAGGAAAGCTCAAGCTGCTCTACCTTCCCCCAAAGATCAACGACGTGCTCACCGTGACGCAGCTGATCACCGTTTTCGACGTGTACGAGTCGGAGTCGGAGGCGTTGGCGAGCTTTCGCGGCTAGGAAACCGGCCCTGAAGGGTCCTGCCGCTGGGGGCGGCGCGTTCGACCGGTTCGCCGCGTCGGCCCGCCCCGCCCTCGAGGAGGCACTCACGCGGGGCCTGCCGCCTCCCGCCGTCCGCGCGGAATCGCTATCCCTCGCCATCGCCGAGGCGGTGTTGTCGCCGGGCAAGCGGCTGCGTCCGCTGGCGGCGCTGGCCGCCGGCGACATCGCGCGGGCCGCTGCTCAGGCGTCCATGGCGGTGGCCGTCGCCGTCGAGTTCGTCCACGCGGCCTCGCTCGTGCTCGATGACCTGCCGTCCATGGACAACGCTCCGCGCCGCCGCGGCCGTCCGACGCTGCACCGCGTGCACGGCGTCGCCACCGCGGAGCTCGCGGCCGTGGCCCTGCTGTCCCGCGCGTTCGAGCTCGCCGCCGGCGCTCCCGGCATGACGCCGGCGGCGCGCGCCCGCGTCGTTTCCGAGCTCGCGGCGGCCGTCGGAGCAGCGGGCTGTTGCGCCGGACAGGCCGCGGACCTGTCGGCCGACCCTGCCGCCGTCCTTCTCGACGACCTCGAGGCGATCCACGCGAGAAAGACCGGCGCGCTCTTCGTCGCGGCGGTCCGCTGCGGCGCGATCGCCGGTGGCGCCGGGGAGAGTATCCTCTCGGGCCTCACGCTCTATGCCCGCAACCTCGGCCTCGCCTTCCAGATCACCGACGACCTGCTCGATCGCGAGGGGGACCCGAAGCAGATGGGCAAGGACGCCGGGCGCGATGCGCACCGCGCGAATTTCGCGACGATCCTGGGCGCGGAGTCCTCCCGCCGGCTCGTCGAGGAGCTCCTGGAAGCGGCGCTCTCGGCGCTCTCGCCGCTCGGCCGCCGCGGCGACGTGCTCGCCGACCTCGCGCGCGTCGTTCGGGACCGGCGCTCGTGACCCGGCGGCCGACCCTCGAGGAGGCACGCGCGCGCCTGAAGGAGCTCGGGTACCTCGACGTCGGAGTGTCGCGGCTGCTCTTCCGGCCCCTCTTCGAGGGCCGCATCGGGGCGTTCCTGCCTGCGCTGGTGCTCGGCGCGTTCGCCGCGGCCCTGGCAGCGGTGGCGGCCGTCGAGGCGTCGGAGCCGGGGTTCGGAAGCTCGCTCGCGGCGGTGGCTGCGCTGTTCCTCCACGTTTTCGTCGCCGACCTCCTGCCGCTGGCGCTTTCCGCCCTCCTGCTCGGATGGCTGGCGGATCGATCGCGCAGGCCCGGTATTGCCGCTACTGTCGCCGGGCTCGGGGCGGCGTGCGCGGTCTTCGGGCTGTGGATTGCGGGGACTTATGGCCTCGCGCGGGAACTGTCCGTCCGCTCGCTGCTCTGGGGCATCCCGGTGGCGGTGGCCGCGCTCGTGCTCGCGGCGGCCGTTCGACTCGGCTTTCTCGCGCGCGCCTTCGCGAGGTCGGGGTCGCTGCCGGTGCGGGCGAGGCGACCCGTGTTCGCGGCGGCATCCGCGGCGGGCCTGCTCGTGGCGATCCTTCTCTTCGCGGCCCGGCGCGAGGCGCCGGCGGCAGACGCGCCGCGGCCGTCGCCAAGGCAGATCCCGATCGTCGTCCTCGCCGTGGACGGCCTCGACCTGGATGGTCCGGGCAAGCCCGCGCGCGTCGCGGAGTTGCTCGGAGGCGGCGCCACGGGATGGTGGCCGGCCGAGCGGCTGTCGCCCCCCGAGATCTGGACGGACCTCGCGACCGGTGAGCCCGCCGGGCGGCACGGCGTGCGTTCGCTCGCGCGCGTGCGGCCGCTCCCCTCGCCGCTGGCGCTCCGGCCGCCGTTCGGAACGTCCTGGTATCTGCGCGCGGCGGGGCCGAGGCTGCGCCTCGTTTCGAACGCGCCCGTTTCCGGAGCGGACCGGCGCCGGCTCGATTTCTGGGAAGTCTCGGCGTCGGCGGGCATTCCGAGCCTCTCCATCGGATGGTGGGCCGCCGCGCCATGGCCCGGCGCGACCGTCGTCGAGAATCGCGCGATCTTCGCGCGCACGCGCGACGGCGTGGACGCCGACCGCGTCGCGATCGGCCTCTTCGAGGGCGAAGCGAGAAAGGGTTACGGGCTCCTGACCGTCTACCTTCCGGCGTGCGACATCACGAGGAACGAACCGGCGGCCCGGCAGGCCTCGGTCGAGGCCCTGGAAGAACTCCTCGAGGAATGGATCTGCCGGGCGGCGAGCGGCGAATGCGTCCTCGTCGTGCTCGCCGTGGACAGCCATCCGGGCTCGTCGGCGGCCCTCGGAAGGATGGTGGTGTTCGATGCCGGCCTGGCGCACAGGACCGTGCGCATCCGGCCGGAAGACGCTGCGCCCTCGATCCTCGCCCGGGCGGGCGTCCCGGCCGCGAGCGACCTCCGGGGCAAGCCCGTGGCCGCGCTCTTTTCACCCGGCTCGCTCGAGACCGCGACCGTCGCCACCTACGGTCCCCGGGTTGTTGCGCCCGGGGCGCCCGCTCCGCAGAGCGATCGGGAGTACTTGGAGAAGTTGAAGAGTTTAGGATACTTGAAATGAGGCCCGTCGACCGATGAAAGCCATCTTCTTCACTCGCCACGGCGGCAACGAGGTGCTCGAATACGGCGAGCGGCCCGAGCCCTCGCCCGGCCCGGGCGAGGTGCGTGTGGCCATCCGCGCCGCGGCGCTCAATCATCTCGACGTCTTCGTGCGCAACGGGATTCCCGACGTGCCGCTGCCTCAGATCCCCGGCGCGGACGGGGCCGGTGTCGTGGATGCGGTGGGCGAGGGCGTGGAGGATCTGGCGTCGGGCGATCGGGTGCTCCTGCAACCCGGTCTCTTCTGTGCGGCGTGCGAGTTCTGCCGGGCCGGGGAGCAGAGTCTCTGCGTGTCGTACCGCATCCTCGGCGAGCACGTCGAGGGGACGTTCGCCGAGCGGGTCGTCGTCCCTCGGCGCAATGTTTTCCCGATTCCCAAAGGCATGTCTTTCGCCGAGGCGGCGGCCTTTCCGCTCGTCTATCAGACGGCGTGGCGGATGATCGTCGGGCGCGCCGCCGTACGCCCCGGCGAAACGGTCCTGATTCACGGCGTGGGCGGCGGCGCGGCGGGGGCGGCGCTGGAGATCGCGCTTCTTTGCGGGGCGAGGGTTCTGGCGACGACGTCGGGGCAGGAGAAGGCGCGCAGGGCGCGCGAGGCTGGCGCCGAGCTCGTCGTGGACTACCGCACGGAGGACGTCGGGCAGGCCGTCCGGCGCCACACGGGCAAGCGCGGCGCGGACGTCGTCGTGGACACGGTCGGCGAGGCCACCTGGATGACCTCGCTCAGGTCGGCCGCAAAGGGCGGGCGCATCGTGACCTGCGGCGCGACCTCCGGGCCGAACCCGAAGGAGGAGATCCGCCTTCTCTTCTGGAAGCAGATCTCGATCCTCGGCTCGACGATGGCGAACGACCACGAGTTCCGGGCCCTCTACGCGGCCGTCGCGGCGGGCAAGCTCAAGCCGCGCATCGACCGTGTGTTTCCCCTGTCCGAAGCTGCGGCCGCCTACAGCCTGATGGAGTCGGGGCAGCAGCACGGGAAGATCGTGCTGGTGCCCGAGGGAAGTCATGAGGCATGAGTCGTGAGTGGTGAGTCGGCTCTGACTTGACGCGACGGCTCACGACTCATAACTCCCGACTCCCGACCGGCGCTTTCCAGTCGGGCTGTTCTGTGCAATGATCATCCCGTCCTCCCCGGGTCGCAGGCGGTTCTCGTCGGCGACGAACCATGACCGAACAATCTACGCGACGTGCTTTCCGAATCTGCGATCTGCCTTCCGATGAGCGGCCGCGCGAGCGGCTGCTGCGCCTGGGCCCGGGCGCGCTGACGAACGAGGAGCTGCTGGCGCTCCTCTTGCGCACGGGGATTCCCGGAGAAAGCGCGCTCGACCGGGCGCGGAGCCTGCTCGCCGCGCGGGGCGGGCTCATCGGTCTGGCCGGGGCGGCGGCGCCGGAGCTCTCCTCCGAGCGCGGAATCGGGCCGACGCGCGCTTGCGCCATCGTGGCCGCCCTCGAGATCGCCCGCCGGCTGCCCGCGGAGACCCTCTCCGGCCGCGACCTCATGAACGAGCCGCGGCTCGTGAAGGAGTTCCTGCGCCAGGCCCAGGCCGACGATGCGCAGGAGCGGACCGGGGCCCTGTTCCTGAATGCGCGCAATCGGCTCTTGAAGAACGACGCCGAGATCTACCGTGGGACGCTCGACCGCGCCGTCGTGGAGCCGCGCGAGATCCTGCGCCGCGCGCTCATCGGCAAGGCGGCCGGCGTGATCCTGTACCACAACCATCCTTCGGGAGACCCGACGCCCTCGCGGGAGGACCGCGAGTTCACGCGTCGGCTCGCAGCGGCCGCGGAGTCGGTAGGGGTGCGGCTGCTCGACCACATCGTGGTCGGCAGGGAAGGCTGTGTGTCGTTCAGGGAGTCGGGGCTGTTGTGAGGGGACTTTGCATATACTATGGTGAAAGTATATGCTCAGTACATGAGAACTACGGTGGACCTTCCCGAGGATCTTCTGGAGGAGGCGCGCAGGGTCACGAATTCGAAGACGATGCGCGAAACGCTGATCCGAGCCCTCGAGGAGCTGGTGAAGAAGAGCAAGCGGGAGGAGCTGCGCAAGCTCGCGGGGAAGATCCACCTGAACATCGACCTGTCCCGTTCCCGAAGCCGCGGAAGGGAGTGAGCGTCTCCGTCGTCGATACGTCGGTGTGGGTCGACTTTCTGCGCGGCGAGGCGAAGGCCGTCGCCCGTCTGGATCCCCTCCTGGCCGACGGGGCGGTGGCCGTGACGGGACCGATCCGGGCCGAGGTCCTCTCCGGGTCGAGCTCGAGTGCGCAGTACGAGCGGCTGCGTCAGCTTTTCGACGGGCTCGTGGCGGTTCCCGATCCCCACGCACTCTGGGAGCGCGTCGCCGAGTATCGCTTCGCGCTGGCGCGCGGCGGCTTTCAGGCCGAGATCGTGGACCTCGCGATTGCGGTCGCCGCCTTTGCAGGGGGTCTTCGCCTCCTGACCCGCGATCGAGACTTCCAGCGCATCCGCACCGTCGTCCCGATCGAGCTCGATCTCTTCTGAGGTATCTTTCGCGCTCCAAATGAAGACGTTCTACGCGACGACCCCGATCTACTACGTCAACGATCTGCCGCACATCGGGCACATCTACACGACGGTCGTGACGGACGTCGTCACGCGCTTCCGCCGCCTGATCGGCGAGACGACCCGCTTTCTCACCGGCACGGACGAGCACGGCCAGAACATCGAAAAGGCCGCGGCGACGCAGGGAATCACGCCCCTCCAGCTCGCCGACAGGGTCGTCGAGCGGTACCGGGAGCTGTATCGGACGTTCGAGATCGGCAACGACGACTTCATCCGCACGACCGAGGTGCGGCACCGGCGCGGCGTCGAGGCCCTGATCGCGCGGATCGCGGCCGCGGGCGACTTCTACACGGCCAAGCACGAGGGCTGGTACTGCTCGAGCTGCGAGGCCTTCTACACGGAGAAGGAGCTCGACCTCGAGAAGCGCTGCCCGGTCCACGGCAAGTCGACCGTATGGGAATCCGAAGAGAACGTCTTCTTTCGCCTGTCGAAGTACGCGGCGCCGCTCTCCGAGCACTACGGACGTCATCCCGAGTTCGTGCGGCCCGAGAGCCGGCTCGCGGAAGTGATCTCGTTCGTGAAGGGCGGACTGAACGATCTCTCCGTCTCGCGCTCGAAGGTGCAGTGGGGCATCCCGTTTCCGGGGCATCCGGGCCACGTCGTCTACGTCTGGCTCGACGCCCTCGCCAACTACATCACCGCGCTCGGCTTCGGGTCGGA
>JBGPGG010000092.1:0-11941 GCA_041483715.1 Thermoanaerobaculia bacterium
GTTGAGCATGTAGAACTCGTTGCCCGGCACGGCGGTGTCGACTTCCGCGACGCGCTCCTCGGCCCAGAGCCGCTGCCACTTCGCTTCGATCTCGGAGGGGGCGTATTTCTCGGCCATTCGGATCGGCAATATAGCCGAAGCAGTCGCACTTCGAGAGCCCGGTCCCCCTCCCGACTCTCCCTGACTCCTCCCGACTTCCCCTACCGGCTACCTCCCACCGGCCGCACCCGCAGCGTTGCATCGGGCAGCCGCAGCAGCGGGTAGTCCAAGCGTCCCGAGGTCTCGAGCTCGGTCAGTGTCAGGCCGCGCGGGCGCTCGAGCGCCCGCGATCCGAAAGGGATGTAGCGGGCGTCCACGCCGTTGATCGAGGACGACGGGTCCGAGAAGACAAAGCCGCGGTCGGCGTAATAGATCTCGATCCAGCGGTGGTAGAGGCCTCCGATGCGCGAATCGTAGCCGTCCGTGCCGGACTTCGCGCGGAGAACTCCCTGCACCGTGCGCGCGCTGATGCCCACGCGCCGGAGCAGGTCGACCGCGAGCTCCGCCAACCCGACGCAGTGGGCGCGCCGCGACGCGAACACCGAGGCCGGGTCCTGCTTGCGCCCCCGGTCGTTGTCATACCGCACGGACGAGGCAATCCCAGCGAGGATCCGCTCGACCGCCAGCGCCTGCGCCCCCGCATCCCCGACGAGCCCGAGGGCATAGGCGTCGCGCTCGGGCGAAACCGGGAGGGCGGGGTCCCGGGGCGCTCCCGTCGGAAAGGGCGCTCGGCTCTCCAGGGGTCCCCCGCTGACTTGCACGCGCAACTCCAGGCTGCCGTCGGGCCCCGGCGAGACCCCGAGCGAATAGCCGTCGTTGTCGTACTGGTCGAAGAGCCCCAAGTTCGCCCCAGACGCGCGGTACACGGCGAGCTCATCGGCGCGCGCGCCCACGGCCGCCGCGTAGAGCGTGCAGGCCAGCGCCAGCCGCAAGCCGCGCCTCAAGACTCCGCGGCCTCCCCGCGCCGCCCCTTGAGCACCCCGTCGAGGATCCCGTTGATGAACTGGGAGGACTTCGGAGTCGAGAAGCGCTTGGCGATCTCGAGCGCCTCGTCGATTACGACTGGCTGGGGCGTGTCGGGTTCGTGCAAGAGCTCGAAGAGCGCGAGGCGCAGAATGTTGCGGTCGACGACCGGCATCCGCGCCAGCCTCCAGTGGTCGGCCTGCCGCGAGATGATGGCGTCGAGGTCCTCCTGGTGCGACAGCGTGCCCGAGACCAGCCGGCGCGTGAAATCCTGGATCCCCTCGGGAGCCTTCTGCAGGTCGTCCGATCGGAGGAACATCTCCTGGGGCTCGGTGCCCGAGACGTCGTGCTCGTACAGCATCTGGAGCGCGAGCTCCCGGGCCTTCCTGCGCGCGCCCATCTAGACCTTCCCGAGACGGCGGCGCAGGTTCGCCATTTCGATCGCCGCCTCGGCGGCTTGCACGCCCTTGTCGGTGCGCTCGAGGGCCTGCTCCATGGTCTCGCACGTCAGGATGCCGAATCCGATCGGGACGCCCGCCCCGACCGTCAGGGCCGCGAGCGCGGACGCAACCGAGTGACCGAGCACCTCGTGGTGGGTCGTTTCGCCCCGCACGATCGCCGCGAGCGCGACCACCGCCTGGAAGCGGCCGGAATCGATCAACGCCTTCGCCCCGGCGGCGACTTCGAAGGCCCCCGGCACGCGGGCGACCGAGACGTCCGCCGCACGGGCCCCGCGCCGGCGCAGCGTGTCGAGGGCCGCCGCGAGCATGGCGTCGGTCACGGTGGGATTCCACCGCGCGCACACGACGCCGATGCGCAATCCCTCCGCGTCGAGGCTGCCCTCGTACTGCCTCGGAGAAAAAGGCGCCGCGGCGCGGCGCGGAACGCGCATGCTCAAGGATCTGACCTCGTTGAAGAGGAGGATTGTAACCCGGGACGGGTCCTAAGCGAACAGCTGCGCCGGCTCGGGCGCCTCCCCGTAGTTTCGGATGTAGCGCTCGACAAACTCCGCGGGCGTGTACCGGGGCGGCTGTGGCCCCTGGGTCTCGAGGCAGAAGACCGCGGCCACGCTTCCGATTCGCCCGGCGACCGGCCAGGACGCGCCGATCCTCAGGGCCCGGAGCAGACCCGCCCGGTAGGCGTCCCCGACCCCTGTGGGGTCGAGAGCCTGCTTCTCGACCTTCGCCGCGGGCACGTGGTGCACGATGCGCCCGCCCGAACCGAACGGAGCGTGGATCGCCGAGCCGTCCGGACCGTGGGTCACGATCAGCACCGGCACGCGGCGCTCGATCTCTTCCTGGGCCAATCCCGTCTTGTGCGTGAGGATGCCGAACTCGTAGTCGTTGACGATCAGGATCGCCGCGCCCCGGAAGCCCTCGATCATCTCCTCCGCGGAGAGCCGGGTCACCTGCTGGCTCGGATCGTAGAGGAACGGGATCGAGAGCTCCCGGCAGTCGCGCGCGTACGCGGCCATGGCCGCCGGGTCGTTCGGCGATATCACCGTGAAGGCGATCGTGGACGGGTCGATGGTTCGAAGCGGAAGCCCGCGGGCCCGCGCCATGGCGCCCGTGTAGAACGAGGCCAGCTGGTTCTGGTCCTGGTCCGTCGAGACGAAGAAGGACGCCGTGAAGAGATCCGGCTCGAGCTTGAGCCCCGACACGTCGATGCCCTCCGCGGCGAGCCGGTCGCGGTACTCGGCCGCATCCACGCCGGCCGTCGCGAGCAGAGTCGGCCGTTCTCCCAGCAGCGCCAGCCCCCAGGCGATGTTCGGCCCGCAGCCCCCGGGCACGCGCCGCATCTCGTCCACGAGGAACGAGACCGACAGGCGCGACATCCGGTCTGGGATGAGGTGCTCGGTGAATTTTCCGGGGAACGTCATCAGGTAATCGAACGCCACCGATCCGGTGACGACGATGCGTCCGTCCTTCCTCACAGGTACCTCCCCGCGACCGGCCTCAGTCGCTCTCTTGCCGCCTCGGAGACCGCCTTGCGGTCCGTGATGATCCCGTACCGCATCGCGTCGCGGCAGCCACAGGCGCGTTTGGCATCGACCCGCGACACCGCATCGAACAGCGCGCGACGGGCCGCCGCGGCGTTTTCCCCGAGGATCGCCAGGATGGACTCGACCGAGACCGCCTCGGTCGCCTCCCTCCAGCAATCGTAGTCCGTGACCAGCGCGAGGCTCGCGTAGCAGATCTCCGCCTCGCGCGCGAGTCGCGCCTCGGTCAGATTCGTCATTCCGATGACGTCCGCGCCCCAGGACCGGTAGAGGTTCGACTCGGCGCGGGTCGAGAATTGGGGCCCCTCCATGCACACGTAGGTCCCGCCCCGGTGGACGGTGAGGCCGCCCGCCTGCCCTCCCTCCTCGAGGCACCGCGAGAGCTCCGGACACACGGGGTCCGCGAGGCTGGCGTGCGCCACGATGCCGTCGCCGAAGAACGAGTCCTGGCGATGGCGCGTGCGGTCGATGAACTGGTCGGCGATCACCGCGTGCCGCGGTGCGAGCTCCTCGCGCAGGCTGCCGCAGGCCGAGGCCGACAGCAGCGCGTCGCATCCGAGCATCTTGAATCCGCACACGTTGGCCCGATAGTTGATCTCCGGCGGCGAGAGGCGGTGGCCCCGGCCGTGCCGCGAGAGGAACGCCACGGGCACGTCGTTCAGCGTGCCGGTGAAGTAGGCGTCCGACGGCGACCCAAAGGGCGTCTCGAGCCGTTCTTCGCGCAAATCCGCAGTCGCGGCAAGGTCATACACACCGCTGCCGCCGACGAGGCCGACCCGGACGCGCGCCGTCACGGCCCCGACTCCGCGTCCCAGCGATGCATCTCGATCGCATCGAGCACGCGCTGTGCGAGCGCGAGGGCGTCGCGGCCGACCTCGCCCGAGACGAGGGGGTCCCGCCGCTCTCGGACGGCCCCGGCAAAGTCAGCCAGCTCGAGCTCGAGCGGGTCCCCGGCCTCGACCGGGATCTCCTCCGGGACGATCTCGGCCGTCCCGCCGTTGCGGACGAGGCGGTGGGCCGCGACCGTCCGCGCGTGCATATCGATCGAGCAGTAGAGCGGCGGAGCGAAGATGCGCAGCTTGCGCATCGGCTCGGTCGAGGCGCGGGAGGCGGTCAGGTTCGCCACGCACCCTCCCTCGAACTCGATCCGGGCGTTGGCGATGTCGACCCGGTCCGTCAGCACGGGCATTCCCGCGGCCCGCACCTCGCGGACCGGGCGCTGCACCAGGGCGATCACGATCTGAAGATCGTGGATCATGAGGTCCAGGACGACGTCGACATCGAGACTACGGGCGGTGGGGACGCCGAGGCGATGGCCCTCGATGAAGAGGGGGCCTGCGATCCGTCCCAGGACGGCGACCACCGCAGGGTTGTAGCGCTCGACGTGGCCGACCTCGAGGACGCGGCCGCGGGCGCGAGCGAGCGAGACGAGAGAGTCCGCCTCGCCGCATGAGGCCGCGATCGGCTTCTCGACGAGCACGTCGAGGCCTCGTTCGAGAAAGAAGTGCACGAGAGCGGCATGGGTGGCGGTCGGCGTGGCCACCACGACCGCCTCGGCCCGCGCGGCGACATCCTCCGGGCCCGACAGAACGGCCGTCCCCTGCTCGAGCGCGACCTCCGCGGCTCGCCCTTCGTGGTGGTCGTGGACCCCAACGAGCGCAATCCCGGCGGTCTGCGCCGCCACCCGGGCGTGCTGGCGTCCAAGATGGCCGACCCCGACCACCGCCAGGCGAACCGGCCCGGCCGCGATCATCGCGTGCGGCGGCTCACTTGATGAAGCCCCGCTCGCTCGTGCGGATGAACTGCACGAGCTCCTCCACGTCGGGCTGACCCGACAGCTCCTCGGCGATCCGCTCCAGGGCCTGGCTGGTGTTGAGCTTCGACTTCACGAGTAGCCGGTATGCCTTCTGAAGCGCCTCGACGCGCTCGTCCGAGAACTCGGCGCGCTTCAGGCCGATCGTGTTGATCCCGTACGTCTTCGGATGCTCGAGGCCGTCGGTCCGGCAGAACGGCAGGACGTCCTGGCGGCATCCCGTGTAGGCCCCGAGAAACGCAAAGACGCCCACCCGGCAGAACTGGTGGACCGCGTTGAACGCCCCGATCTTGGCGTTGCTCCCGACCTCGACGTGGCCGGCGAGAACCGCGCAGTTCGCCATGACCACCTTCGAGCCGATGCGGTTGTCGTGGCCCACGTGGGTGTAGTTCATGAAGTAGTTGTCGTCGCCGACGACCGTCTCGCCGCCCCCGTACGCAGTCCCCCGCTGTACCGTCGAGAACTCGCGGAACACGTTGCGCGAGCCCACGACGAGGCGCGTGGGCTCCCCCCGGTACTTCAGGTCCTGCGGCTCGAAGCCGAGCGCCGCGTGCGGAAAGATTCGGTTGTCCTCGCCGAAGACGGCCGGCCCCTCGACGGTCGCGTGGTTGCCAACGGTCGTCCCGTCGCCGAGCACGACGCCGTCGCCGACGACCGCGTAGGGCCCGATCGAGACTCCCTCCCCGAGCTGCGCACTCGGAGCCACGACGGCCGACGGATGGATCATCACGCTGCTCATGGCCGCTCCACGAGCACCGAGAGCAGGTCGGCCTCGGCGCACAGTTTGCCGTCGACGGTCGCCGTCGCCCGGCACTTACAGACCCGCATCTTCAGCGAGATGATCGACGCTTCGATCCGGAGCTGGTCCCCGGGGACAACCGGCCGGCGAAAGCGGCAGCGGTCCACGCCCGAAAGATAGAGGAGCTTCTTCTCCTTGTCTGGCGTGACCCCGAGCAACGCGACTCCGGCCACCTGCGCCATCGCCTCGAGGACCAGCACGCCGGGCATCACCGGGTTACCGGGGAAATGCCCCTGGAAGAACTCTTCGTTGAACGTCACGTTCTTGATACCGACCACGCGCTTGCCGGGTTCGAGCTCCAGGATCCGGTCCACGAGCAGGAACGGGTAGCGGTGCGGCAGCGTCTTCAGGATTTCGCCGATCCCGAACTCCAAGGTGGTCCCCCTTTCTCCAGCTTTTTGAGCGCCGCCTCGAGCGCGGTGATCCGCGCCAAGGCCGCCCCGAGCTTCCCGACGAGGGCCGCTCGCTTCAAGAACTCCCGGTGCGGCAGCGCCGGCATCCCGGACACGACCTCCCCCGCCTCGACGCGCCCCTGGCGCGCGATCCCGGCCTGGCCGGTCAGGACGGCGCCGTCGCCGATCGTGGCGTGGTCGGACACGCCCACCTGACCGGCCAGCGTCACGCCGCGCCCCAGGCGCGAGGACCCGCCGATGCCCGCCTGGCCGCAGAGGATCGAATGCTCGCCCACGATCACGTTATGCCCCACCTGAACGAGGTTGTCGATCTTCGTTCCGCGGCCGATCACGGTTTCGCCGAGCGTGGCGCGATCGACGGTGGCATTGGCGCCGATCTCGACGTCGTCTTCGAGCCTTGCGATGCCGACCTGCGGCACCTTTCGGTGCCCCTGGCCGTCCCAGACGTACCCGAACCCGTCGGATCCCACCACCGCTCCCGGCTGCAGGATGCACCGGTCGCCCACGCGGCAGCGGGCGAGGATGGCGGCACCGGGCCCGACGACGCAGTCATCGCCGACGACCGCATCCTGGCCGATGAAGGCCCCCGGCCGCACACGGGTGCGCGCGCCAACCCTGGCCCCCTTCTCCACCGTGGCTCCCGCCTCGACCGAGGCTCCCGCACCTAGCTTCGCGGTCCCGTGGACAAAGGAGCCTCGGGCGACTCCGCCGCGCGGCCGCTCCGGAGGGTGAAGCCTATCGAGCCAGAGCGCCAGGGCCAGTTGGGGCGACCCCACGACGACGCACGGCCTGCCTGCCCGGAGCCGCTCATCGGACACGAGGAGGGCGCCCGCGCGGCTATCGCGGGCCTCCAGCGACCGGCGCTCGTCGACGACCCAGGAGAGATCCTGCGGGCCCGCCGCTTCCAGGGTCGCCACGCCGGTCAGGCTCGCGCCGTCGTCCCCATGGACGCGGCCGCCCACCGCGGCTGCGACCTGGGCGAGCGTGAATCCTGTCCCGGCGGCGGCGGAACGCCGGGGCCTGCCGGTGCCCTTTCGGGGGGCGCGCAAGCGAGCCACGGCGTATCGATTCCCGAGTCCGGAACTACGGCTTCTTCGTCGGGACCGGCGCCGGCGCGGCCGGTTTGGCAGCAGGCGCGCCGGCCTTCGGCGCACCCTCCGCCGGCTTTGCCGCGGGCAAAGCGACGGTCGTGTTGAACACCTTCAGAACCTCGTCCGTGATGTCCACCGAGTCATCCACGAAGACGAGGCCGGACTGGAACTTGTTCAGGATGAGCGTGAAGCCCTTTTCCTTGCCGACCTGGTTGATGACCGGAAAGACCCTGCGCTCGAGCTCCGAGAGCTCCTTCTTCTGCGCGGCCTCGAGGTCCCGGTTCGCGTCGTCCTGAAACCGCTTGAAGGCGATCGCCTTCTCCTGGTAACTCTTCTGGAGCGCATCGCGCTTGTCGTCGGCCATCGCCGAACCCTGGTCGGCGAGCTTTTGCTCCATCTCGCGGAGCTCCTTGGAGAGCTTGTCGCCCTCCTCCTTCTTCGAGTCGTTGAGCTTCTTGACCCGGTTGAAGGCTTCTTTCCCGAGGGCAGATTCCTGGATGAGCCGTTCGACGTTGATCACGCCGATCTTGATTCCCGCGGCCGGTGCGGGAGGGGCGGTTCCCTGGGCACTGGCGACGGCCGCGATCAGGGCGGCTGCCACCACAAGGGCAAAGCGTTTCATTCCAACTCCTTCTTCCGCGAAAGCGCGGAAGTGTAGCAAAAACCGCGTCCGACACAACAGGGCTGATTTCGGGGCATTCCTGCCCCCCGGGACCCCTCGCTAGAAGGTCCGCCCGATCGAGAACGTGAATCCCGACTGCTTCTCCGTGAGATTGTTGATCGGGAATCCGAACTGGTCCAGGGGTTGGATGGGGTGCAGGTTGATGGCGTAGATGAACCGCAGTGGCGCCTGGAAGATCGGCAGGAGTACCCGCAGCTCCATCCCGAAGGCCGAGCGGATGTTGGTCAGGTCGAAGGACTGCGTGTCGTAATAGTTGTTCCCGATATCCACGAAGGCCAACAGCGTGGCCGGCCCGATGGTCAGGAACTGGTACTCGACGTTGACCACGAAGAACTTGTTGCCGCCGAGGATCCGGCCGTCCGCGTCCGTGAATACGATGTTGGTCTCCGGATGCAGCGGGACGATGGCGCCCTGCGAGAAGCCGCGCATGCTCTGCTCGCCGCCGAGTTGGAACCGTTCGAAGACCTGGAGCGGAGTCCCCGACACGGCCGTGACGAATCCGACCTCCGCATTGAGCGCGAGCACGGCGTTGCGCGGGAATCGGACCGGAATGTAAACCGTCGCTCCGATGGTCGGCTTGATGAAGGCGTTCGTTCCGCCGAAGAATGCGGGCGCAATCTCCACCGCCGCGAAGAGCCGAAATCCCCTGGTGGGGTTCATCGGATCGTTTCTGCTGTCGTAGCGGTACGCCGGCGTCAGGGACGACGAGGTTCCGCTGGTGTCGATGAACTTCTGCGGCGGCGGCGGCTGGCCCGGCGGCGTCGGCGCGGCGCGGGCCGGGTAGCTCGCCTCGATGTCCTGGTAGGAGTACAGCACCGAGGCCGAGTCGAAGAGCCCGAGGCCTTTCCCGTAGAAGACGGTCCCGCCCTGCCGTTGCTCGGTCTGCGACGAATACACGACCTTCCGGCGGAAGAGCGAGGCGCCTACGGACTGGTTCTTGTCCATGAACCAGGGAATCGTGTACGACAGGTCGAAGTAGTTCGAGACCCTGCCGAGCTGCGCCGAGACCCCGATGATCTCGCCGCGGCCGAGGAAATTGCGCGTCTGAAAGGAGAACTGCCCGAAGAAGCCGTCGAAGCCCGAGTAGCCGGCGCCGAACTGGATCTCGTTGCGGCTCGTCTCCTGGCCCTTGAGGACGATGTCGACCTTCTTCTCCTCGCCGCGCACGCCGAACTGCGGCTCCTCCCCGAGCTTGAAATACCCGAGCTGCGAAATCTTCTGGATGCTCTTCTTGACCGCCTCCATGTCCATCACGTCGCCTTCGTCCAGGCCGAACTCGCGGCGGATGACCTTGTCGCGGGTCTGCGTGTTGCCCTGCACCTCGAGGCGGCCAAGGTAGAACTTGTCGCCCTCGAAGATCCTCACCTCGATGTCCACGCGGTCCCTGCCGACTTCCTTGAAGACGGGATCGGCGAACCAGTAGATGTAACCTCGGGTCTTGTACATCGCCTCGATGCCGGCCAGGCCCTCGATGAGGCGGTCGCGGTTCAGGACCGACCCCGGCGGAAGCTCCCAGAATCGCTTGAGCAGCAGCGCACCCGGGTAGACGGAGGGCTCGGGAGGGTCCGCGGCCTGGCCGTTCTGCTGGACGCGGACGACGGTGATCGTGTTCGTGTAGAACTTGTCGCCCTGCACGATCGGAACGGTGATCCGCACGCGCCGCTTGATCTTCGTCGGCTTGGCGTTGGGATTCACGATGTAGACGTCCAGGATCGGGTCCTTGACGACGACGTCCTTGTACCCCTTGGACTGGTAGAGGGCCTTGATGCTCTCGACGTCGGCCTCGTAGTTGACCTGGTTGTAGACCGTGTCGTCCGACAGGATGCGCCAGAAGGTCGCGACCTTCGTCTTGTGCATCGCGTTGCGCAGGGACTGGGCGGAAGCGGCCGTGTTGCCAGTGAACGAGATCGACTCGATCTTGACCTTGTCGCCCTCGTCGATCAGGAAGACGACTTTCTTCTCGGTCTTCGAGATGTCGTCGATCCGGTAGTCGACGCTGGCGCTGCGGAAGCCCTGCTCGACGTAGTAGTCGGCGATCGCCGACCGCGCCCGAGCCACGTCGCGCAGCGAGAGGGGCGCACCCGCGCGCACGGTGACCTTGGCCTCTTTCAGCCGGTCCTTGATCTGCGACGTGGAGAGTTTCTTGTTCCCGACGAACTCGACGTCCTTGACGATCGGGCGCTCCTCCACGGTGACGACGAGCGTGACGCCGGCCGGGGAGGGCTCCGCCTCGATCTTCGCGTTCTCGAGCAGGCCCGTGTCCCACAGGGCCGAGAAGTTCTGACGGATCTTCTCCGGGTCGTACCGGTCGCCGACCTTGATCCCGAGGTAATGGGCGATGGTGTCCGGCGAAACCGTCTGGTAGCCCACGACACGGAAGCCCACGATCGTGTCGGGACCCGCCGTCGGCGCCGGCGGGGCTACCGGCATCTCCGGTTCGGGGACCGCAGCGGCGGGCGCCGGGACCTCGGCGGCGGCGGGCAGCGGCGTCGGCGCCGGAGGCACCTCCTGGGCGCGCGCGGTCGAGAGCGCCAGCATCGCCGCGGAGAGAACCGCGGCCCCGAGGGACCCTCTTCGCAAGAAGCTAGTGCCCCTGGGGGATCGGCTCGCCTTCGCGCGCCGTAACTCGCAATCCATCCGGCCCCACACGGACATCGATCGTCTCGAGACGCTCGTCACGCGCGGCGATCAGCAGCTCGGAGACTGGGTCTTCGATATGCTTCTGGATCGCGCGCCGCAACGGCCGCGCGCCCATGTTCGGGTCGTCCCCGCTCTGGGTGAGGAGCCACTCGATCGCCTCGTCGTCGATGTCGATCCATGCGCCCTTGCCGGCGATCGTCGTGTTGACGTCGTCGATCAGCAGGCGGCAGATCTTCGCGAGCTCCGGCCGTGCCAGCGGATGGAAGACGATGACGTCGTCGATCCGGTTGATGAACTCGGGCGAAAAGTCACGCCGCAGCTCCTTCAGGACCAGTTCCTCTATCTCGCGGTTGCTCTGGACCTCGCGCGACCCGCCGAAGCCGACGCGGCCGCGGTTGACGAGGTGCTTGGTCCCGATGTTGGACGTCATGATGATCAGCGTGTTCTTGAAGTCTACGACGTTGCCGTACGCGTCGGTCAGGATGCCGTCCTCGAGGATCTGCAACAGCAGGTTCACGATGTCCGGATGCGCCTTCTCGATCTCGTCGAAAAGGATGACGCTATAGGGATTGCGCCGGATGCGCTCGGTCAGCTGCCCGCCCTCTTCGTGGCCGACGTAGCCCGGGGGTGACCCGATCAGCCTGGAGACCGCGTGCTTCTCCATGTACTCGGACATGTCGAACCGCACGAGCGACTTCTGGTTCTCGAACATGAACTCGGCGAGCCGCCGCGCCACTTCCGTCTTTCCGACCCCGGAAGGCCCGAGGAAAACGAAGGAGCCCATCGGACGGTTTGGGTTGTTGACGCCCAAGCGCGAGCGGCGGATCGCCTTGGAGACGGCGATGATGGCCGCCTCCTGGCCGACGATGCGGCGCCGCAGGGCGTCCTCCATGTGCAGAAGCTTCTCGGCCTCCTCCATCTCGAGGGACGCGACGGGGATGCCGGTCCACGAGGAGATGATCTCCTCGATGTCGCGCCGCGTAACCTCCTGGGTGGCCTCGCTGCGCTCGGCCGACTGCGCCTTCGCGCGCTCGATCTCCTCCTTGAGCTCGATCTCGCGCTCGCGCAGGAAAACCGCCTTCTCGAAATCCTTGTCGGAGATCGCCTTCTTCATCTCCTTGACGATCTGACGGATCTCGACCTCGAGCTTGCGCAGGTTCTGGGTGTCCGCGACGCGCCTCAACTTCACCTTCGCGCCGGCCTCGTCGAGGATGTCGATGGCCTTGTCGGGGAAGAACCGGTCGGTGATGTAGCGGTTGGACTGGTAGACCGCGGTCTTGATCGCCTCGGCGGAGTAATGCACCTTGTGGAACTGCTCGTAACGGTCCTTGACCCCCTCGAGAATCTCGAAGGTCTCGTTCTCCGACGGCGCGGTGACGTGGATCGCTTGGAAGCGCCGCAGGAGGCTGCGGTCCTTCTCGATGTACTTACGGTACTCCTTGAGCGTCGTCGCGCCGATGCACGAGACTTCCCCGCGCGAAAGGGCCGGCTTCAGGATGTTA
>JBGPGG010000093.1:0-11910 GCA_041483715.1 Thermoanaerobaculia bacterium
CGAGGCCCTGCTCCCCGTGCTTCGCCATCAGAGCCAGGTCGCCCCACACGTCCCGGTCGTGCGTTGTCATTTCGTTGGAAAGCGTCGGAGGGATTGAGTGGTGAGCCGTGTAGGACTCGAACCTGCAGGAAGTTCACAACAGGTCAATCGCTTGGGACCACGTGTCCGAGTCCTGTGTCCGAGTCACCCGCGAGGGCCCTTCGGCAGAACATCGCGCCTCGCAGCGATGCGCTTGCATCCGGGCAACCAGTTCGTAAATGGAGCGAGGAACACGGGCCATCGCCCCCCGGCGCGATCGTTACGCCGTGCTTCGCGAGACTCTACTTCGCCTTCCGATGTCCCCCGGCAACGGCGTAGTTTCCCCTGCGTCCAAGGGCGCTGGGGAGCCTGGCCATGCCGGCACGCGCACGCGCGAGATCGTAGGAGCTCTGAAGGTTGATCCAGAACTCCGGCGTCGTCCTGAGAGCCGAGGAGAACAGGAGCGCCGTCTCCGGGGTCACTCCCCGCTTGCCGTTGACGATCTCGTTCACCCGCTGGATCGGGATCCCGAGATGGTTCGCGAAGTCGACCTGCGTGACGCCCAACGGATTCAGAAACTCCTCAACGAGCATCTCGCCCGGATGTGTCGGAATTCGGCTGGTCGGCAACATGGCTTCTCCCTTTGGTCTAGTGGTAGTCGGTCAGCGTCACGTCACGCGCGAGGCCCTCTTCCCAGCGAAAGACGATCCGCCATTGATCGTTCACTCGGATGCTGTGAAACTCCTTCCAGTCGCCCTTCAGGGCCTCCAGTCGGTTGCCGGGGGGCGCCTTCAGGTCAGCCAGGATGTGAGCCGCTTCGATCATGTCGAGCTTTCTCTTCGCCGCGCTCAAGACGTCCGGGCCAACCCGTCTCGTCCGGGCAGATGTCTGGCCGTCGTAGATCTCCTCGGTCACGGCATCCCCGAAGGAGACGATCACCCGCGAATACTACACGACTACCGTGTAATCGTGCAAGTGCCGGAGCCCTGCAAGCCGCCAGCGGCCGGGAATGCGCCGTCGAGGAGCGTGGTGAGCCGTGTAGGACTCGAACCTTCAGAAAGTTCACAACAGGTCAATCACTTGGAAGCGTGTGTCCGAGTCTCGTGTCCGAGTGGTTATCCGCGTCTCCATCCACGAGGCGTTGGTTTAGGGGAAGCTTGTTTTCGGCGCGATGCAAGACCTGTTGACCGTGCCGCGAATGGCGAGCCCTTGAGCCCGCGGCCGGAACCTGCCTCCGGACTGGCCAACGCGTCGTTTGCGCCTCGCCCGGGCTCGTGCGACAATGTCTTACGCAGAGGAGGCCTCCGATGACGACCCTGACCATACGGCTCGACCCGAAGCTCGAGAAGGCTCTCGAACGCATCGCGGCGAATACCGGAAGAACCAAGAGCGAGATTGCGCGCGAGGCGCTGAGACGTCAGGTCGCTGTCGCTCGGTTTCGGGAGCTGAGGAAGAAGACCTTGCCGTTCGCCGAAGCACAAGGGCTCGTCACCGACGAAGATGTCTTCCGGGCCCTCTCCTGAGAGTCTTCCTGGATGCGAACGTGATTGTGAGCGCGTTCGCGTCTCGGGGGCTGTGCGCTGACCTCCTGGAGGTTGTGCTGCTCGAGCACGATCTGGTTCTTGGGCGTAACGTGGTCCGCGAGGTGAGCAAGGCGCTCCGCGAGAAACTCAAGCTGCCGGCGGTTCGAGCGGCGGAGATCGTGGAGTTCGTTTCCGGCGAAGCCGCTCAGATCGTCGATGAGTCAAAGCCGAGCGACGCCAGGGTCGACGCGGACGATGCGCTCGTGCTCGGCGAGGCGATCGCGGCCCACGCTCAAGTCTTCGTTACAGGGGACGCGGCCCTCTTGAAGCTCGGAGCGATCGGGAAGCTCGAGGTCGTCGCGCCCAGGCGGTTCTGGGAGATGCTTCACGCGGACAAGCCATAGTTGTGCCGGGGCGAGGCTCCTCGTTGGGTCCGACATCATTTGGCCCCGCTGGCCAGCGGGCCCCCCAAAAGAGGTGAAACGGGCCAGTCCACCAGGCGAAGGAAACGGCCAGTTTGCGGGAGCCGACCTGGTGGGAATGAGTGGTGAGCCGTGTAGGACTCGAACCTACAACCTAGAGATTAAGAGTCTCTTGCTCTACCAATTGAGCTAACGGCCCACTCGGGGCGCGGAGAATATCCGATAGGGCCTCGGTCGATCAAGCAAATGACTCTATCGAGCCGCTGCCCCCGGGTCCCTTCGCATCGCGAATAGTCTCCCGACGAAGGAGGGAGGAGGTTCGCGATGCGGGAGTCCGCAGCAGGCGCGCAGCAGCGCGATCTGCGAGGGCGACGGTCTATCCCCCGCCCACCAGCTCCACGACCTCGAAGACATCGCCGTTGACGAGTGGCGTCCCGCGGTAGTCGGCCTTGGGGAGGATCTCGCGGTTGCGCTCGACCGCGACGCGGGGCGTCGAGATGCGCAGCCGCTCGAGCAGGTCGGCGACCGATGCGCCCGCGGGCAGACGCATCGGGCCCCCATTGACCGTGATCGTGAGCTCGGCGGTCATTTCCTTTTGATGGAGTACTGGACCTCGGAGCTCGCCCTGCCGCCCGTCACACGGATGACGGCCGCGGCGCTCCCGTTGGGGAACGTCGGGACCATGAAGGACAGAAGGCAGGAGCCATCCGAGGCGGTCTTGCCCTGGAACGCCGTCGAAGCGCGGGCGGAAGTCGAAAGGATGCGGACCTGGACGGCGGCGCCGGCGAGCGGCCGCGCGGGCGATCCGGACGTCGCCTTCAGCTTCGTCTGGACGGACCGGCCGGCCACGAAGTCGGGCGTCGGCGACAGAATCAGATCGACGTCCTCCGGGACCTCGTCGGAGGCCAGGTATTCGAGCACCATCTGGTCGAGGCTCCGGTCGCTTTCCGCCAGCGGGGACTTCGTTCCGGGCGGGACCGTCGCGTCGCCCTTTTCACTCTTCGCGGGTTTGGCGCCCTTCTCGACCCTCTCGACCTTCGCGGCCTTCGCGGGCGCCGGCGCGGGTGGCGCCTGCAGCGCGGCAGCGGGCCGGGCGGGGGGCGCCGGCGCGCCCGGCGCCGGCGGCGCGGGCTCCGAGATTGACGACATGCCCTCCGGGACCTGGACGGACCCATTCGGGCCGTCGAAGCGGCCCCGCTGGATCGCCGCGATCATCGTGCGGTGCTGCTGCTCCATGAGGTCCTGCACCACGTGGTCGTCGCGGCCGGCCTTGACGACCTCGCCGTACGAGGTCCGCTTCGTCGCGAGGATCTCGCCTCCGACGTAGACGAGCGACTCGACGTACGGGTTCGCCTCTCCCTTGTCCTCGGTCTGGATGTGGAAGACGCGGTTCTTGTGCTTGACGTCTGTGTTGAATCCGGTGATCACGGCGAACGCAAATTGTAGCGCGGCCCGGTGGGCACGCGCGCCCCGTCTCCCGTCACAGGAGCTCGAACTGCGCCGTGAAATGGCGCAGCAGCGGCGCCTGCTTGACGATCCGCACGCCGCGTAGGGCGGCGGGCTCGGCGCGCAGCCTCGCCGTGACCTCGGCCACGTACTCGAGATGCGTGTTCGTGTACACGCGGCGCGGCACGGCCAGGCGCACGAGGTCGAGGTCCGGGAGTTTCTCGCGGCCGGGGCGCTCCGGGTCGGGCTTGCCGAACATCACACCCCCGATCTCGACGGCGCGGATCCCGCCCTCGAGGTACAGCGCGATCGTGAGCGCCTCGGCCGGGTAGTGCTCGGGCGGCAGGTGCGGGGCGAACGCGCGCCCGTCCACGTAAACCGCGTGGCCGCCGATCGGCTCGACGACGGGCACGCCCGCGTCGGCGAGCGCCTCGCCGAAGGACGTCACCTGCCCGACGCGGAAGGCGAGGTAGTCCTCGCGCAGCACCTCCTGCAACCCGATGGCGATCGCCTCGAGGTCGCGGCCGGCGAGGCCTCCGTACGTGGGGAACCCCTCGATGAGGATGAGCTTGTTCTTCAGCCGCTCGACCCACGTCTCGTTGCGCAGCGCCAGGAAGCCCCCGATGTTGGCGAGGCCATCCTTCTTCGCGCTCATGGTGCAGCCGTCGGAGAGCGAGAAGACCTCGCGCACGATGTCGGCGACGCTGCGGTTCTCCTGGCTCTTCTCGCGCTGCTTGATGAACCACGCATTCTCGGCAAAGCGGCAGGCGTCGATGACGAGCGGGACGCCGAAGCGCCGGCAGACCTCGCTCGTACCGCGCACGTTCTGGAGCGAGACCGGCTGGCCGCCTCCCGCGTTGTTCGTCAGCGTCAGCATCACGAGCGGCACCCTGCCGCGGTTCTCCGCGAGGCACTTCTCGAGCTTGCCGAGATCCATGTTCCCCTTGAAGGGGTGCCGGACGCGCGGCTCCTTGCCCTCGGGGATCACGAAGTCGAGCGCCATGCCGCCGTTGGCCTCGACGTTGGCCCGCGTCGTGTCGAAGTGCGTGTTGTTCGGGACGATCTGGCCGCGCTCGAGCACCGTCGAGAAGAGCAGGTTTTCCGCCACGCGCCCCTGGTGCGTGGGGATGACGTGCGGCAGGCCGAAAATGGAGCGGATCGTCTCCTCGAAATGGTAGTAGTTGCGGCCGCCGGCGTAAGACTCGTCGCCGCGCATGAG
Organism: Thermoanaerobaculia bacterium; assembly: GCA_041483715.1. Lineage (GTDB taxonomy): Bacteria > Acidobacteriota > Thermoanaerobaculia > UBA5066 > Gp7-AA6 > DAHUXD01. The sequence goes on from JBGPGG010000093.1 coordinate 4,629, forward strand.
CCCGGCCCACTGGGCGTCGGACATCGCGGACGTCCCGGAATCGGTCAGCAGGTCGATGTAGATGTCCTCGGCGGCGAGCCCGAAGACGTTGTAGCCGGCGCGGCGCAGGCGCTCCTCGCGCGCTGTCCGGTCGATGCGGCGGATCGGCTCGACCACCTTGACCCGCCACGGCTCGGGCTGCGTGTTTCGCATCATGCGGGGCGCAGTCTAGCGGAAACCCTTTATCCTTGGAGCAATGCCCCGCTTTGCGCGTGCCGGCTTCCCGCAGGGAGCCGTGCTGCTTCTGGTTTTCACGCTTTCCGGCGCGAGCGGGCTGATCTACGAGGTGCTCTGGACGCGCCGTCTGACGCACATCTTCGGCTCGACCACCCTCGCGGTCTCGACCGTGCTCGCGGCTTTCATGGGCGGGCTGGCCGTCGGCAGCGTGCTCCTCGGCGGCTGGGCGGACCGCCATTGCGCCCGTGCGCTTCGCGCCTACGGCGTTCTCGAGATCGCGATCGGGTTGCTAGGATTCTCGATCCCGCTGCTGCTCCGAGCCGTGGAAGCCGTCTACCTGCGGCTCTCTCCGGGGCTCGAGTCGTCGCCAATGATCTTCTTCGTCGCGCAGTTTCTCCTGGTGGGCGTCGTGCTCGTCCTGCCCTGCGCGCTCATGGGTGGCACGCTCCCGATCCTCGCGCGCTGGCTCGTGGGACGCGAGCAGGAGATCGGAGCGCGGGTCGCCGTCCTCTACGCCGCGAACACACTCGGCGCGTGCGCCGGGGCCGCCGCGGCCACGTACGCACTCCTGCCGTTTGCCGGCGTGCGCGAGGGCGAGCTCGTGGCCGTGGCGATGAATCTCGCCGCGGGAACCGTGGCCCTCGGGCTTGCCCGCGGCTCCCGCCCGGCCGTCGAGCCGGCAACGGCCGTTTCCCCCGTGGACGCCGTGCCAGCGGCACCGCTTTCGACCGCGGGCGAACGCGCGCTGCTGGCGGCCATCGCCCTCTCGGGTTTCGCGGCCATGGTCGACGAGGTGGCCTGGGCGCGCCTGGTCGGGCTCATCTTCGGCAGCTCGGTCTACGCATTCGGCCTGATGCTCCTGCTCTTCCTCGCCGGGATCGGGATCGGGAGCGCGGTGTACTCGCGCATCCGCAACGCCGATCCGGCCGGCGTGCTGGGGCTCGCGCTCATCGGCAACACCTTCATGGCGCTCTCCGGGATCGCGCTCGTGCCGCAACTGCCGCTCGCGTACATGCGCGGCTTTCCCGCCGTGAAGGACTCCTTCGCGCTTCGGGAGGCGCTGCAGCTCGTCGCCACGGCGCCGCTCCTGCTGCCGATAGCGATTCTCTTCGGCATCGCCTTCCCCGCCGCCGTCGCCGCGACCGCGAAGCTGCAGCACATGGGGCGCGGCGTGGGCCGCGTGACCGCCTGGAACACGCTCGGCACGGTCGCGGGCGCGTTTCTCGGCGGCTTCGTCCTGATCCCCCGGATAGGGCTGCGCGCATCGCTCACGCTTGCCGCAGCGTCCACCGCCGTTGCGGGCGTCCTCGCCCTGTCGCATTCCGCGGCCCGGGCCTGGAGGCGCCGGGGCCTCGTCGCCGCCGGAGCGGCGCTCGCCGTCGCGCTGCTGCTCCCGGCCTGGCCGCGCAACCTGCTCGCCCAGGGCACGGGTTTCTACGCCGCGATCTATGGATCGGTGGAGGGCCTGCTCGACGCCGAACGCCGGTCGGAGCTGCTCTTCTACAAGGACGGGATCGCGACGACGCTCTCGGTCGACCGCCAGGGTCAGTACCTCTTCTATCGCTCGAACGGCAAGACCGACGCCTCCACCGACCCGGGCGACATGGCGAACCAGCTCCTGCTCGGCCACCTCCCGATGCTGCTCCACCCGGATCCGCGCGACGTGTTCGTGATCGGTCTCGGCACCGGCGTCTCGGCCGCGGCCGCGGCGCGCTACCCCGCGCAGTCGATCGAGATCGCGGACATCGAGGGCGCGGCGCGGGAGGCCACGCAGCAGTTCGCGGCGCAGAACCGCAACGTGCTGGCCGACCCGCGCGTCCGGTTTCTCGTCGCGGATGGGCGCAATGCACTGCTCGCGCGCGACCGGACGTTCGATGTCATCATTTCCGACCCGTCCGACGTGTGGGTGGCCGGCGTCGGCAGCCTCTTCACGAAGGAGCTCTACTCGCTGGCGCGCACGCGGTTGAAGCCGGGCGGCGTGATGGTGCAGTGGTTCCACATGCACTCGCTGCCGCCGGAGCAGATGAAGCTCATCGTGGCGACGTTCCGGTCGGTCTTCCCGCACACGTCGCTGTGGCGCCCCAACCGGGGCGACGTGATCCTGGTCGGCACGGTCGATCCGGTGCCGTGGGATCTTGCCCGCCTGCGCCGGCGCATCGAGACCGTCCCCGGCGTGGCGGAGGATCTGCGCGGGATCGGCTTCTGGCACCCCCTTTCGATCTTCGCGGCCTTCGTCCTCGACGGCGACGACCTCGGGCGGATGCTCGCGGACACGCCCGGGCTGCACACCGACGATCGGCCCGTCGTCGAGTACTTGTCTCCGCGAGCCGGCTACATCGACACGACGACCGCCAATGACGCGGGCGTCCAGGCCCTGCAGACGAAGCGGCTGCCGGCGATCGCGGGCTTCGACGAGGCGCGCGACCTCGACGCGCGGGCCCGCTACCTGCTCGGCTTCGCCCTCGCCTCGATCGGCCGAGTCGAGCCCGCGATTCCGCTCATGGAAGAGAGCGTCCGCGGCGAAAAGCCGGATCCGAAGTTCCTCATCGGGCTCGGTAACCAGTACCGTGCGAAGGGACTCTCCGCGAAAGCGATGCGCGCCTACGAGCGGGCCCTGTCCCTCTCCGCGGCGGAGACCGAGGCCTCGCTCAAGCTCGCGGAGCTGCTGCGGGCGCAGGGCGACGACGCGGGCGCGGAGAGAGTTCTGCGGGCCGCGCTGGCGATCGCAAAGGAAGACGCGGAGCTGGCATCCGCCGCGGCGCGCGTCGCCCTCGACGCGAGGCGCCCGGCCGAGGCGCTGGCGCTGCTCTCGCCGGCGCTCGAGAAGGAGCCTAACTCCGGGGAGATTCTCTTACTCGAAGGCGAAGCCCTTGCGGGGATCGACAAGCGTGAGGAGGCCCTCGCCGCGATCCGCCAGGCCGCCGCGATCTCGCCGGACAGCGCGGACATCCAGACGCGCGCGGGCGACACGCTCCTGGCGCTCAGCGATTTCGAAGGCGCTGCCGCGGCATTCGGGCGCGCCGCGGCCCTCGAGCCGGCGAGGGTGGCGGCGCTCGTCGGACTGGCCGGGGCGAGTTTCCAGAAAGGCGACGTCGCCGCGGGCCGAGCCGCGCGGGACCGCGCGCTCGCGCTCGATCCGTACAACGCCTCGGCGCTCGGGCTGACGGGGAAGTGAGTCGACCAGTCGACAGCCGACAGAGGCCACGCCTCATCCACTGTTGACCGTTGACTGTCAACTGTCGACTTCTACTTCTTGCCCTCTCTCTTCCGGAATACCAGAAACGACTCGCGCGTCTCGTCCTTCTGCACGGTCCAGGTCTGCCGCGTCCAGGTCTTGCCGCCGTCGCGCAGACGCCAGACCGACCGCTGGATCCCGGCGCTCGGGTTCTCGTCCGTTCCGGTTGTGGCCTGGATCCAGAGGGACTTCTTGTCCTTGCCCCACTCCGCCTGGACGGTGCCCTTGCGCCCCCCGCCCACGGCCTTCTCGTAGAGCCGCCCGTCGACGACGATCTCCTCCGCCACGAGCCAGGGTCGCTGCTGCTCGATCGGCTCCATCCAGATGCGATCGCCGTTCTGCCGGATCGAGAGGACGGCCTTCTCCATGTTCTTCGAAATCCCCTGGCTCTTCTTCAGATCGATCTCCCACACGCCGGAGAAGTCGAGCGGCGCCTTCGCGGACTTCGGCGGGGGCTTCGGAGGCGCCGTCGGCGCCGGGGCGGCCTGCGCGCCCAGGAGCGCGGCCGCGCAGAAAGCCGCCGCGGTCGCTGCGATCCGCCTCGACGCCCTCATGCCCGCGCTCTCCGGCGCTGCCCGCCGAGCATCCGGCGCAGGAACTGCCCCGTGTACGACGCCCGGACCTCCGCCACTTCCTCCGGGGTCCCTTCGGCGAGGATCTTCCCGCCGCCCGCGCCGCCCTCCGGCCCGAGGTCAATAACGCGGTCCGCCGTGCGGATGACTTCGAGGTTGTGCTCGATCACGACGACGGTGTTGCCCTTCTCGGTGAGCGACTGCAGAACGCCGAGCAGCTTGTGGATGTCGTCGAAGTGGAGGCCCGTCGTCGGCTCGTCGAGCAGGTAGAGCGTGCGGCCCGTCGAGCGGCGCGCAAGCTCGCGGGCGAGCTTGACGCGCTGCGCCTCGCCACCCGAGAGCGTCGTCGAGGACTGGCCGAGCTGGATGTAACCGAGGCCCACCTGAACGAGTGTACGGCAGATGTTCGCGACGGGGGGGACGTTGGCGAACACCTCGAGCGCCTGCTCGGCCGTCAGCGCCAGGATGTCCGCGATGGACTTGCCCTTGAAGTGGACCCCGAGCGTCTCCCGGTTGTAGCGCTTTCCGCCGCAGACGTCGCAGGTCACGTAGATGTCCGGCAGGAAGTGCATCTCGATCTTGATCTGCCCGTCGCCCGCGCACGCCTCGCAGCGGCCGCCCTTCACGTTGAACGAGAACCGGCCCGGCAGGTAGCCGCGCGCCCGCGCCTCCGGCGTGCGCGACATGAGCTCGCGGATCGGATTGAAGACGTTCGTGTAGGTTGCCGGGTTCGAGCGCGGCGTGCGGCCGATGGGAGCCTGATCGATGTTGACGACTTTGTCGATCTCGAAGATTCCCTCGACCCTGTCGTGCGCTCCCGGCTTCTCGGACGCGCCGTGGAGCGCGCGAGCGAGCGCCCGGTAGAGGATGTCGTTGACCAGGGTGGACTTTCCGGACCCCGAAACGCCGGTCACCGCCGTCATCACGCCCAGCGGAAAGACGGCGTCGATGCTCTGGAGATTGTGCTCGCGCGCGCCGCGCACAACGATCGCCTTGCCGCTGCCCGCGCGCCGGCGATCGGGGATCGGAATCCTCCGCTCCCCCGACAGGTATTTCCCCGTCAGCGAGTCGGGAAAGCGCTCGAGCTCCTCCGGCGAACCTTCCCCGACGATCCTCCCGCCGTGGAGCCCCGCGCCCGGGCCGAGGTCGATGACCCAGTCCGCCGACCGGATCGTCTCCTCGTCGTGCTCGACCACGATGACGGTGTTGCCGATGTCGCGCATCGAGATCAGGGTGTCGATCAGCTTCCGGTTGTCGCGCTGGTGGAGGCCGATCGAGGGCTCGTCGAGAACGTAGAGCACGCCCATGAGCTTCGATCCGATCTGCGTCGCGAGCCGGATCCGCTGCGACTCGCCGCCCGAGAGCGACGCGGAGCCGCGGGACAGGTTCAGGTACCCGATCCCCACGTTCGCGAGAAAGCGCAGCCGGTCCTGGATCTCCTTCAGGATCTTTCCGGCGATCTCTTTTTCGCGCGGGGACAGCTTCAGGTCTTCGAAGAAGGCGATGGCGTCGGAGATCGTCTCGGACGAGACCTCGTCGATCGCGCGGCCTCCCACGCGCACCGCCAGCGCCTCCGGCTTCAGGCGCCGGCCGCGGCAGGCCGGGCAGGGCTCGGCCGACATGTAGGCCTCGAGCTCGGAACGATGTTCGGGGTTCTCCGTCTCCCGGTAGCGCCGCTCGATCATGGGGACGAGTCCCTCGAAGGACGAGCGCCAGTGGTATTCGCCCTTCTCCGCGACGTAGGAGAACTTGATCTCGTCCTCGCCCGACCCGTAGAGGATGACCTTCTGCGCGGCTTTCGGGAGCTTCCCGAACGGCGTGTCCAGGCGGAACTTGTAGTGCTTGGCCAGCGTCGCCATCTGCCGCGACCGCCAATTGGTCGAGCCGGGCTTCATGATCGCGATCGCTCCCCCTTCGATCGACCTGCCCGGGTCGAGAACGAGGCGGTCCGGGTCGGCCTTGAGGTTTGTGCCGAGGCCCGAGCACGCCGCGCAGGCTCCATAGGGGGAGTTGAAGGAGAAGAGGCGCGGGGTGATCTCGGTCAGCGACGTGCCGCAGTCGGGGCATGCGTAGTTGGCCGACAGGACCTCCTCCGGCCCGTCCGCCACGGAGAGGATGATGAGCCCGCCGGACACTCGCGCCGCGGTCTCGATCGAGTCGGCCAGGCGCTTGCGGTACTCCTCGTCGTCGGCAGGCTTGGCCACGAGGCGGTCCACGACGATCTCGATCGTGTGCTTCTTCTGCTTGTCGAGCTCGGGCGGATCGTCGAGGTCCACCATGCGCCCGTCCACCCGGGCACGCAGGAATCCCTCCTTGACCATCTCGGCCATCTGTTTCCGGTACTCGCCCTTTTTCCCGGCGACGTAGGGCGCCAGCACCACGAACTTGCTCCCGAGGGGAAGCCGCAGGGCGCGGTCCACCATCTCCTGGATCGTCTGCGCCTGGATCCCGCGCCCGCACTTGGGGCAGTGGGGCTTGCCGACCGAGGCGTAGAGAAGCCGCAGGTAGTCGTAGATCTCGGTTACGGTCCCGACCGTCGAGCGCGGATTTCTCGACGTCGTGCGCTGCTCGATGGAAATCGCCGGGGAGAGCCCCTCGATGGAGTCGACATCCGGCTTCTCCATCTGCTCGAGGAACTGCCGTGCGTACGCCGAGAGCGACTCGACGTAGCGCCGCTGGCCTTCCGCGAAAATCGTGTCGAAGGCGAGCGAGGATTTGCCCGAGCCCGAAACCCCGGTGATCACCACCAGGCGGTTGCGCGGAATGTCGCAGGAGATGTTCTGCAGGTTGTGTTGCCGCGCGCCGCGGATCCGGAGAAAGTCCATGAGAGGAGAGATTCTAATCGCGCCGTCTTTTCGCTAGGAATAACGGAACTCAGCCCCTAGAATTAGCGGCAGGCAACCCGGGGCAGTTGGAGCGAATTCAACTTGAAGGTCGGAAGTTCTTGAGGGGAACTTACGCCTGGAGATCGGCGCTGTTTCGAGCATTCCTAGCCCTCGTCCTCGTCTTCCCTCCCGAGCCCTCCTCCGCCGCCGTCAACTGCGCGACGCCCGGGCGCGACGGCTCCGCCAGCCTGACCGGGATCGTCAACACGTACTGGCCCGGGACGGCCTCGGCCGCGGCGGGCTCGACCTCGATCACGCTCGGAATCGCCCGGGGCGATCTCACGCACGCCATCGCCAGCGGCGATCTGCTGCTCTTGATCCAGATACAGGACGCCGCGATCGACTCCTCCAACACGGACGCGTACGGCGACGGC
>JBGPGG010000094.1:0-11838 GCA_041483715.1 Thermoanaerobaculia bacterium
CCGTTAGGCGGCGACGCCAATCATGATTCCCGATCTGAACAGCACCCCCTGGTGGGTCGCCGGCGCTCTCGTGGCCTTCCTGCTCGGGCTGATGGTCTGGTTTCTGATCTACCGCTGGCGCCGTGACCCCGCCCGTCGCCGTGCAGGAGGCGGTCGGTGAACTGGCAGCGCTCGCAGGAGGTTAGCCAGTAGCGGTAGAATCGAGGCGTCATGACGAAGGTTCTCGAGAAGGCTTTTGGTGAAGCCTCAAAGCTGAGTGAGAGTGAGCAGAATGCCCTGGGTGAGTGGCTGCTCACCGAGATCGAGTCGGAGCGCGAATGGCAGCAGGACCTTTGCGCGCTCGCAGGACGCTCTGGCTGACCTTGCTCGGCAGGCTGTGGCGGAGCACCGTCGCGGCGAGACCAAAGAGCTGGACCCGGACAGCCTTTGCGGTCGAGGCGGAAGGAATCCTTTCGCAAGGTCCTTCGCTGCTTTGCCGGCCTCGGTTCAGGAGCAAGCTCGGGCGGCCTACCGCCGGTTCCTGCAGGGTCCACGACACCCGAGCCTTCGTTTCAAGCGGGTGCACTCGTCGGAACCGATAGGCATCAGCGAAACAAACGGGGGCGTAGATATGCGCTTGTCTTTTGACTTTACCGTTCGGGACGCGACCAAACTATTCTTTGGACTAATTGTCCTTGACCTTTGGGCGTTGTCTTGATTTTAGGCATGGGGTTCGTCTTGGTCGGAGGGGTGGGTTTGGAAGTGATAAGCTATCAGTTCTTACGCAGTGGTTCGACGCCCTACTTTATTCAGTTGAAGTGGCACTCGAGGAGTCCCTCGAGATGTCCGGTGCCAGTATCGCGCTTTATGGAGCGCTATTGTTGCTACTTCATGAATCGAGAGTGGAGAACTAATGTAAGGGGACGAGGGTTCAAATTACACGCCTACCAACGCCATGACCGCGGACAGAATAGAGCAACGCGGCGTCGTCACATTGCATTATTCTGCCGGTTATGGCGAACGGTAGGCGTCACTGCAACGCCGTTGGGATCAAAAGGATGTTTGTGATGAAGAGCAACAGCTATGCGTTAGTGTCCGGCAGCGTCTTTGGCATCATCGCTGCACTCCAGGCGATGAGAGCTATTCTTCAAGTACCTGCACAGGTTGGCACTCAAGAGGTGCCGGTCTGGATCTCCTGGCTTGCGGTCCTCGTTGCCGGCAGCCTTTGCATATGGGCGTTTCGCACGGCACGCGAGCCGAAGGGATGAACTTAACAGTGCCAAGTCACTGGTCTTCAACGTGAGGCCTAACACGCGCGTGCAGCGGACTCGCTCATCGGCTTCGGCTCTTCGCTTGCCGCTGACGCGCCGCCCGTTAGGCCGCCAAAGGCGTGGTAGTCACTCCTGCGCGGGAGTGTGAACGTGCGGAAGATAACGTTTGGCGGTGCCAACAGTCTGGCCTCGCGAAGAACTGGGAGCTCCATCGGGTGCCGTTCTGGGAGGCCGAGGAGATCTTCTTTAACGAACCGCTGGTCATCATGGCCGACCGAGAGCATTCGGCACAGGAGGCACGTTACCTGGCCCTTGGGCAGGCCGACTCCGGGCGCTTTCTCTTCATCAGCTTTACCGTTCGGCGTTCTCTTGTTCGAGTCATCAAGTGATGTCCGCGCCTAACCCGCGGGTGCAGCGGACTCGCGCCCTCGCTTCGCTCGGGCGCTCGCCGCTGACCCGCCGCCCGTTAGGCGACGTAAATCAGGTTCGTGATGTGGGGCGGTCCGTGAAAGTCACCCTGCCGCCAGCACCGCTAGCGGCAGGGCCGAGCCAGCCGCCGCGCCCCTCGGCGCGGCCTACTACTTGCTCGCTGCCGCCACCAGGTCAGCGGCAGTCACCGGCCCGATCACGGATGTGTCGGTGTGCCAGGCGACGAAAGTGCGAAACTCGAGGCTCGCCGGGAAGCCCGTCTTACGGCCGTGCTTCTTGGCGATCTCGTCCACCTTGGCCTGCTGCTCATTGCTCAGATCGGGAGCGACTTGCATGTAGTCCCAGCTATCGCCGTCGGTGTGGGAATAGACCTGGGAGGGCGGCACGCCGGCCTCCTTGTCGATCGCTTCCGCGTCGGCCAACCACTTCAAGAAGTCCAGCTGCTTGCCTGGGGCGATGCGATAGAGCGCGACTCGGGCGTGCGGCGGCTGCTTCGCCTCTGGCTTGGCCGTCTGGGCACGTGCGGCGGGAGCGGCGAAGAAGACGAGGGCGAGGAGCAGGAGCGGGGTCAAGCGGAACCATCGATTCATGATGTCCTCCTTGGGTGAACGACACCCACGTCGCCGGAAGAGAGGCCCTCGAGCCGACGGGGCACCCGCCTGCCGCAGGGGCCTCTACGCGTCTTCAGGCGAAAAATCTGAGTGGACCATATGCTTATCGTTCTGCAACGTCAAACTTCCCGAGGCGGTCGCCAAATGGGACCAACCTCTAATGATCCCGTCGCCCAACATGCGCGTGCAGCGGACTCGCGCCCTCGCTTCGCTCGGGCGCTCGCCGCTGACCCGCTACCCGTTAGGCGACGGAAGACGATAGAATTGGGAGCGCCATGACGAAGATCGAGACTCTCGAAAAGGAGATCGCGAAGCTGTTGCCCCAGGACCTGCGGGTCCTGCGCCGCTGGTTCGCCGACTTCGAGGCCGAGCTCTGGGACCACGAGCTCGAGCGTGATGTGGCGGCCGGGAAGCTCGATCGGCTGGCAGATGCCGCGGTTGCCGCGCACAAGCGAGGCGAAGGCCGAGACTTTTGAGGCACCATGCAACGCCGGCATTCCAATCTGCCAGGTCAGGCGGAGGCGGCCGAGATCGAGGAGAAAGCTCTTGAAGTCGCCAGAAGTTAGCGGCTCGCGGCCTAACCTACAATAACAAGGGCGCGCAGCGGACTCGTGACGCCGACGCGCCTCAGCTAGGCAGCATTCTGTGACAAGAGCCCTACCACCCAATCCGAACTTCGCGGCGAGCTTTACGCCGTGAAAGCCGTTCTGGGCCTGAAATCTCACTCGGGGTGGGCGGCGCTTGTCGTTCTCGGCACCGCCGGGGGCGATTTGCACGTTATCGATCGGCGGCGAATCGAGCTCGTCAAGGAAGGCGATGAGGGATGGGCCAAACAGCCCTATCACGCCGCCGAGCATCTGAGATCGGAGACCGCGCGAGGTGTCGTAAAGCGCGGCGTCGCAGCTGCCCGGCAGATCGCAGCCCGAGAGATGCGAGCAGTGGTGCAACGCACGCGGGCGGCGAAGCATGAGATCGCAGCCTGTGCGGTGCTGGTTGGCGACCCGATGCCCAATTGGAGCGTGGATGAGATCCTCAGCGTGCACTTCCGCATGCACAAGGCCGAGGGTGCGCTGTTTCAGGACGTCCTGGGGGCCGCCGCACGAGCATGCGGAGTAACGCTCGTGGCGGTCCCCGTAAAGCAGCTGGCCACGCAGGCGAGAACGGCGTTCGGGCCTCGGACGAGCAAGATTCTCACGCAGATCGCGTTGCTCGGAAAATCGGCAGGCCCGCCTTGGGGGAAGGACCAGAAGGAGGCGACGCTCGCAGCAGCGATTGCGTTGCGGGATCCCTGGAATGAAGAGCCCTGAGAGCACATTTCCGGCAGAGTCCCTCTTCCGCCTCGCAAAGATGGCAGACTGATGAGGGAATGGATTGCGGTCCAGGCGGAGCGGTCAGACTCCCTCGCGCTTGCTCGACAGGCTTGCGCCGCTTCGTGAAGGGACTGGAGAGCATGACGCCGGGCGTTGGCTGTGGTGCGGCCTAAGAAGCGCGTGCAGCGGACTCGCTCATCGCCTTCGGCTCTACCCGCGAGCCACAGAAGGAGCTTTCCGATGATCCGCAGTGTCCTCCTCACCCTCGGCGCGCTGGCCTCGGCCGGCGCCGCCCTTCCTGCAGCGGAGGCGCCCGAACCAGCGCCCACGATGGCGAAGGCCGCCAACGCCTTTCTCGCGGCCCTGGATTCCGCCAAACGCGCGAAGGCAAGCCTCCCCTTCAACTCCGAGGAGCGTCTCAACTGGTACTTTGTGCCACGGGAACGCCAGGGCGTGCCGATCAAAAAGATGTCCTCCGAACAACGGCGGGCGGCGCTCACACTCTTGAGGTCGGGTCTGTCAGCCAAGGGCTTCACGAAAGTGGACGCGATCCTGCATCTCGAGGAGGTGCTGTTCGCCATCGAGGGCAGCGCGATTCGCGACCCCAACCTTTACTACTTCACGGTCTTCGGTGAGCCCTCAGAGCAGGGAGCCTGGGGCTGGCGGTACGAGGGCCACCACGCCTCGCTCAATTGGACGGTCGTGGAGGGAAAGCTCGTGGCTAGCACACCGCAGTTCCTGGGCGCAAACCCAGCCGAGGTCCGCGACGGGCCCCAGAAGGGAACGCGGGCGCTAGCCGCAGAGGAGGATCTGGGGCGCGCGCTGGTCAAGTCGTTGAGCGCCGACCAAGGGGGCGCACAGGCTGTCCTGAGCAAGGACGCCCCGAAGGACATTCTCACCAGCAACTCCCGCGAGGCTGCGATCCAGGAGGACAAAGGGATCTCTTACGGGAAGCTGACCCCGGAGCAACAGGGGCTGCTGCTCTCGTTGATCCAAGAATACGCGTCCGCCCAGCCGTTGGCGGTGGAGCAGGCGCGATTGGCCCGGGTCAAGGCCGACCTTCCGAACATCAAGTTCGCGTGGATGGGCGGGCTCGAGAAAGGTCAGGGCCACTACTACCGCATTCAGGGTTCCACTTTCCTGATCGAGTACGACAACACCCAGAACAACGCAAACCATATTCACTGCGTGTGGCGAGAGTTTAAGGGAGACTGGGGCAGAGACCTCCTGGCCGAGCACTATCGAACGGCCCCGCACCATGCCAACTCTCGCAGCGGCGATCAGCATGCGAAGAAAGCGCATCGATCGGTGCTCACACAGTGATGTGTTCTCAAAGGAAACCCGGCTTCCACGCGAGCCTCGGTGGACAATGGGGGTGTCTTGATCGCCTCGCGAGCCTGGGTTGGACGGGAGGCGAGGGCATCACGGACTCGCAGCTGATGATCGACTACTACCACGTGACCCGCGGGGGCCGCGTGGCCTTCGGCAAGGGAGGCTGGGGCATCGCGCTCGGCGGGCGGATCGGCGCGCGGTTCGACCGCGACCGTCGCCGGGCGCAGATGGTGGAGGCGGACTTTCGCCGCGCCTATCCGGGGCTCCGCGACGTGCCGATCACGCACGACTGGTGCGGCCCGATCGACCGCACACCCAACAGCCTGCCGATCTTCGGGCACCTTGCAGGCCGCCGGCAGATCGTGTACGGCGTCGGATGGAGCGGCAACGGCGTGGGGCCGAGCGTGCTCGGAGGGAAGATCCTGGCGAGCCTCGCCCTCGAGCACGACGACGACTGGGGACGCTATCCCTTGATCGAGCGCTCCGCCGGCCGCTTTCCGCCCGAGCCGATCCGCTACGTCGGCGCCCACATCGTGCGCGCGGCCGTGACGCGGAAGGAAGCCGCGGAGAATCGAGGCGAGAAGCCGTCGCGCGCCGCGGTCTTCCTTTCCCGCTTAGCGCCGGCGGGGCTCGAGGACAAGGACTCGGATCGCCGCTCGAGGAGGAAGAGCGGATGATCTGGTCGCGAAGTGTGGGAACCGTTCTCGCGGCGGTATTTTCGACCGGGCAAAGGAGGGTTGATCATGGCAAACGCAACACAGCGTGCGTCTAATTTTATAGTGTCCCTCTGGCGTTATCCTGTCAAGTCCATGATGGGAGAGGAGCTGAACGCCACTGAGGTTACAGAACGTGGGCTGCTTGGGGATCGTGCATATGCCCTCGTCGACAGCTCCGACGGGAAGGTGGCAACCGCCAAGAACCCATGGAAATGGCCGCAGCTCTTCGATTTCCGCGCTACCTTCGTCGAGCCGCCGCGTCCGGCCGCGAAAGTGCCTCCGGTCCGAATTGCCCTTCCCGATGGCACCACTATCACCAGTGACCAGGGCGATCTCAACCGGATCCTCTCGAACGCACTCAACCGCGAGGTGACCCTTGGTGCAGCTCGGCGCGGGGCGGTCCATGCCGAGGAGTACTGGCCGGATATGGAAGGCCTCGACCACCGCGACACGGTCACCGATTTCACTCTACCCGAAGCGACGTTCTTCGACTGTGCCGTGGTCCATCTCTTGACCACGGCCACGCTCGATCGCCTCCGTGAGTTGTACCCGCAAGGCCGCTTCGAGGTCCGACGGTTTCGTCCAAACATCGTGGTGCAGCTGGGCTCAGGTGAGAAGAGCTTTGCGGAGAATGCCTGGATCCGTCACAGGCTCGCCATCGGCGACGAAGTTCGCCTAAATATCACCGGGCCCTGCGCTCGGTGCGTGATGACGACCCTACCTCAGGGTGATCTACCCAGGGATTCAGGCATCCTCCGCACGGCGGCCCAGCACAACCAGGCCAACGTCGGTGTTTATGCCGCCGTGATGCGCGGCGGCACGATCCGCCGTGGTGATCCGGTCAGGATCGAGTAGCCTGAGCAGAATGCGACGACCTGGCTCGCTGAAGAGAGCCCCCGAACAAGCGATGGATGGCGGCCGCGCCGTGTTTGCGTCGATCGCCGAGCATGGGGGTCCCATGCTCATGGATAGATCGCTGACGTCGTGATCATCCTGGCGCAGCGCGGACCTGCGAGCCGATCCCTCAGCCGACCCCGGAGACGTCTTCGGTGCTCCCGGTGTTCGTAAAGGCCGGCACCCTCGCAGCGAGGCGTTGAGCGGAGGAGGGAATCTGAACATGACGCTTCTTCTGTTGTTCTTGTCGTACGCGATCGTTCTTTCAGTCGCGCTGGCGCGAGCAGGGCACCGTTCGCAGGCGGCGTCCTCGGGTGGAGCACCTCGCCACGGTCCCTCGCGGATCTTGATCGTCGGAGCGACTGGCGGGACTGGTCGTCAGCTCGTCACGCAGGCTCTGGAGCGTGGCTACGCGGTCACGGCACTCGTGCGCGATCCCTCACGGCTTCAGGTCGACCATCCGCAACTGACGGTCATTCCGGGTGATGTGCTCGATGAGCGTTCCGTCGATACGGCGATGCGCGGCCAGGAAGCGGTGCTGTCCGCCCTCGGCCACGGGCGGTACTTCTATCCCGCTCGCATTCTCTCGGAAGGGACTCGAAACATTCTGCGCGCCATGGAGACTCACGGTGTCCCACGCCTGGTCTGCGAGACCTCTCTCGGCATCGGCGACAGTGCCGGGCGCATGGGTCTGTACTACACGCTCTTTGTCATTCCTGTGATTCTGCCTTTTTACTTCTGGGACAAGACGCGGCAGGAACGGATGATCGCGCGGAGTAGGGTGGAGTGGGTGATCGTGCGACCCGGGGTGCTGACCAACGGCGAGAAGCGGGGTCGGTCTCGTCATGGTCGTCTTGTCGGAAGCTTTCTCCGGACGGTGCGCATTTCCCGTGCGGACGTTGCGGACTTCATGCTGAATCAGCTTGCGTCCGACACGTACCTGCGGACCGCGCCGGGCGTGTGCTGGTAGGCCAGCGGAGCCGCGACGTGTTGACGTCAAGGCGCTTCGCGCAGTGGCGCTGCGGGGGCGTTCTTAGGATCTCTGGTTCCGCCTGACCAGTCGTTGCACGCGTCGGCAGCACCACGACGCTCCTCTCGGTGATGGAATAGCGGCGTGACACCCATGGCGGGGACTCGGGACAGACGGCACGGCGCCGCGGCCGTCACGACGCTCGCCGTCGCGTGCGCTCTTTTCGCCGCCCTCGGCGCCGCCGGAGCGGCCGCTCCGCCGGAGCCGCCCTCGCCCGAGCGCTTCGACGTCGTCCTCGAGGAAGTCCGGATCCCGATGAAAGACGGCGTGGTTCTCGCGGTGGACCTGTGGCGCCCGAAAGGCGCGGGAGACAAAGAGCGCTTTCCCGTCCTGCTCGAGTACCTGCCGTACCGCAAGACCGAGGGGCGCGGCGAGCGCAGCTCGCTCTATGCGTACTTCGTCCGTCGCGGCTACGTCGTCGCGCGCGTGGACATCCGGGGCACGGGCAACAGTCAGGGCACGCTCATTCCCTACGAGTACAGCGAGGTCGAGCAGAGAGATGGGGAGGACGTTATCGCGTGGCTTGCGCGCCAGCCCTTCTCCAACGGCAACGTCGGGATGTTCGGCATCTCGTGGAGCGGGTTCAACTCGATTCACATGGCGATGCGCAATCCGCCGGCGCTGAAGGCGATCATCGCGGTCGACGCGACGGACGATCTCTACCAGGACGACGTGCACTTCATGGACGGCATGATGCACGTGGACTCGTGGGAGATGAGCCAGGACCTCGCCAACGCGATGCCCGGCGCGCCGGACTACCGGATCGACGACCGCTATTTCCGGGAGCGCTTCGACCAGCCGCCGTGGATGCTGACTTACAAACGCCAGCAGCGCGACGGGCCGTTCTGGGACCGCACGGCGCTGAAGACCCGATACGACGCGATCAAGATCCCGACCTTCGTGATCGGCGGCTGGTACGACGGCTACCGCGACAGCGTGCCGCGGATGCTCGAGCACATGAAGGCGCCGGTCAAGGCCATCGTCGGCGCGTGGAACCACACGTTCCCGGACGAGCCCTATCCGAAGCCCGGGTTCGAATGGCGCCGCGAGGCGGTGCGCTGGTTCGACCAGTGGTTGAAGGGACGCGACACCGGGATCATGGAGGAGCCGCGGCTGGCCGTGTACGTTCGCGACTGGCATCTGCCGGGGCCGTACCTCGAAGAGGCCCCGGGGCACTGGCGCTACGAAAACGGCTGGCCGATCGCCCGGATCCGCGAGCGCGTCCTGTATCCGCGGCCGGACCGCTCGCTCTCGGATGTCGCGCCCTCCGCCGCTTCCGACGAGCTGCGCTACGTACCCACGACGGGTGTGGAGGCCGGGGGGCCGGTGATGTGGTTCGGCGACGTCGCGCCCGACCAGAGACCGACCGACGCGTTCAGCCTCATTTACGAAACGGCGCCGCTCGAGGAGAACCTCGAGATCCTCGGCCTGCCGCGCGCGCTCCTCCAGGTCTCGGCCGACGCGCCGCTCGCCGACTGGTTCGCGCGCGTCAACGACGTGGCTCCGGACGGCACAGTCACGCTCGTCGCCAACGCGGGGCAGAACGGCGCGCACCGCGAGTCGGCGCGCGATCCGAAGGCGATCGAGCCGGGCCGGCGGTTTCCGCTCGAGATCGAGCTGCACTTCACCTCGTGGGTCTTCCCGAAGGGGCACCGCATCCGGCTCTCCGTCTCGAACGCGCAGTGGCCGATGATCTGGCCGACGCCGTACCCGATGACGACGACGCTCTACATGGGGGCGGAGGGCTCGCGCCTCAGCCTCCCGGTCGTGCCTCCGGCCGAGCGCCCGCGGCCGAGCTATCACCCCATCGAGCCGCGCGGGGACCGGCTGCCGGGCTTCGAGTCGCTCGACGCCGGCACGCCCTCGGGCTACGGCGAGATCTCCTCGATCGACCGCAACCCGCGCACTGGCAAGGCGAAGGTCGTGGCGACGAGCACCAGCGCCAGTCGCTTCCCGTGGGGCGAGGAGCGCAACACCGAGTCGATCACGCACGAGGCCGAGGACGGGCGGCCCGACAAGACGTCCGTGCGCGGCGAGTACGCGACGGAGGTCAAGCTCGCGGGCCGGATTCTGCGGTGGGAATGCGTCGTCGTCCTGCGCAGCGACCGGGAGAACTTCTACTACTCGAGCGTCCGGCGGCTTCTACGAAACGGCGAGCTCGTGCGCGAGAAGTCCTGGGAGCAGACGATTCCGCGGGATCACCAATGAGTCGCTCTTCTTCGGTTGCCCGGACGTGGATGCGGCGTTCCGATATGTCCGCGAAGAGGGGCTCGATGTGAGGAAGCCGGTCGTCAGGGACTATGGGATGAAGCAGCTGTACCTGAAGGATCCGGACGGCTATGGCCTCTGCTTTCAATGGATGGCCGCGTGAAAGAAGCTCCCGCCGGGCCGCTAATTCTCTTCGACGGCGTGTGCAACCTCTGCAACACGGCGGTGCAATGGGTGATCGAGCGCGACCGGCGCGGCATCTTTCGCTTCGGCGTGCTCCAATCCGAAGCCGGGCGCGCCGCGCTCGGGGCCGCGAAAACGCCGACGGACCTGCCCGACAGCATCGTGCTCATCGACGGGCCCGGTGTTCATATCCGCTCCGATGCGGCGCTCCGAATCGCCCGCGGACTGGGCTTCCCTTGGTCGCTGGCCGTGGTCGCGCGGGTCGTCCCGAGGCCGCTGCGCGACGCCGTCTACTCCTGGGTCGCGCGCAACCGTTACCGGTGGTTTGGCCGACGGGAGTCGTGCATGGTACCGACCCCCGAACTCGCTGCACGGTTCGTGGACGCGCGAGAGCCAGGCGCGGCTGCGTCCGATACGGAAAAAGGGAGGCGCTCGTGACGACTCGCGCAAGCGGGACTTTCGAAGTGAAGATGACGCCGGAGTCGATAGACGACAAGGTCCAAGGGGCAGTCCTCGGCAGGATGTCGCTCGAAAAGAGTTTCCACGGCGACCTCGAAGCCACCGGCACGGGCACGATGCTGACGGCCGGCACGAGCGTCAAGGGCTTGGCCGGTTACGTCGCCATCGAGCGGGTCATCGGAACTCTGCATGGGCGCCGCGGCACGTTCGCGCTTCAGCACACCGGCACCATGACCCGCGGCGAGCCGGAGCTGGCGATCACCGTGGTCCCGGACTCGGGCACGGGGGAGCTTGCGGGGCTGGCGGGGAAGCTCGCGATCACGGTGGCCGACGAAAAACACTCTTACGACCTCGAGTACACGCTGTCTGCGCCGTGAAAGCCGTCTTCTTCGAGAATCCCGCCGAGTTGAGAAGCGAGGAGCCATGAAACCGAAGAGTCTGTATCTCGCGGGCTGCATTGCGGGCACGATCCTTCCCTATTCGCAGTTTCTCCCTTTCGTACGGGAGCACGGGCTGAACCTGCGGCTCTTCTTCGAACAGTTGTTCGCAAACCGGATCGGCGGCTTCTTCGGCATGGATGTGGTCGTCTCGGCGATCGTGCTCTGGATCTTCGTGTTCGTCGAGGGCCGGCGCGCGGGCGTCCGGGCGCTCTGGGCGCCGGTGGCGGCAAGCCTCGCGGTCGGCGTGTCGCTCGGGCTGCCGCTCTTTCTGTACCTGCGCGAGCGACGGCTCGAGGATGCGATTCCCGCGTAATGGCGGTCATCCGAGCACTGCTGCTCGCGGCGGCAATCGTCCCGGCCGCCGAGGTTCCGGCCGGGGAGCCGGCGCGCGCGGAATATGCCGTGCGCTGGGACCCGGCAGAGGGCGGTCCAGCAAGCGCGCGGGAGGTGCTCTCGCTTCTCGGCGCTTCGGGAATCGCCGGCCGCGCGTACGAGATCCGCTACTTCGAGTTTCCGAGACCCGCGAACGCGCCGCCGGACTCGATCGCCATCCTGAGGCAGCGCACGCGCGAGGACGGCAAGACGGAGATCCGCTTGAAGTACCGCAGCGCGCAGCCGCTGCCGGAAACGTGGGCGTGCCCCGACGGAGCGCGATTCAAGAAGGCGGAGGAGCTGGACGTTTCCTTCGCGGCCTCGTCCGAGCCGGTGCGGGTCTACGCATGCAGCTGCACGCTCGTCGCGAAAGCGCCCCCGGCCGTCCTCGGCGCGGCGCCGAACCCGTGCACATCGCGCATGGTGCGGTACAAGTTCGAGGCCGACAAGATCGAGGAATGGACGCTGCCGGGCGCCGGAGTCCGGCTGGAGGTGTCGCGCGCGGCGCCGAACAGTCCCGGAGAGCTCGCGAAGTTCAGCGGCCTGGTAGAACGGCTGCGCGCGCGGGGAGTGAGGCCGCTCGACGAGAGTAAGACGGACGGGA
>JBGPGG010000095.1:0-11646 GCA_041483715.1 Thermoanaerobaculia bacterium
CGAGATTGCAGATGCCCTCGACAAGGCTCACCGGCAGGGGATCGTGCACCGGGACCTGAAACCCGGCAACGTGATGCTGACGAAATCCGGCGTGAAGCTGCTCGATTTCGGGCTGGCCAAGGCGATGGCGGCGCCGGCGCCGCCGTCGGGCGTTACTTCGCTTCCGACGGTGATGGGCTCCGCGAACAACCTGACGCAGGAAGGCACGATCCTCGGGACCTTCCAGTACATGGCGCCCGAGCAGCTCGAGGGCAAGGAGGCCGACGGGCGCAGCGACATCTTCGCCTTCGGTTCGGTGCTCTACGAGATGGCGACGGGCCGCAAGGCGTTTTCCGGCGCGAGCCAGGCGTCCCTGATCGGGGCGATCCTCCACACCGAGCCCGCGCCGATCTCGACGATCCAGTCCGCGTCGCCGCCGGCGCTCGATCGGGTGGTGAAGAAGTGTCTGGCCAAGGAGCCGGAGGACCGGTGGCAGAGCGCCGCGGACCTCGGCAGCGAGCTGAAGTGGATCGGCGAGAGCTCCCAGGCCGGCGCCGCTGCCGTTGGTCCTTCGACGCGGCGGGCACGCGGAGGCCGCCTCGGCTGGATCGTCGCGGGCACGCTCGCCCTCGCGTTCGCCGCAGGCGCGGCCTGGGTCCTGCCGCGCCTGCACCGCAAGGCCGGGAGTGCCGGCGAGGTCCGGTTCACGCTCGAGCCTCCTCCCGGAATGAGCTTCTGGGACAACGGCGCCGACATGGACTTCGCGATCGCGCCCGACGGCCGGCAGTTCACCTTCGTCGCCATCAACGCCGCGGGGCGCAATCAGCTCTGCCTCCGGCCGCTCGGAGCGGCCGCGGCGCGCCCGCTTCCCGGCACCGAGGGAGCCCGCTGGCCGTTCTTCTCGCCGGACGGCCTATCCGTTGGTTTTTTCGCCGACAACCGGTTGAAGACTCTGTCGCTCGCGGGAGGATCCCCGCAGTCGATCACCGAGGGCCGCGGCGACATGCGAGGGGCGGAGTGGCGGCCCGATGGGTCCATTTTCTTCGGCCACGTCGGGCGCGGCCTCATGCGGGTCGGCGCGGCGGGCGGGGAGCCGACGCTGGCGTTCCCGGTCGACGCGGCGCGCAAGGAGTTCTCGATCGGATGGCCGGTGTTCCTGCCCGACGGCCGACAGTTCATCTACCAGAGCGTGGCCGAGGATACGTCCGAACGCGGGCTCTATGTGACTTCGCTCGACGCGAAAAAGCGCACGCGCATCCTGGATTCGGTTTTCAAGGGCGCGTGGGTGGAGCCCGGCTACCTGCTCTTCATGAGAGGCGCGTCGCTCATGGCGCAACGGCTCGAGCTCGACCCGCCGCGACTGTCCGGCGAGCCGGTCCTCGTCGCCGACGGCCTCCCGATCAATCCCGTCCCAGGCTCCGCGCCGTTCACGGCGGCGGGCTCGACGATCCTCTACCGCTCGGGCGGCGGCGCCCCCGGCACGCGGCTCGTGTGGTTCAACCGAACCGGCAAGCGACTCGCGGAAGCGGGACCCGAGGCGGCCGACATCAGCGTGTCGCTCTCTCCGGACGGCACCCGCGCCGCGGTCGCGCGCATCAACGATCCGAGCCAGCCGCTCGGGGGCGAGCCGACGGTGAACGTCTGGGTCGTGGATCTTGTGCGCGACATCCCGACGCGCATTACCTTCGACCCCTTGGACGGCGACGAGAATCCCACCTGGTCGCCGGACGGGCGCCGCCTCGCGTTCGCCAGGCACGTCAAGGGCGCTCGCGCGGACATCTTCGTGAAGGACGCGAGCGGCGGAGGCGCCTCCGAGCCGATGCTGTCGCACCGCCGGAACGCCCACCCGATCGACTGGTCGGCGGACGGCCAGTTCCTGCTCATGCAGTCCGTCAACGAGGCGGGCGGGGTCGGCCTTTCCTTTCTGCCCCTCGTGGGCGAACGGGAAGTGCAGCCTTTCCTCGAGGGGGAGTTCGACAACGCCCAGGGCCAGTTTTCGCCCGACGGCCGCTTCGTGGCGTACACGTCCAACGAGTCCGGCCGCCCGGAGGTGTACGTGCGCCCCTTTCCAAAGGGCGAGGAGAAGTGGCAGATCTCCTCCGCGGGCGGCGCGTGGCCCCGCTGGCGGCGCGACGGCCGCGAGATTTTCTACGTGGCGCCCGACGGAACGATCACGGCGGTGGCGGTCAGCCTCGGGCCGCGGTTTTCGGCGTCGCCGCCCGTACCGCTCTTCAAGACGACGATCCGGCCGTTGAGCTTCAATCAGTATGGCGGCGCCGCGCCCTACGACATCAGCCGCGACGGGAGCCGGTTCCTCGTCAACACGGTCGAAAAGCCCGGGGCCGTGGCGCCCCTGCGCGCCATCCTCAACTGGCAGCCGCCGGCGAAGTAGCCGCGGGCGGGGACGAGCCCCGCCCTTATGGGGTGGGCGTCGGTGGGAAGCGCGAGAGCAGCGTGCCCACCTCGCGGTCGAGCTCGCGCGCGACGGCGTCGGGGTTCTGGCCCTCGAGGCGTGCGACCTGGCCGCGCCAGATCAGCTTCTTCGTGCTGTTGCGGATGTCGATCGTGACCGTGCGTTCCTTCTCCCAGTTGGTCGCGACGACGTAGCCCGTGGCCCACTCGTAGTTGCCGAACTCGTCGTGCTCCCCGACGCCCGTGTCGCCCGTGTTGTAGGCCACGAGCATGGCGGCGTGCGACGCGTCGACCTTCTGGTAGCCCTTCTTGCGCAGGGCGTCGTCGACCGCGGAGCGGATGTGCGAGTCGAGGAAGGCGCCGTCGATGATCGAGTCGCCGTGCGGCATCTTGAAGTTGGGGTCGTTGTACCAGGCGTACATCGTCAGGCCGACGAAGCTGGCCGTGTGGTCGTAGGCGAACACGGGCTTGGGGTGCGTTCCTCCGCAGGCGACGGCGAGAACGGCCAGGACCGCGGCGAAAGCGACGATGCGGGTCCGTTTCATTTTGCCTCCGTGCCGGTCTTCGGCGGGAACTCCGCGAGCAGCAGCGCCACAGCGCGGTCGATGTCTTTTGCCAGTCCTTCGGGGTTCGTTCCGATCATGGCCGTCCGGCCCCCGCGCCAGATGAGTTTGCTCCGGTCGTCCCGGATGTCGAGCACCAGGGTGCTCTGCTTGCGGTACTTCGTCCCGGCGTAGTCGACGTAATACGTGGACCACCAGGAATAGACGCCCCACTTGTCCTGGCTCAGGACGCCGGCGGAGCCGCCGTGGTAAGCGACATAGAAGTTCGCGTCCTTTTCGACTTTCACGAATCCCTTCTTGCTCAGGCTGGCGTTCACCGCTTCTCGAACGTTGCGGTCGACGAACTGGCCGTCCACGATCGAGTTGCCCTGCGGCATGACCCACGTCGGATCGTCGAACCAGGCGTAGGTCTTCAGGCCAGCGAAGCTTGCCGTGTGGTCGTAGGCGAAGTCCGGCGGCGGGTTCTTGTGCGCGCACGCAAAGGCGGCGCAGAGGGACAGAAGGATCGCCGAGCGGCGCAGGGTTTTCAGCATGGCGCGTGTTTCGAGCCGGTACGATACATCATTCTCCTCTGACCCTGGCGGCCCCGTTGACTGTGGAAGATATTGCGGAGTAGAGTCCACAATATGGAGACGATCCAGGTCGTCCTCGATCGGTCGCTTCTGCGCGCGGCGGACCGTGCGGCTCGCAAACTGAAGACGAACCGCTCGGCGCTTTTTCGCGAGGCGCTGCGGGCGCATCTTGCGCGCATCGAGACGCTCGGGAAGGAGAAGGCCGATCGCGAAGGCTTCACGCGCTACCCCGATTCGCTCGACGAGCCCGCGATCTGGGACAAGGTGGCCGATTGGCCGGAGGGCTAGAGCGGGGAGAGGTCCGGCTCTGCCGCTTTCCCTCGCCGGACAAAGAGCGGCCGGTCCTGATCTTGACGCGCGGCAGCGCGATCCGGTACCTCTCGCGCGTGACCGTGGCTCCGATCACGTCGACGATCCGCGGCGTTCCGTCGGAAGTGCTCCTCGGGATCGAAGAGGGCATGCGCGGCCCGTGCGCCGTCAACCTCCACAACCTCGTCACGATCGACCAGAAGGCGCTGGGCCGCCGCCTGGCCCGGCTGTCTCTGCCCAGGATGCGAAAGGTCTGCGGCGCCCTCGCGTTCGCGCTCGAGTGCGACCGATAGGGACGCTCCGGGCCAAGCGCCGGGCGCCGTCCGTCACATAGAATCCCTCCGTTGACCCCATGACGCTGTCCGCGGGCGCTCGTCTCGGCCCCTACGAAATCCTGTCGCCGCTCGGCGCTGGCGGGATGGGCGAGGTGTACGGCGCGCGCGACACGCGATTGAAGCGCGACGTCGCCGTCAAGGTCCTTCCCGGCGCGTATTCCGAGGATCCCGATCGGCTGCGCCGTTTTGAGCAGGAGGCGCAGGCGTCGAGCGCTCTCAATCATCCGAACATCCTCTCGATTTACGACTTCGGCACGCACGAAAGCGCTCCCTACATCGTCTCGGAGCTGCTCGAGGGCGAGACGCTGCGATCGCACCTCGCGGGGGGCGCCTTTACCCCGCGAAAGGCGATCGGCCACGCGCTGCAAATCGCGCACGGCCTGGCGGCGGCCCACGAGAAGGGAATCGTTCACAGGGACCTGAAGCCCGAGAACCTCTTCGTCACGGCTGACGGACGCGTAAAGATTCTCGACTTCGGTCTCGCCAAGCTGACGCAGCCGGAAGGGCTGAGCTCCGCGCAGACTAACCTTCCGACCATAACGCCGGGAACGGAGCCCGGCGTCGTCCTCGGCACACTCGGCTACATGTCGCCCGAGCAGGTGCGGGGCAAGGGCACCGACGCGCGCAGCGACATCTTTTCCTTCGGGGCGATCCTGTACGAGATGCTGGCCGGCCGCCGCGCCTTCCACGGCGACACCGCGGCCGACACGATCTCGGCAATATTGACGAAGGATCCTCCCGACCTCTCGGAGACCAACCGCCGCATTCCCGAGGCGCTCGACCGGATCGTGAGGCACTGCCTCGAGAAGAGCCCGGAGTCGCGCTTCCACTCGGCGTCCGACATTGCGTTCGATCTCGAGGCGATCTCGGGAACCTCGCTCGCAAATGCCGCCGCAGCGCCGGGCGCCCTTCCGTGGGGAGCGCGGCTCCGGCGCGGGCTTCCCTGGCTCGCAATTCCCGCCATCCTCCTCGGATATCTCCTGGGACGTCAGCCTGCCGGCAGGAAGACAGCCGGGGCAGTGTCGGCGGTCGCCGAGGTTCGCAAGCTCACGATCCAGCCGGGTGAAGAGTCGTTCCCGAGTCTTTCACCGGACGCCTCGACGGTCGTGTACGAGGCCGGGCCCGCCGGCAACATGGATATCTATCTGCAGAGGGTCGGCGGCCACAATCCGATCAACCTGACGAAGGACTGCGAGAAAAACGACAGGCAGCCGGCCTTCTCTCCCTCGGGAGATCGCATTGCGTTTCACTCCGAGTGCGGCGGGGGCGGCGTGTTCGTGATGGGCGCAACCGGGGAGAGCATTCGTCGCGTGACGGACTTCGGTTTCTATCCGACCTGGTCGCCAGACGAGAAAGAGATCGCCGTCGCGACGGAGAGGTTTCTCGAGCCCTACTCGCGCGGCGGCTTGAGCGTCATCTGGGCGGTCGATGTCGCGACCGGCCGGAGACGGCAGGTCCTCGCAAGCGTCGACTGCGTTCAGCCGAGCTGGTCGCCGCACGGCGACCGTATCGCCTGCTGGGGTCTGCGGGGCAACACGGGCCAGCGCGACATCTGGACGGTCCTGGCGAAGGGCGAGACGACGGGGAAGCCCGTCGCGGTGACCAACGACGCCCCGACCGACTGGAATCCCTTCTGGTCGGCGGATGGCCGGTTCCTCTACTTCGCGAGTGATCGGGGCGGCAGCGTGAATCTCTGGAGGGTCGCCATCGATGAAAGCTCCGGACGTACGCTCGGAGATCCCGAGTCCGTGATTCTCCCCGCCGGCTTCGCGGGCCCCCTGAGCGCCTCGAGGGACGGCCGGCACATCGTCTACGAGGCCCGGACCACGCTGCCGGGCATCCAGCGCAGCCCCTTCGACCCCGTTGCCGAGAGAATCACGGGAGAACCGGTCTCGATCTTCCGCAGCTCCTTGCCGATCCTCGGCTTCGAGGTGTCACCGGACGGCCAGTCGATCATCTTCGCGAGCGGTGGCGCGCGGCAGGATCTCTTCATCATGAGGTCGGACGGAACGGGACTGCGCCAGCTCACCGACGACCCCTTCAAGGATCGCAACATGACCTGGACGCCCGACGGCAAGCGGATCTTCTTTCTGTCGGACCGTGGCGGAAGCTACGAAACGTGGTCCATCCTGCCCGATGGGAGCGGCCTCGAGCAGGTCACCAGGGACTCCAAGAAGGGCGGCTGGTGGCCTGTCTTCTCACCGGACGGATCGTTTTTCGCCGTTGCCGACGGAATGAACTCTTATCTGTTTCGTCTCGGTTCCGGTACCGGGAGAGGCAAGCTCGAGCCGCTGCCTGCCCTCGGCGGGGGATTCTGGTTCGACGTTCGAGACTGGTCGCCCGACGGCAAGAAGCTCGCGGGAACGCACGAGGCGGGAAGTGTCGGCTTCGGGATCGCTCTCTACTCGCTGGAGTCTAGAACGTATGAGCTCCTGAACGACCGGGGGAGCATTCCCCGCTTCCTGCCGGATGGGCGGCGCCTGCTGTTTCTCGACCAGTCCGCCGTCTGGCTGATCGATTCGGCTTCCCGAAAGGTGCACCAGGTGCTTCCTCCCGCCAGCGATTCGAAGCTCTTGCACTTCATGGTCACGGGCGATGGCCGCTCGATCTATGCGCTTCAGGAGCTGTCGGAGTCCGACATCTGGGAGGCGACGCTGAAGTAGGCTCGGGTCCCCGCCGCCGTCTTGACCCGATCCGCCGCTAGCGGTATCGTGATACCGCAATGCCACGGTATGTAACCACCAACCTCCGCTTCCCCGAGGAGACCTATCGGGAGCTGCGCTACCAGGCGGCCCGGCGCGGCACGAGCCTGGCGTCCGTGGTTCGCGAGTCCGTGGAGCGCTACCTCGGGCGCGGGGGAGAGGGTTCGGTGGCGCCGTTCGGTTCCGACCCCGTCGATGCGCTGGTCGGGACGCTCGAGGCCGGGGCCGACGACGAGTCCGTGAATCACGACCACTATCTCTATGGCTGGCCGAAGGAGACCGACCGTGAAGCTGCTGGCCGACACGAGCGCTCTGCTCGCCTTCTTTCTGCGGGACGACCGAAACCATCACGCCGCGGCGCGCTTCGTTCGGGAAGGCCCGGGAGTGCGGTGGCTGACGACCGACCTGGTTCTGGCGGAGCTCACGACGCGCCTTCGCGCAAGGGTCGGGGCGGCCCGGGCCGTCGCGGTCGCCGGTGAGCTTCTGCGGAGCGGGCGCTACGACGTCCTTTTTGTCGACGAGGCTCTGTTTCGCGGCGCTCTGGCGCAGATGGCGCGTTTCTCCGACAAACGCGTCTCCCTGACCGACTGCGCAAGCTTCGAGGTGATAGAGCGGCTCGGTCTCGATGGGGCCTTCAGCTTCGATCGCGATTTTCGCGACTGTGGCTTCCGGATGGTTCCGTAGGGCGGGGCTTGCCCGCCCGCGTCAGTTCGGCAACGATATCGGCTCCGGCACGGAGGAGACGATGATGCTCGGCTTCCGGTCCCTGCTCGAAGAGGCCCTCGAGGCCTGGGCGTATACCCGATCGGGCGTCATCGACGAGTTGAAGGCGTTCCCCGACAAATCGCTCGCATTCCGGCCGAGCGAGGGGGCGCGCACGGTCGCGGAAATCGCGCGCCACATCGTCGAATCGAACCTCATGATGGCAGGCGAGCTCGCGCGCGCAGACGGGGACTTTCAGCGCAAAGCCTTCGAGGGGTTTCTGCAGGAGTATGGCCGCGGAGTCGCCGCGCACCGGACGAAGCGACAGCTCCTGGACGCGCTGCGCCGGACGCACCGCGAGGGCGAAGCGAAGATCCGGCAGGCGGGCGAGCTCCACATGCTGCAGCTCATCCGCCGTTTCGACGGAGAGATGGGCACCCGCCTGGCCTGGATGAACCACGGGATCTCGCACGAGGAGTACCATCGCGGCCAGCTCGCGACCTACGCGCGGCTCATGGGCCGCGTGCCGGCATTGACGAAGCGGATCCTGGGCGGATGAGGTGAGGAACACTCGAGGAGGACACATGTTTCGACGGGCACTCGGCATGACGCTGGCGATCGCGGCCGGCCTCGCTTCCACGGCCGCGGCGCAGGTCCAGACGAAGGAATCGCAGGCGGCGATGACTCCCGCAAAGGCGCTCGAGACTCTCAAGGAGGGCAATGTCCGCTTTCTCGCAGGCAAGCGGAAGGCGCGCGACCTGAACGCCAAGGTGATCGCAACCGCCGCGGGCCAGTATCCATTCGCGGCCGTCGTCAGCTGCATGGACTCGCGCGCGCCCGTCGAGCTCGTCTTCGACCAGGGCATCGGCGACGTGTTCAGCCTGCGCGTGGCCGGCAACGTCATCGGCACGGACTTCCTCGGAAGCCTCGAATATGCGGCGAAGGTGGCGGGCGCGAAGCTCATCGTCGTCATGGGCCACACGAGCTGTGGAGCGGTCAAGGGGGCGATCGACGACGTCAAGCTCGGCAACCTCACCGCGCTCCTCGCGGACATCCAGCCGGCGATCGTGGCGGCCGGCCCGCCGCGCGGGACGTCGAAGGACAAGGCGTTCGTCGAGCGCGTCGCCGAACAGAACGTCCGGCTCGGAATGAAGGACATCCGCGAGAAGAGCCCGGTGCTGCGCCAGATGCTCGACGCCGGCACCATCGGCCTCGTCGGCGCGATGTACGAGGTCGAGTCCGGCAGGGTGGTCTTTTACGCCGACTGACGCGGGCTGATCCCGGCTTGCCGCCGCCGGGCCCGCCGTATACTCCCCGGTCTCGGTGGGCCGTTAGCTCAGTTGGCAGAGCATCGGCCTTTTAAGCCGGTGGTCCTGGGTTCGAGTCCCAGACGGCCCACCAATTCGACACCCGCCGATCCCCTTCGCGGCTGTTCAGCGTCTCCCTTGGCTACGGCTTGAGCACGTCGTAGGCGCAAAGGCGCAGCCCACATTTCTCGTTGGCGAGCCTCTTATGGCTCCAGGCGGCGAGCCGGGCAACCACGTCGTCGCGTCGTTCGTAGCGCAGAACGAGAGCCTTGTCCCCCGGGTGGATGTCTGCTTCGGAAGCTGCGACCGTCACCGGTCGGTCGGTGTAGTACTCGAAAAGTGGCCCCTGAAACCACTGGTTGAGCGGCGTGTCGCTGAGCGGGATAAAGACCATCCGGTCGAAGCGGTCGTCACGAAGAGAACCGAGGAAGGCGATGTCCTCGGTCGTGCCGAGTTGATCCTCCAACACCCCTGCGTAGGATGCTCGGGAAGCTGAGAAGAGGTACATCACGAGAGCGCAGCAGGCCACGGTTCCGGCGACGAAGCCGAATCGCGTTGTCCGAAGTGATGCGAGGAAGGCCGCCACGAGAGTGGCGATGGGAAGGCAGAACCAGTACTGCCAGTAGACGTGGATGAAGCTTCCCTGGGGGAAGCAGAGCTGCCATGCGCATGCGACGGCCAGCGTCGAAACGAAGAACAGGACCAGGAGCTGCGCGGACGGCAGCGGCATGATGGGGGCTTTGGATTGGGTAAACCTCGACCAGACCCACCGGCCCGCCAGGAACAGAGAAACGCCGAGAACGAGCCACGGAAGTGCCTCGCTGAAATTCATCCTGGAATAGATCCACTGCTTCGCCCACCATGCGCCGGCCGGGATCGACGTCGATCTCGTTGTGTATGACTTGGCGAGAGCGCCCCGCGCGGCACCCCAGCCGCCCTGAAGATAGCTCGTGCCAGCGAGCAGCGCACCCATCCCGAGAATGCCGGCCGAGACCGTGACCAGAAGTGCGGCTTTGACGGTCGGGTTTCGGCGCCGCAAATAAGCCACAACCAGGTATGTGGTAAGGGCGCCGACAAAGAGCACCGCCGTCCAGTGAAAGAGGAAGGCCAGGCCAGTCAGAACGCCGTAGAACGTGAGCGTCCTCTTCGTCCCGTCTCGGAAGTAGGCCATCAAGGCAGCAAAGAGCCAGACACTGACCAGCATTCCGTCCGTCTCGAACTTCACGCACGTCTGATAGACGGAGAAGAGAGGGAGGCTCACCAGCGTTGCCGTCCCGGCCAGCGAAGCCAGCAGGCTTCCTGTCGTCTGCAGCAGGATGGTGTAGAGCCCGGCAGCGATTGCGAAGGATACGGCCAGATAGAAGGACCGCGATGCCCATTCTCTCGTCCCCACGATCCTCGTGTACTGCTGAAACAGCGCTTTGACGAGAAAGGGATGGTCCGTGTAGTACGTCGGCTTGCCCATGCGCTCTCCCCACCGCGAGTAAGAGTTCATGGTGACGCCGAACTGCGACCGCAAGTCCCCGTTTCGATTGCCGGATCGGGCCTTGAATGTGAAGGCGGCGTTGTCGTAGTTGTAGTGAAGGCGAGTGTCGAGAAACGGAAGACCGAGCTTATCCCAGCACACCCAGAGCTGCAGCGCCAGCACGCCCGCCAGAGAGAGCGCAATCCACACGGACTTTCGCCTGGCGTTTTTCATGTCTCGATCCCGACGCGCGCTGCCGCCCGACTCTCTTGCGGGACGGGGTGTTCTGGTCACGGTTGCGATTCTACCGATGCCATCCGGTTCCGGGCGCCACGCTCCCGTTCACCGCCGTTCGTGTGGGATGATCCGCCCGTGAATTCGACCGTGTGGCTCGCCTTTCGGGACCGCTTCATCGGCTGATCGCAAGGCGTCGGGAAGACGATCGTGACGAGGTAGCGAACATGAGCTCGACGGAGACCCGGCGGCGCGTCGCGGCAGCCTTGCTTCTCCTCGGCGCCTTTGCCCCTTCACGCGCCCGCGCCGAGCGCCTGCCGGTCCTGAAGCAGATCGACGAGCCGCATCCCTACTACTACCGCGAGATGTACCTGCCGCAGGTGACGAGCGGGCCGAGCGCGGCGGCGTGGTCGCCGGATGGGCAGGAGCTGGTGTACGCGATGCAGGGCACGCTCTGGCGCCAGAAGCTCGGGTCGCGCGAGGCGGTGCAGCTGACGGACGGACCTGGCTACGACTCGGAGCCGGACTGGTCGCCCGACGGCCGATTCATCCTCTACACCTCGTATCGCAACGACGCGCTCGAGCTGTGGCTCCTGGATTTCCACGACGGAACATCGCGGGCCCTCGTGGCGAACGGCGCGGTGAATCTCGACGCGCGGTGGTCCCCGGACGGAAATCGCATCGCCTACGTCTCGACCGCCCACAAGGGACGCTGGCACGTCTTCGTCCACGCGGTCTCGGAGGGAAAGCCGGCGGGAGAGGCCGTCCGCATCACGGAGGACCGCGACAGCGGCCTGCCGCGCTACTACTACTCGAAGTTCGACCAGTACCTCTCGCCAACCTGGTCGCCCGACGGCAAGGACCTGATCCTCGTCTCCAACCGCGGAGACGTGTGGGGATCGGGGGACCTCTGGCGAATGGAAGCGCGGCCCGACGCCGCGATGCGGCTGGTCCGGAAGGAAGAGACGAACTGGAAAGCGCATCCCGATTGGGCGCGCGACGGGCGCCGCGTCGTCTACAGCTCGTATCTCGGCCGCCAGCACAACCAGCTCTGGCTCACGACGGC
>JBGPGG010000096.1:0-11485 GCA_041483715.1 Thermoanaerobaculia bacterium
CCCCCCGTGATGTCCTTGGTCTTCGTCGTCTCGCGCGGGATCTTCGCGAGCACGTCGCCTGGGGAAAGCTCCTGGCCGTCAGAGACCATCAGGTGCGAGCCGATCGGGAGCAGGTACTTGCGCTCCACCGACTTGCCCTGGACGAGCACCTGCGGCGAGCGCTTCTCCGCGCCGACCGTCTCGACGATAATCTTCTGAGCCAGGCCGGTGACCCGGTCGGTTTCCTCGCGGAGGTTCTCCCCCTCGATAATGTCGCGGAAGACGATCTTGCCGCCCACCTCGGTCAAGATGGCCGAAGTGAAGGGATCCCACTCGACCAGCTCCTGGCCGGGAACGACCTCCTGGCCGTCGGTCACCTTGATCGTCGATCCGTAGACCACCGAGTAGCGCTCCTTCTCGCGCCCCTTGTTGTCCACGATCGTGATCTTGCCGTTGCGGTTGACGACGACCAGGTTGCCGTCTTTGCTCTCGACGGTCGCGACATTCAAGAACTTCAGGGTTCCCGGGTTCTTGGCCGCGTGCTTGGACTGCTCGGTCACGCGGGAGGCCGTGCCGCCGTAGTGGAAAGTCCGCATCGTCAGCTGCGTGCCCGGCTCGCCGATCGACTGCGCCGCGATCACACCGACCGCCTCGCCGATCTCGACCATCTTGCCCGTCGCGAGCATGCGGCCGTAGCACAGGCGGCAGACGCCGCGCCTGGTCTCGCAGGTGAGCACCGAGCGGATCTTGACGCGCTCGATGCCGGCCTCCTGCACCCGGGAAGCGAGGTCTTCGGTGATCTCGTCCCCGATCCCGATGATCTTCTCCTCCGAGAGCGGATCGAAGATGTCTTCCTGGCAGACGCGGCCGACGATCCGGTCGCGCAGGGGCTCGAGCGTGTCGCCGCCCTCCATGATCGCCGAGACCGTGATGCCGTCCGACGTCCCGCAGTCTTCCGAGATGACGATGACGTCCTGCGCCACGTCGACGAGCCGGCGCGTGAGGTACCCGGAGTCGGCCGTCTTCAACGCCGTGTCGGCCAGGCCCTTGCGGGCGCCGTGGGTCGAGATGAAGTACTGGAGGACCGACAGGCCCTCGCGGAAGTTCGCGGTGATGGGCGTCTCGATGACCTCGCCCGAGGGCTTGGACATGAGGCCGCGCATGCCGGCGAGCTGGCGCACCTGCTCCTTCGAGCCTCGGGCGCCCGAGTCGGCCATGAGGTAGATCGGGTTGAATTCGTTGCCGATCTGATCGGACTTCTTCATCTCCCGGAACATCTCGTCCGAGATTTTCTCCGTGGTGCGGTGCCAGATGTCGATGATCTTGTTGTGCCGCTCGCCCGCCGTGATGACGCCGGAGCTGCGCTGGGATTCCACCTCGAGGATCTCCTTGCGCGCGGCCGCGAGCTGCTCCTCCTTCTTGGCCGGGATCACCATGTCGTCCACGCCTATCGAGATGCCGGCCCGGGTCGCCGCGGCGAAGCCCAGGTCCTTCAGGTCGTCGAGCATCATGACCGTCATGTTCTCGCCGAAGGTCAGGTAC
Organism: Thermoanaerobaculia bacterium; assembly: GCA_041483715.1. GTDB lineage: Bacteria > Acidobacteriota > Thermoanaerobaculia > UBA5066 > Gp7-AA6 > DAHUXD01. The sequence continues at coordinate 1,522 of JBGPGG010000096.1, forward strand.
ACGTAGCTGACGAAGTCCGAGAGCCCGCGCTTCTTCAGGTTGCCGTTGATGAACGGCACGATCTCGGGCAGGGCGCGGTTGAAGATCACGCGGCCGACCGTCGTGTCGATGAGCGTGCGCTCGACGTCCTGGACCTCGGCGTGCGAGATGTCCTGGTCATTGTACTGGGTCGTCAGGTCGATGTACTTGCCCGAGTACCGCACGCGGATGGGAGTGTGCGTGACGACGTCGCCCTGCTCGTAGGCGAGGATGACTTCGTCGAAGTCGGAGAAGATGCGGCCCTCGCCCCTGGTGTTCGAGCGGGACTTCGTGAGGTAGTAGATGCCGAGGACGAGGTCCTGCGAGGGGACGGCCAGCGGACGGCCCGACGCGGGCGAAAGGATGTTGTTCGAGGACAGCATGAGCAGCTCCGCCTCGACCTGGGCCTTCGGCGACAGCGGGACGTGGACGGCCATCTGGTCGCCGTCGAAGTCGGCGTTGAAGGCCGGACACACGAGCGGGTGGATCTTGATCGCCTTGCCCTCGACGAGCACCGGCTGAAATGCCTGGATGCCGAGGCGGTGGAGGGTCGGCGCGCGATTCAGGAGCACCGCGTGGTCGCGGATCACTTCTTCGAGCGCGTCCCAGACCTCCGTCACGCCGGACTCGACGAGCTCTTTGGCAGCCTTGATCGTCTGCGCCAGGCCCTTCTTCTCGAGCCGGTTGTAGATGAACGGCTTGAAGAGCTCGACGGCCATCTTCTTGGGAAGGCCGGCCTGGTGGAGTTTCAGCTCCGGCCCCACGACGACGACCGAGCGGCCCGAGTAGTCGACGCGCTTGCCGAGGAGGTTCTGGCGGAAACGGCCCTGCTTGCCCTTCAGGGTGTCCGAGAGGGACTTCAGGGGCCGGTTGTTCGAGCCCTTCAGCACGCGGCCGCGGCGGCCGTTGTCGAAGAGGGCGTCGACCGCCTCCTGGAGCATGCGCTTTTCGTTGCGGACGATGACCTCCGGCGCGCGCAGCTCGAGGAGCTTCTTCAGCCGGTTGTTCCGGTTGATGACACGGCGGTAGAGGTCGTTCAGGTCCGACGTCGCGAAACGGCCGCCGTCCAGCGGCACGAGGGGCCGGAGTTCCGGCGGGATGACCGGAATCACGTCGAGGATCATCCACTCGGGCCGGTGGCCCGAACGGCGGAAGGCGTCGCACACCTTCAGGCGCTTGGCGGCCTTCTGGCGTTTGATCTGCGACGTTTCCGTCTTCATGATCATCCGGAGCTCTTCGGAGAGCATGTCCACGTCGACGCGCTGCAGCAGCTCCTTGATCGCGCCCGCGCCCATGCGGGCGACGAACACGTCCCCGAGCTCCTGGCGCAGCTGGCGGTAGCGTTCCTCGGAGACGAGCTCCTTCTCCTTGAGCTCGGTATCGCCCGCGTCCACGACGACGTAAGACTCGAAATACAGGATCCGCTCGAGGTCGCGCAGCGAAATGTCGAGCAGGTGCCCGATCCGCGACGGCAGGCCCTTGAAGAACCAGACGTGCGAGACGGGCGAGGCGAGCTCGATGTGGCCCATCCGCTCGCGCCGGACCTTCGACTTCGTGACCTCGACGCCGCACTTGTCGCAGACGACGCCGCGGTGCTTCATCCGCTTGTACTTGCCGCAGAGGCACTCCCAGTCGGTGATCGGGCCGAAGATCTTCGCGCAGAAGAGCCCGTCCCGCTCCGGCTTGAAGGTGCGGTAGTTGATCGTTTCCGGCTTCGTGACCTCGCCGAAGGACCACGACCGGATCTTCTCGGGCGACGCCAGAGAGATCTTGATCGCGTTGAAGTCCTTCAGGGTCGTGGGCCTGTTGGCAAAGGCGAGCGTTTCCACTAGGCGCTCCTGACGCGCTGACGCGCGCGTAAAACGGGAAACGGGAAACGGGAAACGAGCTCGCGCTCGCTGCCCCGCCAACCCGATTCCAACTTGAATGCCACTTCGTTTTCCGTTTTCCGTTTACCGTTTCCCGGCTCGGTCACCGCTTGATCAGTTCCACGTCGAGACACAGCGACTGCAACTCGCGAACGAGGACGTTGAACGACTCGGGCAGGCCCGGCTCGGCCGGGACCTCGCCCTTGACGATCGCCTCGTAGACCTTGGTGCGGCCGGAGACGTCGTCCGACTTGACGGTCAGCATCTCCTGCAAGGTGTAGGCCGCGCCATAGGCTTCGAGCGCCCACACCTCCATCTCGCCGAAGCGCTGGCCGCCGAACTGGGCCTTGCCGCCCAGGGGCTGCTGCGTGATGAGCGAGTACGGCCCGATCGAGCGCGCGTGGATCTTGTCGTCCACCAGGTGGGACAGCTTCAACATGTAGATGTAGCCGACCGTGACCTGCTGCTCGAACGGCTCGCCGGTCATGCCGTCATAGAGCATCGTCTTTCCGGAGGTCGGAAGGTTCGCGTCCTTCAAGAGCTTCTTGATCTCCCCTTCCGTAGCGCCGTCGAACACGGGGGTCGCGATCGAGATGCCGAGGGTACGGGCCGCCCAACCGAGGTGGGTCTCGAGAATCTGTCCGACGTTCATGCGGGAGGGCACGCCCAGCGGATTCAGCACGATGTCGACCGGCGTGCCGTCCGGCATGTACGGCAGGTCGGCCTCCGCCAGGATGCGCGAGATGACGCCCTTATTACCGTGCCGGCCGGCCATCTTGTCGCCGACCGAGAGCTTGCGCTTCATGGCGACGTAAACCTTGACCATCTTGATGACGCCGGGCGGCAGCTCGTCGCCCTTCTGGAGGAGCTCGATGCGCTCCGCGTTGACCCGGTTCAGGACCTCGATCTGCGAGTCCTGCCGCCGGAGCACGAGCTGGATCTCGTCGGCGATCTCTTCGTCCTTGAGCTTCAGGCGCTTCAACTGCTGCGGGGTCAGCCGCGCAATGCCCTCCAGGGTGAACTTCCCGCCCTTCCTCACGATCTCGCTGCCGTCGCGGTCGGAGACTTCCTCCGCGGCGACCCGCCCGTTCAGGAGGTCCCGGATCTTCTTGTTGGCTTCCTCGCGGATGATCCGGATCTCGTCCTTCGAATTCTTCTCGATCTTGGCGATCTGGTCCTGCTCGATGGCGAGCGCCCGGAGGTCCTTGTCGATCCCCTTGCGCGAGAAGATCTTCACGTCGACGATCGTGCCCTCGATGCCCGGCGGGCACTTGAGGGACGCGTCGCGGACGTCGCCGGCCTTCTCGCCGAAGATCGCGCGCAGCAGCTTCTCTTCCGGCGTCAGCTGGGTCTCGCCCTTCGGCGTGACCTTGCCCACCAGGATGTCTCCCGGCTTCACGTTCGCCCCGATGCGGATGATGCCGGACTCGTCGAGGTCGCGCAGCGCGTTCTCGGAAACGTTGGGAATGTCGCGCGTGATCTCTTCGGGGCCGAGCTTCGTGTCCCGCGACTCGATGTCGAACTCCTGGATGTGGATCGACGTGAAGTAGTCGTCCTTGACGAGGCGCTCGGAAACGAGGATGGCGTCCTCGTAGTTGTAACCGCGCCAGGGCATGAACGCGACCAGCACGTTGCGGCCGAGCGCGAGCTCACCGTCCTTGGTGCACGGGCCGTCGGCCAGGGCCTGGCCCCGTTCGACGCGGGCGCCCTCGTGCACGATCGGCTTCTGGTTGATGCAGGTGTTCTGGTTCGAGCGCCGGAACTTCGTCAGCGGATAGATGTCCGCGCCGAACTCCTTGCCGCTGTTGCGCGTCTCCCCCGGCCCGCCCTCGACGCGCACGATGATGCGCTCCGAGTCGACCTGGTCGACGATCCCGCCGCGCTTGGCCAGGATGACCGCGCCCGAGTCCCGCGCCACGGTGGCCTCGAGGCCGGTGCCAACGAGCGGCGCCTCGACCTTGAGCAGCGGCACGGCCTGGCGCTGCATGTTGGAGCCCATCAGCGCGCGGTTCGCGTCGTCGTGCTCGAGGAACGGGATGAGCGCCGTGGCGACGGAGACGAGCTGCTTGGGAGAAATGTCCTTGTAGTCGACCTTGTCGCGGTCGGCGGTGATGAACTCGCCGTTGAAGCGGGCGATGACCCGGTCCTCCCGGATGCGTCCGGACGCGTCGGTCTCGGCGTTGGCCTGCGCGATGACGAAGTTCTCTTCCTCCCAGGCGGAGAGATAGAACGCGAAGGGCGAAGACTCGGCCGCCTTCTTGTGGTGGCGGCGCAGGCGCTCGTTCTCCTCCTCGAGGTCCCTCTTCTCGACGATCTGGCCGAGATTGAAGGAGGTGTCGCCCGCCTGGGTCACCCGGAAGTGATCGATGACGCGGCCCTTCTCGACCTTCTTGTAGGGGGTCTCGATGAAGCCGAAGTCGTTGATCCGCGCGTAGCACGACAGCGACGAGATGAGGCCGATGTTCGGACCCTCCGGCGTCTCGATCGGGCAGACGCGGCCGTAGTGCGTCGGGTGCACGTCGCGGACCTCGAACCCCGCGCGCTCGCGCGAGAGGCCGCCCGGCCCGAGGGCGCTCAGCCTGCGCTTGTGCGTGACCTCCGAGAGCGGGTTCGTCTGGTCCATGAACTGGGACAGCTGCGACGACCCGAAAAACTCTTTGATGGAGGCAATGACGGGCTTCGAGTTGATCAGGTCGTGCGGCATCGCCGAGTCGATGTCCTGGTGGACGGACATCTTCTCCTTGATGGCGCGCTCCATCCGGACGAGGCCGATGCGGAACTGGTTCTCGAGCAGCTCGCCCACCGACCGCACGCGCCGGTTTCCGAGGTTGTCGATGTCGTCGGTCCGCCCGACGTCGCGCTTCAACCGCAGCAGGTACCCGACGACGCGGAAGATGTCCGCCGGAGTGAGGGTCCGTGTGCCCTCCGAGGAGTCGGCCTCGAGCTTGATGTTGAACTTGAAGCGGCCGACCCGCGAGAAGTCGTACTTCTTCGCGTCGAAGAACATGCCCTCGAAGAGGTTCTTGGCCGACTCGTAGGTCGGCGGATCGCCCGGGCGCAGCCGGCGGTAGATCTCGAGGACCGCCTCGTTCTTCGTCTTGTGCGTGTCCTTGCGGATCGTGTTGACGAGGACGTCCGAGGGGAGGTCCCAATCCGGGAAGAAGATCTCGATCTCCTTGATGCCGCGCTCTTTCAGTGCCTCGACCGCGCCGGCGCCGAGCTCCTGGCCGGCCTCGAAGAGCACCTCGCCGGTCGAGAGGTCCACGATGTCGGAGAGGAAGCAGGCCTTCTCGACGGCCGACTCGTCCACGGAGCGCTCGATCGAGCCCTTCTTCGCGATCTCCTTCTGGTCGTCTTGCGAAAGCTTGATTCCGGCGAACACGAGCTTCGTTTCGCGCTTGACGCGGGCGTAGCGGTCCCGCATCTCTTCCTGCTTCATCAAGTCCTTGCTGACGGTCAGGTGCGCGCGGCCGCGCTCGAAGCGCGCCGGGACCGCGGCGTAGAACTGGCGCAGGATCGCCTCGTCCGTCTCGAGCCCGAGGGCCCGCAGGAAGATCGTCGCCGGGAACTTGCGCTTGCGGTCGATGCGGACGAAGAGCACGGCCTTCTGGTCGTATTCGAACTCCACCCACGAGCCGCGATACGGAATGATCTTCGCGAGGTAGCCGTGCGCCGACTCCTTCGTGAAGAAGACGCCGGGCGAACGGTGGAGCTGCGACACGATGACGCGCTCCGTCCCGTTGATGACGAACGTCCCGTGCTCGGTCATGAGGGGGATGTCGCCGAAGAAGACTTCCTCTTCCTTGGCGTCCCGCATCGTCTTGACGCCCGTGTCCGGGTCCTTGTCGTAGACGAAGAGGCGGAAGGTGACCTTGAGCGGGACCGAGTAGGTCATGCCCCGCTCCTGGCACTCGGCCACCGAGTACTTCAGCTGCAGATCGACTGGATTGCCGCACACGTCGCAGAGCGAGACCTTGTTGGGGTTCTGCGCGCCGCACTTGTCGCAGGGGACGATCTCCTCGTGCGGGTGCGCCGTGACGATCCGGGCGCCGCAGGAGCGGCAGTCCATGCGCAGGTGCTCGAGGCCCTTCAGCCTCCCGCACTTGCACTCCCAGTTGCCGATCGCGTACTTGACGAACTGCAGCTCACAGGCGCCGCGAAAGTCGGCGAACGGAAACACGCTCGTGAAGACGGCCTGAAGGCCCGACTGGTCCCGCTCCTCGGGGAGCAGGTTCATCTGCAGGAATCGCTCGTACGACCGGCGCTGGACGTCGATCAGGTTCGGAAGATCCATGAACGAACGGATCTTCGAAAAGTTCATCCTCTCGGCAGACACCTCGAGTTCACTCATCTCAATCAGACTCCCCTTTAAGCGCGACGGACGCTACGCGCCGTCGCAAGTGGGCACCGAATACGGGAACGACGGAGTCCAAAGACCTACTTGATCTCGACCTTGGCGCCGACATCCTCGAACTTCTTCTTGATGGCGGCCGCCTCATCCTTCGAGACGCCTTCCTTCAGGACGGCCGGAGCGCTGTCGACGAGGTCCTTCGCTTCCTTGAGGCCAAGGGTCGTGACTTCGCGCACAGCCTTGATCGTCTTGATCTTGTCGCCGGCCGCGGCCAGGTGCACCGTGAACTCGGTCTGCTCTTCCTCGGCCGGGGCCGCCGCGGCCCCGGCGCCCGCCGCCGCAACCGGCATCGCCATCGCGGCCGCCGAGACGCCGAACTTCTCCTCGAGCGCCTTGACCAGGGTGTTGAGCTCGAGGACCGTCATGCCCTCGATTTCACTCACGAACGTTTCTGCCGTCATCGCCATGATCCTTACTCCTCTCGACTTAAAAAACTTAGTTGGGCGCGGCTTCGGCCGCACCCGATTTCGACTTCTGGTCCGCGATCTGGGCCAGCACACCCGCGAGATTGCGGACCGGCCCGTTCAACACCGTCACGAGGCGCCGCATGGGCGACTGCATGACGAACAGCAGCTTCGCGACGAGCTCCTCGCGCGAGGGCAGCTCGGCGATCACCTTGATCTGGGAGGTCTCGACGGCCTGTCCCTCGATCACGGCCGCCTTGAACACCAGGTTGGGGTTGGTCTTGGCGAAGTTCGTCAGGACCTTGGCCAGGGCCACGGGACTGGACTGGTTGTAGGCCACCGCGGTCGCGCCCGTGAAGTGCTCGGCGACGGCCTCGAGCGCCGTGCCCCTGGTCGCCAGCAGGACGAGCGTGTTCTTCACGACGAGGTACTTCGACTGCGTCCCGCGCACCTGGCGGCGCAGCTCCGTCACCTCGGGCACCTTCAGGCCGGCGAAGGCGAACAGGATCGCGTTCGACGACTTCGCCAGGTCCGCGCCCAGGGTCTCCACCATCTCGGTTTTTTCGGTTCGGTTCATTCGTTGTCCTCGCTTGGCCTAGAGGGCTTCGATCGACGCCGTGTCGATCTCGACGCCCGGCCCCATCGTCGAAGAGACGGAGACGGTCCGGAAATACTTGCCCTTGGCTGCCGCCGGCTTGGCTTTCAGCACGGCGTGGATGAACGCGGAGGCGTTCTCCTCGAGCTTCTTCTCGTCGAACGAAACCTTGCCGATCGGCGCGTGGATGATCGAGGTCTTGTCCACGCGGAACTCGATCTTGCCGCCCTTGATCTCACGCACGGCCCTGGCGACGTCCATCGTCACGGTGCCGGCCTTCGGGTTGGGCATGAGGCCCTTGGGCCCCAGGACCTTTCCGAGCTTTCCGACCAGGCGCATCATGTCCGGTGTGGCGACGAGCGCCTCGAACTCGAGGAAGCCGCCCTGGATCTTCTCGACCAGGTCCTCGGCCCCCACATGGTCCGCGCCCGCCTCCTGCGCCTCCTTCGACTTGTCGCCACCGGCGATGACGGCCACCCGCTTCGACTTGCCCGTGCCGTGGGGCAGGACGACGGTGCCGCGCACCATCTGGTCGGCGTGCTTCGGGTCCACCCCGAGGAGCATCGCGAGGTCGACGGACTCGTCGAACTTCGCGTAGCGCATGTCGCGGACGAGCTTCACCGCGTCCGCGAGCACGTACGCGCGAGCCTCGACCTTCGACTTCGCCGCCAGGAACTTCTTACCGCTTTTGGGCATCATCCTCCTTCGTCGTGCAAGCGATCCGGTTGTGGCCGGATCTCCGACTGTTCAATTTCGGATGTCGGATTTCGGATTTCGGATTTTGACGGTCCCGTTCGTCCCCAATCCGAATTCCGAAATCCGCAATCCGAAATCTCCTCAAACGACTTCAATTCCCATCGACCGCGCGGTGCCCTCGATCACCCGAATGGCGGCGGGAAGGTCCGAGGCGTTCAGGTCCGGCATCTTCGTCTTCGCGATCTCTTCGACCTGCTGCTTCGTGACCTTGCCGACCTTCTCCTTGTTCGGCGTGCCCGAGCCCTTCGGCACCCCGGCGGCCTTCAGGAGCAGGATCGCGGCCGGCGGCGTCTTCGTGATGAAGCTGTACGACCGGTCGGCGTACACCGTGACCACCACCGGGATGATCAGGCCCTTCTGCGGTGCGGTCCTCGCGTTGAAGCTCTTGCAGAAGTCCATGATGTTGACGCCCTGCTGGCCGAGCGCGGGGCCCACGGGCGGCGCGGGAGTCGCCTCCCCCGCCGGGATCTGCAGTTTGACGTAGCCGGTGATCTTTTTCGCCATTCGCTTCGATCTCCAAATCCGAATTCCGAAATTCGATATCCGAAATCTCCCTTTACAGCTTCTGGACCTGCAGGAACTCCAGCTCCACCGGCGTCGAACGGCCGAAGATCGTGACCATGACCTTCAGGGTCGACCGATCGAGGTTGACTTCCTCGACGACCCCGGTGAAGTTCGTGAAGGGGCCGTCCGTGATCCGGACGTGCTCGCCCTTTTCGAACGTGTGCTTGGGCTTCGGCTTCTCCTTGGTGGAGGTCACGCGGTGGAGGATCTGCTCGACCTCCTCGGCGGTGAGCGGCGTGGGCTCCTTGCCGGACCCGACGAAACCGGTGACCTTGGGCGTGTTCTTGACGAGGTGCCAGCCGTCGTCGGACATCTCCATCTCGATGATGATGTAGCCGGGGAAGAACTTGCGCTGGATCTCGCGCCGCTTCCCGCCCTTCATCTCGACCAGGGTCTCCGTGGGGATCCGGATGTCGCCGAACTTCTCCTGCATCCCCATCGCCTCGATGCGCTGGTGCAGGTTCTGCCGGACTCGCTCCTCGAAGCCAGAGTAGGTGTGGACGATGTACCAGTTTTTCGTCTTGGTCTCGGTGATCATGCGGCCACCACCCCGGTCGCCTTGTAGATCTTGTCGACCAGCCACGCCAGGCCGCTGTCCACCACGAAGAGGTAGAAGCCAAAGAGGAAGCACGCGATGATCACGACGACCGTCGTCCCCGTGACCTCGCCCCGGCTCGGCCAGCTGACCTTTTTCATCTCGGACCAGACCTCGCGGAAGAAGTTCCGCGTCGTCGGCCACCACTCTTTTACTGGCAACATCTTTTTGTCTCGCCTAACTGCTGACCGCTCACCGTCTATGGCAGGGGTGGAGGGATTCGAACCCCCAACCTACGGTTTTGGAGACCGCCGCTCTACCAATTAGAGCTACACCCCTAAAGCTCGCTACGTCTGCTAGACCTTCCCCTCTTTGTGCGGCGTGTGCTTGCGGCAGAAGCGGCAGTACTTCGACAGCTCCAGCTTCTCCGTGTTGGTCTTCTTGTTCTTGGTCGTCGTGTAGTTCCGGCGCTTGCACACGGGGCAGGCCAAGCTGATATTTTCTTGCATACGTCCTCGCGGGCGGGGCAAGCCCCGCCCCTACGCTTATTCCAGTATCTCGACGATGGTTCCGGCGCCGACGGTGCGGCCGCCCTCGCGGATGGCGAAGCGCAGGCCCTTCTCCATGGCGATCGGGGTGATCAGGTTGATCTCGAGGTTCACGTTGTCGCCGGGCATCACCATCTCGACGCCCGTGGGCAGCTGCGCCGTCCCCGTCACGTCGGTCGTCCGGAAGAAAAACTGCGGCCGGTACCCGTTGAAAAACGGCGTGTGCCGCCCGCCCTCTTCCTTCGTCAGAATGTACGCCTGCGCC
>JBGPGG010000097.1:0-11361 GCA_041483715.1 Thermoanaerobaculia bacterium
CGCGAGTCGGGCGACGAGCGCGAGTTCCTCGTGGCGCGCTTCGAGACCACGATCGCGACGCTCCACGAGAAGGAGCTCGAGCTCGAGCGGCTCGCCCGGCGCGAGAAGGAACGGGCCGACGACCTGGAGACGGCCGCCCGCGCGTTGTCGCGCAACCTGCCCACGGGCCTGCTGTCCGTGGACCCGCAGGGCCAGGTCGTCGAGCTCAACGACGCGGGCCGCGAGATCTTGAGGCTTCCGCGCGAGGTCCGCGGGGAGCCCTTCAGCAGGGTCCTCTCCGATACGCCCGACTTTCAGGCCCTGGTCGAGCAGGTCCTCTCGCTGCGCACGGTGGCGGGCCGCCGAGAGGTGCGCTGGCACCGCGAGCACGAGCCGGAGCGGATCCTCGGCGTAACGGCCACGCCCGCCGAGGGCGGCGACGGAAGGTTCCTCGGCGCCGTCGCGCTCTTCACGGACCTGACCGAGATCCGCCAGCTCGAGGGCCGCGTCGCGCTCGCCCGGCATCTGGCCGACCTCGGGCAGGTCTCGGCGGGAGCGGCTCACGAATTCCGCAATGCCGCGGCCGCGATCGACGGCTTCGCGGACCTCGCGCTCCGGTCGGCGGATCCCGAGCGCTGCGCCGAGTACGTCCGCGCGATCCGCCAGGAGGCGCAGGAGATGAGCCGCGTCACGAGCGACTTCCTCCTGTTCGCCCGCCCCGAGGGGTTCCTGCCCGAGCCGATCGATCTCGAGACGATCGCCGAGGCGGCCTCGGGCGAGCTGGAGCGGGCGTATCCAGGCGTCGCCGTCGAACGCTCCGGCGAGTTTCCCGAGGTCCTGGGCTCGGCCGTTCTGCTGCGCCGCGCGATCGTGAACCTGCTGCGCAACGCGGTCGAGGCGACGCCCGAGGCCCGGCGCACCGCGCCAGGCGCGATCACGCTGGCGGGCGGGCGCGGGACCGGAGAGGTGACGCTTGCCATCGGGGACCGCGGCGCGGGGGTGGATGCTGCCGCGCGCGAGAAGATCTTCCTGCCCTTCTACTCCTCCAAGCCCGCCGGCTCCGGCTTCGGCCTCTCGATCGTCGCCCGCATCGCCGAGCTCCACGGCGGCACCGTGGATGTCTCGGACCGGCCGGGGGGAGGGGCGGTATTTACCTTGAGGCTGCCGGTGGGGTCAGGTCTGAATTCTTCGGAGTTTCCCAACCTTCGAGGCTGAAACCGGGGGAGGACCGAAACTCAGAAGAATTCAGACCTGACCCCGGGCTGCGATCATCCCTTTAAAGGTTTCCTTGTCGATCGCCCTCTCGAGCGCCTCGCCGGGCTCGACCACGCCGCTCTTGACGAGCTCCGTGAGCGACTGGTCCATCGAGATCATCCCCTTGGACTTGCCGGTCGCGATCTGGTTGTTGATGAGGGCGGTTTTGCCTTCGCGGATCGAGTTGGAGAGGGCGGAGGAGCCGAGGAGGATCTCGAAGGCCGCCGTGCGCCCCCCGCCCTTCTTGCGCAGGAGCTGCTGGGCGACGACGCCGCGCAGGGCTTCGGCCAGCACGATCCGCACCTGCTCCTGCTCCTCGGCAGGGAAGGCGTCGATGACGCGGTCGACGGCCTTGGCCGCGGAGTTCGTGTGGACCGTGGCGAAAACGAGAAGCCCCGTCTCCGCGGCCGTCAGGGCCATGCGCATCGTCTCGAGGTCGCGCATCTCGCCCACGAGCAGGCAGTCGGGGTCCTCGCGGATGGCGGCCTTCACGCCCTCGGCAAAGCTCGCGACGTCGGGCCCGATCTCGCGCTGGGTGAAGATGGACTTGTCGTTCGTGTGCACGAACTCGATCGGGTCTTCGATCGTGATCACGTGATGGGCCAGGCGCTTGTTAACGCGGTCGAGGACCGCTGCGAGCGTGGTGGACTTGCCGCTGCCGGTGGGCCCCGTGACGAGGATGAGGCCCCGCGGCACGGCGTAGAGCGCGGCGACCGGAGCAGGAAGGTTCAGATCCTCCACCGTCGGCACGCGCGACGGGATCAGGCGCAGCACCGCGGCCGACCCGCGCTCCTGGCGCATCAGGTTGACTCGGAAGCGCGCCTGCTGGCCCATCTGGTACGCGAAGTCCACGTCGCCGGTCTCGTTGAAGGACTCCCAGATCTTCGGCGGCGTGATGGGCCCGAGGAGATTGTAGAAGTCCCCCTCGGACAGGGTGCGGTAGCGCATCCGCTCGATCTCCCCGTCGATGCGAACGATCGGCGGGCATCCGACGGACAGGTGGAGGTCCGAGCCGCTCCTCTTGGGAAGGATCGCGAGGAACCGGTCGATCCGGTTCGTGTCGCCCGAGGGGCCCGTCATGCGGCGCCCCCTTCCTCGGCGGCGAGGAAGGGCTCGAACGCCTCCTTGCGCTGCGCCCGGTCGTAGGCCACCCGCGGCTCGATCATCCCGTCGTGCACGAGCTGGAGCAGCGCGCCGTCCATGAGGATCATCCCGGAGGCGCTTCCCGTCTGGATCGCGGTCGGGATCTGGAAGGTCTTGGCGTCGCGGATCAGGCCGGCCACGTTCGGCGTGTTGCGCAGGATCTCGAAGGCGGCCACCCGCCCGGTTCCATCGCGCCGGGGCAGCAGCGACTGCGAGAGGATGGCCTTCAGCGAATCGGCGATCATCATGCGGATCTGGCCCTGCTGGTCGGGCGGGAAGGCGTTGATGATGCGGTCGACCGTCGAAGAGGCGGTCGTCGTATGGAGGGTCGCGAGCACGAGGTGGCCGGTCTCGGAGGCCGTGATCGCGAGCGAGATCGTTTCGAGGTCGCGCATTTCGCCGACGAGGATCACGTCCGGGTCCTCGCGCAGCGACTGGCGCAGGGCCTTCGCGAAGGAGCGGGAGTGCGCCGGGACCTCGCGCTGGTTGACGAGCGACTCCTTGTTCGCGTGGACGTACTCGATCGGGTCCTCGACGGTGATGATGTGGCCGCGCTGGGTCTCGTTGATGCGGTCGACGAGGGCGGCCAGCGTCGTCGTCTTGCCGCAGCCCGCGGAGCCGGTCACGAGGATCAGGCCCTGCGAATAGGTGGTGATTTCCCAGAGGCTCTCCGGCAGCCCGATGTCCGTGAGGTTCGGGATGTCGAGGGGGACCAGGCGCATCACCGTGGAGAGCCCCTTGCGCTGGAAGAACACGTTGGTGCGGAACCGGCCCAGCTCTGGATCCTTGTGGCAGAAGTCGATCTGGCGGCGCTCGGCGAGGATGCCGGCCCGATCTTCCGAGAGGATCGGTGTGAGCCACGCCTCCATCTGCTCCGGGCTCGACGCCGGCAGGGGAAGGGGACCGAGCTTTCCGTGGAGGCGGATCTGCGGGACGGTGCCCGTCGCAAGGTGCAGGTCCGAGGCCCCCATGGCGCGGGCGTGGCGGAGCAGGTCCGGGAGGCCCGGCTTGGGGTTGGCAGAAAAATCGATGGCCGCGAAACTGCTGGTCCTGGCGCCGGTCACGACCGGGGCTCCCGAGCGCGCCGCCGAGAGGCGCGCGGCCTTTTCGCGCACGAGCGGATCCGGGTCCACCTGGGAAATCTTCTGGAGCAGCGGCGCCGTGCGCGGGTCCTCGATCCGGGAGAACGCATCCAGGATCTCCAGGCGCAGGTCCTTCTGCGCGTCCGCCTGCTTGTAGGCCTCGAGCAGGCCCGGCAGCGCCTTTGGCGTCCCCCACAGCCCGAGGGCCGCGGCGGCCGACAGGTTCGACTCCGGGTGCTGCAGCATCTTCAGGAGGTGCGGCAGGGCGGACTCGTCGCGGACCTCCGCGAGCGTCAGCGCGGCGCGGTCGCGCAGCCACCAGTCGTCGGACGACAGGAATCGGATGCAGTGGGGCACGGCTTCGGGCGACCGGATCGTCACCGCGATCGAGACGGCGAGGGCCGACTCCACGGGATCGGCGCTCTTGTCGCGCTCGAGGAAGGCGCGGATGAACTCTGGTCCCAGCTCCCTCAGGGCATCGACCGCGCGGTCCTTCGCCGGTCCGTAGGTCGTGCGGAAGGTCCGCAGGAAGGCGTCGGCGATGCGGGCAGGTTCCTGCGTGGCGATGATGCGCGAGGCGAGCTCCCGGACCTTGGGGTTGGAGTCGGAGAGCAGCGGAAGGACCTCGTCGTTGCGCGCCTGGGATTTCGCGAGAAGGGGCCCGAGCGCGGCGATCGCCGCGTCCTGCACGCGGTGGGAGTCATTGCGGCAGTGCTTCAAGAGCGGGCCGATGTGCGACTCGTCGGGATACTTCGCGAGGACCTGCACGGCGCGGAAGCGGATCCCTTCGTCTTCGTCGTCGAGGGCGTGCAGGGCGATTCCGGCGGCCCGCGGCGAGGCCGTCGCTTCGACGATCGCGAAGGCCTTCTTTCGGAGCGCCGGCGCGCCGCCCGAGGTCAGCGCCTTCGCGATCCACGGCAGCGCCCGCTCGTTCGGGCTCCTGCGCAGGTGGTCGAGCGCGGCGTGCACGACGACCGGGTCGGGGTTTGCCAGGAATCCGTGGAGGCGCTCCATGAAGTTGCCGCCGGCCAGCGTCTCGAGGGACTGCATCGCCTGCCGGCGGACGACTTCGGTCTTGGAGGCGAGAAACGGGAAGATCGCCGCGGACGTGGCCTCGTACGGGTAGCGCTTGAGAAAGGCGAGGCCCGCCTGGCGCAGGGCCACGTCGGCATCGACTGCGAGCCACGCGAGGTCGTCCGCATCGAGGTCCTGCGCGGCGGCGACCGCATTCAGGGTCTCGTCGCGCTCGGCCTCCGTCTTCCATCCGCGCGCGCGCAGCTTGTCGAGGAGGGCCTCGGCTCCGGGAGCCCTTCGCTTAGTCGGCCACATGTTTGATCAAGTTCATTCCAGTTTAGGGAACCGAGCGTCGAGAGTCGAGGAGTCAGTCGGCGGCCGCAAGGGGGGCGGCTGGCGAGTGGCGGGGCTCGCACGGGCCTGTTACCAGGGGTAACGGAAAGCGGCGGTCCAGTCGGAGTCACACCCTTGTGGGTATTAGTCATCTCATTGAAATGATGAGGTTTATATTCTGGACCTGGGCCTGGGCACGGGAATCGCTCTAACTACGTTCGCGATGCTCCATCTGACGTCTCGTCGCTCTAACCGCGGGTTCTCGTTCGTCGAGTTGCTCGTCGTCATGGCGATCCTGGCGGCGATCTCGCTCGTCGGGATCCCCTGGTTTTTTAAGATCTCGCAGCGCAACGCCTTGAAGAGCGCGGCGCGCGAGGTCCAGACCACGCTGCTCGCGGCAAGGATCAAGGCCGTCAAGCGCAACAGGCCCGTCAACGTGCTGATCACCTCCCTCGGGCCGCCGGTCGAGCTCCAAACGGTCGAACCCAATCCCCCCGCGCCGACCCCGACGCACGTGCCGGTGAACCTGACGCTGCCGGCGCAGGCCGCGCGGCTCTACGCGACGCCGAACTCCGCGGGCGGGACGGTCACCTTCGGCGGCGACGGCCGTCTCGCCAATCCGCCGCTCAACCCGACGCCCGGCTTCGGCCTCGCCTACACGCTCGAAGGGCCGGTCGGCGCCCCGACGCCGAACCGGATCAGGATAAACGCCGACCCGAGCGGGCGGGTCACGGTCATCACTCCGGTCAACTGGTACTGACGATGAAACACAACCGCCGCGAAGCCGGTCTGACCCTCGTCGAGATGCTGATTGCCGTGGCACTGCTCGGCATCGTGCTGCTTGGAATCGCTCCGCTCTTCATCGCGAGCGTCCGGTCGAACTACGCGGCTAACGAGTACACGAGCATCCACAACCTGGCGCGCGACCGGTTGGAACAGCTCATGAACCTGCCGGTGGCGGATCCCCAGCTGACGGTCGGTGTGCACCCGACGTCGGGGCCCCTGAACGAACTGCCGGCATTCTTGCCGGACCCGGCGACCGGGACGCTTCCGTCGACGATCGTCAATCCCATTCAGCGATCCTACGAGGTCACGCACTTCCGTAGCGTCGGGGGTGCGCCGAACGTCGCCTACACGCTCAACAACGTCGGCGCCGGCGTGATCTACGAATTCAAGCGGATCGACGTGACCGTCACGTCCACGAGCGGCGGTACGGGGCTCGGCATCGGGGCCCGGACGGCGCGCGTGACGGGGTTCATCAAGAACCCCGATCCGGCGACCAACGTGAACTGAACATGATGAACGACCGCGCCCGCCGCGCTTCCCGCACCTCGGCCGGCTTCACGCTGGTGGAGATGATCGTCGTGACGCTGCTCCTGCTCATCTCGATGGTGGGCCTGCTCGCCGTCTTCGACGCGAGCGCCCGCATCAACAAGAACGAGACGGACGTGGCCGACGCGCAGGGCAACGTGCGGTACGGCATCTACCAGATGACGCGCGCCATCCGGATGGCCGGCGCCGGCGGTCTCTACGTGACCCAGGCCGTCTTGAACCACAACGACCGGGAGCTGCCCGGGATCGCGCCGGCGTCGGCGTCCTACGACAACGTGGCCGCCAACGTGACCGTCACCGACACCAATAACACCGCCTGGCAGGTTCGCCCGGGCACCGACATGATCGAGATCCGCGGTGTCCTCTTTTCGCCGCTCATCGGGTTCGACGAGCAGACCGGCTGCAATCCCTGCACGGGCACGCAGAACCTGAATGCGCTCCCCCTCATCGGCAACTTGAAGATGGGCTGGCACCAGAACAACGACGCGTCGAGCCGTCCCCAGTTTGCCGCCATCGACGCATACACGGCCGGGGTCACGAATGCCCGGCCAATGCTCGTCATCGTCCAGGACGCGAAGAGCGATCTGCACGCTTGCGGCGACGTCGGGCCTCCGATCGGCCTGCAGCGCTACCCGCAGCCGGCCTACAACGTCGGCGTGATCACGCAGCCCACGAATCTCGTCAGCGGAAACACGTTCCGCAGCGTGGATTTCGGCGGGACGCTCGGCCCGCGCTTCAACCTCGAGCTGCCCTCGCTCACCCCCGGAAAGGACGCCAGCGAGATCAAGGAGCTCAAGCGAGCCGGGATCCTGGACGACGTCGTGTTCTTCATCACGACGGACCCGGTGACGGACCCGACGGGGATCCACCCGTTCCTCGCCCAGGGGATTCGGCGCGGGAACGCCTTCGACGTGACGCGGCTGGCCGACGACGTCGAGGACATGCAGGTCGCCTACGGAATCGACAGCGACGGCAACAGCTCGGTGACGCGCTTCTCGAGCTGCGCGGCGACCACGAACGACCCCGACGTGAATTTCTCGACGACGGCGGGTTGCGACGAGTGGTTTCCGAACGCGGCGGGCGAGTCCGCGGTCGACGACGCCCAGTTCCAGCAGCAGGACCCGTTCAACTCGAGCCACTCCGGCGTGCCGCTGGCCATCCACTGTCCGCGGCTGCACTCGGTGATGATCTCGCTGCTCGCGAAGGCCCACGATTCGGATCCCACGTACAAGGGCCCCGCCTCGCAGGGTTACAAGACCATGAACTCCTCGGCGACGCCGGTCACGCCGGGCAACTTCCGGCGCCGCATCCAGACGTTGAAAGTCAACCTCCGCAACTACGCGTTCCAGGGATGACGATGCTTTCGAACAGACAGAAGGAGCGGGGCGCCGCGCTCGTCATCGCGATCCTCGTGCTCGCGATCCTGACGGTCATCGGCATCGCCCTGATGCTCATCACCTCCACCGAGACGCGCATCGCGGCCAACGAGTGGTCCGTCAACCGCGGCTTCTACGCCTCCGACGCGGGAGTGCGCTGGGGAACCGCGCAGATGAACACGAACCTCGGGACCTTCCTCGGCCGCACCGAGTTCGGGACGAAGGCAGTCCCGAACTTCACGGGCAACGTGCTGTTCAAGATGCCGAGCCACCGGTTCGCGACCGTCCTCGGATTCGTCGGCAACGATGACATCGAGGTGCGCGTCACGACCCCGGGCCGCCTGTCCCGCCGCCTGTGCTTCGGCTGCAAGGCCAACGAGGAGAGCGAGCAGGCGCAGTTCATGTACGGGTTCGAGCTGAGGGCCACGGGCTCGCAGGACGATCGATTTCTCCAGTTTTCCAAGGCTCTCGTTGCCGACGTCGAAGCCGGGCCGTTGCCCTGGCCCTTGCCCTTCTGAGGAGATACAGTCATGAGACACGGTCAGACTTCCCGGGGACTCGTGGGATTCGCGGCGCGGCACCGCGCGGCGGCCACGTTCCTGCTGCTCTTCATGATGGCGTCCCCGGCGCGGCCCGACGACCGCCAGCTGCTGCAGGCCAACTCCGGCGCGAACACGAACGTGCTTCTCATCCTCGACTCCTCGACGTCCATGACCAACGACTTCTCGGACGTCTACCGGCTGCCGGCGTTCATGGACGACTTCATCTATCCCCAGGGAACCGTGAACACGGTCGGCTCGAAGATCGGCGTCGCCAAGAGCGTTCTGCGCCAGGTCCTGACGAACACGGCCGGCGTCAACTGGGCCTTTGCCTACTACCGCAACCCCAACCAGACGTTCGGCGCGGCGGAGAACAGCGTCGGCGACACGTCGCGCGGCCAGCCGCCCATCGGCTACCCGATCGGCGGCGCGACGACGGCCGGACAGGCGCTGGAGAACGGCGGCCTCGAGTGGTTCTACTTCGCCGACTCGCTCTACCCGTCCGGCGGCTCGATCAGCTCGGTGTTCCCGGTCGCGGAGTATCCCGACGTGCAGCAGGGCCGCTTCCTGCAGATGGGCCACAAGGTGCCGCACATCTACGGAACGCCGGGACAGCCCGACCTGCCGCCCTACGTGATCCCTCCGGCCAACCCGGACACCCGCTTTCCGTATCCGAGCGGCTCGATCAAGCCCGGCATCTGGAGGGGCGCCTTCGGCCCGAAGGGCGGCGCTGACGACACGACGTGCACGTTCGATCCTCTTCAACACTGTCCAATGGTCGTGTACCGGAGTCCGGGCAAGTCCGGGTTCGAGCTGCGCATGCACATCGTCAATGGCAGCAACTACTCGGACCCCTTCGTGGTGGTGCAGATCGACGAGTACGGTCCCCCCAGCGCTCCGACGCCGACGACCTCCTCGACGCCGACGGTGACCCTTACTCCGACCTCATCCCGGACGCCGACCCAAACACGCACGCCGGTTCCCTCCCAGACTCCGACGAACACGCCGCCGGCCACGAGCACGCGGACGCCGACCTTCGCGACGCCGACGGCCACCAGCACCTTGACGCCCTCCCGCACCGGCACGGCCACCCAGACCCCGACGGCGTCCAACACGCCGACGCGGACCCAGACGGCCACGGCGACGCGGACGTTCACGCCGTCGAACACGGCGACGCGGACGCTGACGCCGTCGATTACGGCGACGTTCACGCGGACGGCCACGTCGACTCGGACGTTCACGCCGTCGATTACGGCGACGCGGACCAACACTCCGACCAACACGGCGACGAGCACGCGGACGTTGACGCCGTCGATTACGCCGACGTTCACGCGGACGGCCACGCCTACCCGGACGTTCACGCCCTCGATCACAGCGACGCGGACGAACACGGCCACGGCGACGCGGACGTTCACGCCGTCGAACACGGCGACGCGCACGCTGACGCCGTCGAATACCGCGACGGTGACGCGGACGGCCACGTCGACTCGGACCTTCACGCCGTCCCAGACGGCGACGCGGACGAATACGCCGCTTCCGCCGACGGCCACCTTCACGCCCTCGCGGACGTTCACGCGGTCCAATACGCCCATCCCGCCGACCAGCACGAATACGCGGACGAACACGCCCGTACCGCCGACCAGCACGAATACGCGGACGAACACGCCCGCTCCGCCGACCAACACGTTCACGCCGACGAACACGCCCGTTCCGCCGACCAACACGCGGACCAACACGCCGACCGGCACGCCGCCACCCACGGCGACGAATACCCCGACCCTGGTCCCGACGCTGCCCGGCGGTCACTTCCCGGCGGGAAGCCTCCTGCCGGCGATCGCCAACTGGCTCGCGCCGGCCGTGCGCGGTCTCTTCGCGATGGCGCCGCCTCCGCCGCCGGCCAGCCCGTGCCCGGGCATCCCGGCGAGCTACACCGGAGGCCAGCTCGTGTGCGGCCCCTGCCCGTATGACGCGACCCGCCTGTGCGCCTTCGTCGACACCGACGGCAACGGCGTCATCGACCTGGGCGAGCCCGCGGCGCCGAACCTGATCCCGCTGCCCGCTTCGCCGGTCTTCATGCGCGGCTTCGACGATCCGCAAGCGGACCCCGATCCGGCGCTGGTGCTCATCCAGAGCAACCGGGTGAAGTACGTGCGCGGCGACCTCTACAGCATGCCGCCGGTCTACACCTCGAACGACTCCCTCACCGGCAACCCGCCCTGGGGCTCCTGCCCAACCGCGAGCGTTGGCTGTCCAGTCGCCCCTGACAACGACGCGGACGGCGTGGCCGACAGCACGAGTGTGTCGCAGCGCCACAACCAGGGCATGTACTCATCGGTCTACGACAAGGAGCGCCCGCGCCAGACCCAGCAGTTCCCGAACGACGCGTTCGGCGCGCCGTCCTGCCCGCTGGGAATCCCGGCGGGGGGCTGCGATCCGTACTCGATGGATTGCGGCGGCATGGCGCACTTCAACTCCTTCAAGGGCTTCCCGCCGTCGGCTCCGAACGGGCTCACGACTCCCTA
Source organism: Thermoanaerobaculia bacterium (assembly GCA_041483715.1). Classification (GTDB taxonomy): domain Bacteria; phylum Acidobacteriota; class Thermoanaerobaculia; order UBA5066; family Gp7-AA6; genus DAHUXD01. The sequence goes on from JBGPGG010000097.1 coordinate 10,575, forward strand.
CGTCTACCCCGTTGCGCCGGCGGCGAGCCCCGACGACTGGCCGGTCGTGCCGTTCAATCGTGAATGGCTCGGCACCGACTACCCGGGTGGCAATACGCCGGAGGCGGCGATCAAGCGGCTGCTGCGCTTCAGCTCCTCGATCGTCAGCTACGACTCCGCGGCGACCGCCGACGTCGCGTACACACTGGCGGAGGACGCAAAGGAAGTCGTGGTGACGGCACCCGGAACGCCCATGGCCGGCGTGCTCATCGACGCCTACAACTACTTCGTCAACAGCGTCTTTCCGACCCCGCCGGGCGGATCTCCGGATCCGGCCATCGACTGCCGCAACTACATCATCGTGTACGTCACCGACGGCCACGACGAGTGCTCCTCGGATCCGTGCGTGGGCGGCGTGACCGGAAACGGCCCGGCGGGCGATCTGGGCGAGGTCCTTCTACCCGAGAGCGTGCCTGGCAGCCGAACGGTCGCCAACGCGATCGACCCGAGCGTGCGCATCAAGGGCATCCCCGTGTACGTCGTCGGATTGAACTCGGATCCGGCGTTCTTCCCGGCGCTGAACTGCATCGCGACCAAAAGCGGCGGGAAACTCTTTGCCGCGACGGACCGGACGTCCCTGCAGGGCGCTCTCGAGTCGATCCTCGACTTCAAACGCAACGCCAACTTCTTTGCGGCCCCCGCGGTCCCGGGCTTCGCCGGCGGCGTGGGCGACACCGCCCAGCTCGGCGCGGTCATTCCCAGCCACCTGAACCCGAACGGCGAGCTCTCGAACTGGTCGGTCTGGAGC
>JBGPGG010000098.1:0-11034 GCA_041483715.1 Thermoanaerobaculia bacterium
CGTTGGCAGTCGATTCTCAAGGGGTTATTCACGGACGTGCCCCAACAGAAACCCTCTCCCCAGAGGGGAGAGGGAAGGGTGAGGGGTTAGCTCACCCGTCTAAACAAGGACCGCTCATGCCGCCATCGAGGTCAGCGGGAGCTCCCCCTCACCCCGACCCGATACCGCCGTGCTTTGCACGGCGTTCCCTACTGCCGTGGGCTTGCCTTCGGTGGTCGGGTCCCGCCGGGAGAGGGGGCAGTCCTCCGCGCCCAATTACCGGAACTCAGTGAACAACGTGTTGAGAAATGACAGCTAATTAGCAGGGCGCCCATCGATCCTTGAGTCCGCAGGCTCATCGTTTCCGTTGTGGGCCACAATGGCGCCGATGTCCCTTTCCCTTCCCGAAATCGACGTCCCGCCCCTGCGGGAGACCGAACGGCTGGTGGGCCTGACGCCCGTGTTTCTGGCAGACGCGCGCACCGGCGCCCTCCCCCGCTTGAGAACCGCCGTCCGGGTGGGAGTGCGGGGGAGGACCCTCTGCGTTCGCTTCGACGGACGCGACGCGGGTGTAATCGCGACCTACCGCGAGCGGGATGATCCCCTCTGGGAAGAGGACGTCTTCGAGGTCTTCCTCGCTCCCCTGGATCCGCCGACGGTCTATTTCGAGTTTGAGGTCAACCCGCTCGGCACGCTCTTCGACGCTCGGATTCACTCGCCCGAGGGCCGGCGCACCTCGATGCAAACCGAGACGGCATGGGACTGTCGTGGCTTCGAGGCGAAGGTGAGCCGGCGCGACGATCGCTGGTCGGCGACGCTGCGCATTCCGCTCGACTCGCTGGCCCCGGGGCCGCTGCCCCCGCGCTGGCGCGCAAACTTCTTTCGAATCGATCGGGGCCCGGTGGACGAGTACTCGGCCTGGTCGCCGACTTTCGCGGATCCGCCGGATTTTCACGTTGCAGAAAGGTTCGGGGTCTTGAAATTGCCGGTCTTGAGTTGTGACTCATGACTCACAACTCACAACTCATGACTCATGACCCTTTGTCCCTTGAGCCACTCCACGGCTCTTTCCTTCGCCCGGCGCTCCTTGAATTGAAAGAAGTGCGCCTCCTCCTTCGGATATCGCAGAAGCGCCTTGCGAAACTCCCCGGAGAAGTCCGCGGCCGTGAGGGTGGCGGAAAGCTCCTGCCGGCAGCGGACGTCCGAGCAGTGGGCCGCGAATTCCTCGAGGTCGCCTCGCGACCGCTCCCCCTCATCCCGCGGCAGGGCGGCATAGCGCGGATCCGCGGAGAGCTCCGCGTGCCGGGCCGCATTTTTCTCCAGAACCTGGACAACATCGCCGGTCTTCCGGTCGAAGAAGTGCGTGATCTTGTGGGACCGGCTCTCGAACCCGACGACGAGCCCCTCCCAGTCGATTTCGAACGGCATAAAGTCGGTATGATACGGGTTTCGGGAGTTCCATGAAGAAAATCGCCACCTTCGACGACTGGATCGACCTCTTTCGGGACTGGCAGAAGGACATCGGCCTGCACCTGCCCAAGCACTCCGACTATCCCTTCGAGGCCAAGTACGGCGAGATCCCGTCGGACGAGATCGAATACGGAGACTTCCGGGGACAGAAGAAGTGGGAACGGGTCACGGAGATCCCCTACCAGCAGATCCGGGACGCCCTCCTGAACCTCATCGTCTACCAGGGCGACACGGAGTTCGCTTCGGTCGAGCAGCAGAGACATCTGCTCGAGACCTCTCCCTCCGACTACGACACCGACAGCTGCTCCCGCATCATGGTCGAGGAGATGCGCCATGGCTGGCAGATGTGCCACCTGCTCGTCAACCACTTCGGCGAAACCGGCAAGATCGAAGCGCGCAAGCTCCTCGAGCGCCGCTCGTGGCAGAACAGCCGGCTGCTCGGATCCTTCAACGTCGACGTGGACAACTGGGTCGACTTCTTCACCTACACCGAGTTCGTGGACCGGGACGGCAAGTTCCAGCTGAACATGCTCTCGACCTCCGGGTTCGCGCCGCTCGCGCGCTCGATGGGCCCCATGCTCCGCGAGGAGGGCTTTCACCTCGGCACGGGCCACATGGGGCTGCAGCGGATCGTCAAGGCCGGGCGCGTTCCCGCGCCGCTCCTCCAGAAATACATCAACAAGTGGCTCTCGACCGCCTTCGACCTCTTCGGCAAGGACTCGTCCTCTTCGGCCGAGTGGTTCTACGTCTGGGGCGTGAAGGGGCGCTACGACGAGGCGAAGCAGCCCGCGGACCCCGACAAGGCGCACCTGAACGAGCTCTCGCGCGAGCTCTACCGCCAGGAGGTGGACAAGCTGCTCGAGTCGATCAGCCGCCTGTTGCCCCCGGGCTCGACGCCCTTCGTGGCGCCGGACATGAAGTTCCACCGCGCGATCGGCGAGTTCGCGGGCAAGACCTACTCGGTCACGGGCGAAAAGCTCTCGCCCGAAGCGTACGCGAAGCACGCGGCCGAGGCCCTGCCCAACGAGCAGGAAAAGGCCTTCGTCCGGGCGCTGATGAAAGAGCCGGATTGGATCGCGCCAAGAACCGACATCGCGACGTCGTAGGAGCGTCTTGGCAGGGTTTCAGGTTCCAAGTCGGAGCCAACTTGAAACTTGAACCTTGAAACCTGAAGCCATCCTTCTCGAGCTGCTCGCCTGGTTCCGCCGCGAAAAGCGGCAGCTTCCCTGGCGCGGCACGCGCGACCCCTATCGCATCTGGGTCTCGGAGGTGATGCTCCAGCAGACGACGGTCGGGGCCGTCCGGGGACGCTACGAGGCGTTTCTCTCCCGCTTCCCCGACATCGCCTCGCTCGCCCGGGCCCGCCCGGAGACGGTCCTTGCCGCCTGGTCCGGGCTCGGCTACTACGCCCGCGCGCGCAACCTGCACGAGGCGGCGCGGCGGATCCTTCGCGACCACGCGGGCAGCCTGCCGCGCGACCCGGCGGCGCTGCGTGCACTTCCCGGATTCGGGGAGTACATGGCGGCCGCCGTGGCGTCGCTCGCCTTCGGCGCGCGGGTCCCTGCCGTGGACGCCAACGTCACCCGCGTGCTCTCGCGCCTTTTCGCCATCGAGGGCGTCGCCGGAACGCGCGCCCACGACGAAAAGGTGCGCGCCCACGCGATGGCCCTCCTCGCGTCGGGACGCCCGGGGGACGTCACGGGGGCCCTGATGGACCTCGGACAGCTGCTCTGCACGCCGCGCCAGCCGGACTGCGTCGCCTGCCCGCTCTCCGCCGGATGCGCAGCGCGGCGACTTGGGGCCGTCGCGCGTTTTCCGCGAAAGAAACCGCGGCCCCGGACCTCGCGTGTCTTCGTGGCAGCCGCCGCCGCGGAGGACAAGGGACGAGTCCTGCTCGTCCCGTCGACGCAAGAGCTGCTGCGCGGGCTCTGGCTGTTCCCTTCCGCGCAGGCCGACTCCCCCGCCCGCGCGCTCGCCCGCCTGCGCGTTGCGGCGCGAGGCCTCGGCCTGCTTCTCGAGCGCGGCGGCCCCATCGGCCAGACTCGTCACATCATCGTCCACCGCCGCCTCGAGATCGCCATCTACCGCGCTACACGATCGGCCCGCCCCCGAACTCGAAGCCCGGAACTCGAAACTCGAAACTCTCCGGATGTGCGCTGGCTCACATCCGGACAACTCCAGACCGCCGCGATCCCGACCCTGACGCGGCGCATCGCGGTCGCCGCGGACTTCCTGCCGGCGGGGCGCCGGCGTATCCTCGAGAGCCATGCCAGCCGTTGCGCTCCTTCTGTTCGTCGCGGCCCTCGCTAATTCCCCCGCGACGGCACCGACGCCCCGGCCGAAGAAGGCTGCAGCCCCCTGAAGCCCCGGGGCCGCGCCGATCGGCTATACTTTTTCCACTCTGAACCCGAGCTCATCGGCTCTCGTGCCGCCTTCCGAAGCCCCGTCCGCCCGGATCCTCGTCATCGACGACGACGAACAGGTCCGCCGGCTGCTGCGCCGCCTCCTGACCCCCGCGGGGTATACCGTCGAGGAAGCCGGCACCGCGGAGGATGGCCTCGCCCGCATCCGCGCGGACTCGCCGGACCTCGTGCTGCTCGATCTTCAACTGCCCGACCGCAGCGGTCACGAAGTGCTCGAGTCGATCCGCGCCGACCCGGCCACGCGCCTCCTGCCCGTCGTGATGCTGACGGGGATGGCGACGGCCTCCGAGAAGATCCACGCGCAGTCCGAGGGCGTGACGGACTTCATCCCGAAGCCCTTCTCGCAGGAGGAGCTGCTCCCCCGCGTCCGGGCCCTGGTCATGCTCAAGCTCTTCGCGGACGAGCACGAGCACGCCGAGCACGTGATCCTCACGCTCGCCAAGACGATCGACGCCCGCGACCCCTACACGGCCGGGCACAGCGGCCGGGTCGCCGAGTACGCCGACCGCATCGCCACGCGCATGGGGCTCGACGCCGCCGCGCGCAACGACATGCGCCGCGGCGCGCTCTTCCATGACCTCGGCAAGATCGTGATCCCGGACGCGGTGCTCCGCAAGCCCGGCGCGCTCACGGCCGAGGAGCGCATGATCATCGAGGAGCACCCCGTCGTCGGCAACGACCTGCTCTCGCCGATGAAGACCATGCGCAAGACCCTCCCCGTCGTCTATCACCACCATGAGCGCCTCGACGGCTCGGGCTATCCGGAGGGGATTGCCGGCGCCGCGATCCCGATCACGGTGCGGATCGTAACAGTCGCCGACATCTTCGACGCCCTGACCACCGACCGCGTCTACCGGGGGGCGCTCTCCGTCGACACGGCCTTCGAGATCCTCGCCAAGGGTGTGCAGAACGGCTGGTGGGACAAGGACGGCGTCGCGCTGTTGCGGGCCGTCATCGACGACGGCGGGCTCTCCGCATCGGCGCAGCGCGCCGGCGTCGAAGCCGTCTGACGGAGCGGAGGGCGGCGCGGCGATGGAGATCTCCTGGAAAGGCCAGCCCACGCGGATCCGCGAGATGGGCGAGGGCCCCGCGGTCGTCCTCGTCCACGGCTATCCCCTCGATGGCGCCATGTGGTCGGGCGTGGCACGCGCGCTGTCCGGCCGATTCCGGGTCCTGAAGCCGGATCTGCCGGGCCGCGGGGAGACGCCCGCCGCCTCGGAGGGGCGCATCGACGACTACGCGGATTTCGTCGAGGCGATCCTCGACGCCCTGCCCGGGCCCTCCGGCCTCGCGGGATTTTCCATGGGCGGGTACGTGGCACTCGCCCTGGCGCGCCGCAGGCCCGCCAAGCTCGCGGCGCTCGCCCTCGTGGACACGCGCGCCTCGGCCGACGACGACGCAGGAAAGGCAAAGCGCGACGAGGCGATCGCCACCGTGCGCTCGGCGGGCGTCACCCCGATCGCCGAGGCAATGGTCCCGCGCCTGCTCGCCTCCTACGCCCTGTCCAACGCCGACCTCGTCGAGCGCGTGAAACGCATCATGCTCCGCCAGAAGCCCGAGACTGTGGCCGCGGACCTCGCGGCGATGAGGGACCGGCCGGATTCGCGGGACCTGCTGCCGGACATCGCGATCCCGACGCTCGTGCTCGTGGGCGAGGCGGACACACTCACGCCGCCCGCGGACTCGAGGGCCATGGTGGACGCGATCGCGGGTTCACGGCTCGTCACCGTGCCTGCGGCGGGTCACCTGACGCCGATGGAGCGCCCCGGCGCCGTCGCGGCCGCTCTCGGCGACTTCTTCGCTGCGGCGCTGAGGGGCTGAGGGGCTGAGGGGCTGAGGGGCTGAGGGGCTGAGCCGGGTGCCCCTCACCCCGTCCCTCTCCCGCCGGGAGAGAGCCCTAACCGACTCCTAGAACGACACCCGCAGCCCGAATCGCACGGACCGCGGCAAGGTCCGCGCGAGCGCCGTCTTGTAATACGGGTTGCAAGCGCCTTCGTCGACGCTTCCCGGCTGCGAGCCGCAGACGTAATTCGGGTTCTGGAACTCCGCGTTGTTGTACTGCTCGTTGAGGAAGATCGGCCTCTGAGAATTCAGGAGCTGGAAGATGTCGACGAGCGCATTGACCGTCACCGGACCGATCTGGAGCGGATAGCCCAGATGCAAGTCCACCTCGTAGTTCGACGGAACGCTCCCATCGGTGCCGCGCGGGAGGATGAAGAACTCCCAACGGTCGTAGGCCACCGAGTATCCGAGCCGGCTGACCGGCGTGCCCGTTCGGTAGTAGGCGGCCAGCCCCACGTTCAGCTTGAAGGGGGTGACGTACGTGCCATACAGCTTGATCTGGCTGGTACGGTTGTTGTCAAGCTTGCCGGTCGCGTGGTAGGGGAAGGCGGCACCCTGGCTCAGGCAGGTTTTTCCGTCTGAGGAGAACGAAGTGCAGGGCACCGGTCCCGCCGTGAAGAAGTCATAGTAGTCGTATTGGGCCGAGATGTTCGGGTCGGCCGTGCCGAAGGGCTGCGTATAAGGGGCGAACCCGCCGTCGAAGTTTCCGGTCAGATTGGACCACAGATAGGAAGCCACCATGGACCAGTTATCCGAGAACTGCTTGGTGACGTCGAGCTCCGCGCCGCGGTAGATGCGCTGGGCCTTCGGCGCGGGGAACCCGGAAAAATAGTAGGGGGGGAGGGAGAAGAGCGTCTTCATTTCTCCCACCCCCGGGTTTCCGATGCAGTAGTCGGCGTTCTCGCTGCAGACAAAGTCCTCGATGACCCGGCCGTAGTTGCGATAGATGTACTTCGCGCCGACCGCCCAGTTCGGCATAACCTCGCGCTGCGCGCCAAAGAGGAACTCGCGCAGATACTGTCCCTTGATGTTCGGATCCGCCAGGTCCTGAAAGCCCCCGACGATCTTGTTGTCGTCAACCGCGATGGCCGCGGCGGCGTCGTTCGGCACGATCGAGGTCGGATCGAAGTTGTAGATGACCGGTTGCCGCTCGTAGCTATAGGAACGGATGACGAGGTCCATCGGAATCTGCTCGTAGAAATAGCCGAAGGAGCCGTAAACCTTGGTCTTGTGGTCCGACGACGGGTCCCAGATGATGCCCACGCGCGGAGCAAATTCGTCATTCAAATTGATCTGCTGGACCCCGGCCGAGTCGTAGATCTTCTGCTGGTCCCACCGCACCCCCAGATTCACCGACAGATTCGGAAGGACCGCCCAGGAGTCCTGGAGGTAGGCCGAGAGCGCCTTGTGGGCGGGCGTGGCGTCCAACTGAGACGTAGGCACGTTGTCCGGGAGCGAGGCGGTGGGAATCGTCCAGTAGAAGTGGCGGTAGATGATGGGATTCAGGGGATCGCTGGAGTTGTCGATGAGCTTCACCTGCTGACCGCCCGGCAGACCGCCCGACATCCGCTTGATGACCGTCGCATCCTGGGTCTCGTACTCGATGCCGCCCTTGATCTCGTGGTTTCCCAGGTACTTCGTCAGAGCACCGCCGTAGAAATAGCGCTTGAACTGCTTGTTCTGAATCAGCCCGAAGCCGCCCGTCTGAACGTTGTTGTAGCCGGGACGGGAATCGATGTACTGGATCCCCGTCCCCTCCTCGGTGGCCGGGCTGACGGCATTGCGCTCCTGATGGAGAGCGAACTGGGCGGTGGCGACCCAGGTCGGACCGAAGAGGCCGTTGTAGCGGGCGCCCCAGTCTTGCCCACCGAGGTCCTGCCGTCCGAGGAAGGTCGAGAAAGAGCCGTTTAAGCTGTGGGCGCCATCGTTGATGGCGCCGGTTTGTGTGCTGGGATCCTGGATGAACGTCCCCACCAGGGTGTTCGATGGGTTGAGCAGTAGAGTCAGCTTCGCCGACTCGAGATTCTGCACGCTGGGACTCTTGACGAGCTGGCCTTCATTGGGACCGGCCGTCAGCAGATCGGTGACCGTACCCTGCACGCGGTCGTACGCGCCAAAGAACCAGATGCGGTCCTTCCAGACATAGCCGCCGACATCGAGGCCCCAGTCGTACCTCGAGAATCCCTGATTCGTTCCGTAAAGAGTCTCGTTGGGCTGCTGCTTGGTGGCTGCCTGGAGCGAATCGGCGTTGTAGTAACCGAACACGTCGCCGTGGAACTCGTTGCCGCCCGACTTCGTGATGACGTTGATGATGCCGCCCGTCGAGCGGCCGTACTCGGCCTGGTAGCCGCCGGCCTTGACGTCGACCTCCTGGATGAACTCGAAGTTGAGGTTCTTGCCCTGTGAGCCGTACTCGACGCCGCTGGTGTCCGAGCCGTCGAGGATGAAGCTGTTCTCCAGCCCCGAGGAGCCGTAGATCGCGATCGTGCCGGCGAAGGTGACCGAGTTGGAAGCCTGCGCCGTGACGCCGGGTGCCACCAGGACGACCGACGTGTAGTTGCGGCCGGTCGGAAGCGTGCGGATCTGCCGGTTATCGAAGTTGCTTCCCACGGCGGCCGAGGTGGTGTCGATGACGGGCGCCTCGCCGGAGACGACGACTTGCTCCTGGACCGCCGGGCGCAGCCGGAAGTCCGCCGTCGTCGTCTTGCCGAGCGCCACGGTATCCGTCTTCCCCACGCGCGCGAAGCCCTGAAGTGTCGCCGTGACGTTGTAAGGGCCAGGAGGGAGCACCGGCAGCCGATAGGCGCCCGCCGCATCTGTGATCGCCCTCCGGACGCCCAGAAGCGCCGAGCTTCGGGCCTCGATCGTCACGCCGGGAAGGGGCCCTCCCTGCTCGTCCGTGACGTGGCCGACGATGTCGCCGGTGGTCGACAGTGCGCTGGTCTGGGAAAGACAGAGAGAGGCCGGGAGAGCCAGGAAGGCGAAGAGGACCACGCTAAGGAACCCTCGCATACGACCTCCTTAGATTTCCCGCGATCCTAACACAAGGCCTCGATGCCGTGGGCTGGCCGTGTGCCTCGACGCTCCGCGCGCGGATGTGGTAAACACGGTGCACTTGCGATGCGACTCTTTCGTAAGGCCCGGAGCGAGCCGGAGGCCGCCGGGCGGCCGATACGCCTCCACATCGGCTGCGGCCAGCAGTCCCTCCCCGGCTGGATCAACATCGACAACCAGGGACTGCCCGGCGTGGACCAGGTGCTCGACGTCCGCAACGGGCTGCCCTTCGCGAACGTCGCCTCCATCTACGCGGAGCACTTCCTGGAGCATCTCGGGCTCGACGACGGCCTCGCCTTCCTCGCGGAGTGCCGGCGCGTGCTCCGGCCCGACGGAATCCTGCGCCTTTCGACGCCGAACCTCGACTGGGTTCTCCTGACGCACTACCGGGGCCCGCAGGCCGGAGACGACGATGCGCGGGAGGACGCCATCCGGTTGAACCGGGCCTTCCACGGCTGGGGACACCAGTTTCTCTACAACCGGGCCATGCTCGCTTCGGCGATGAAGGCGGCGGGCTTCGCGCGCGCGTCCTTCTGCCGCTACGGCGAGAGCGACGTGGCGCAGCTCAAGGGCCTGGAACGCCACGAAACGTGGGAGGACACCCCGGAGCTGCCGCACGTCCTCATCGTCGAAGCCTCGGGCGCGGCGAAGGCCGAGAAGATCCCGGAGAATCTCCTCCGGGAGTTCCGGGAGGCGATCGGCTCGAAGTAGGTTTCCGGTTTCGGGTCGGGAGGCGATGGTGATCGGGTCGTTGGCGATCCTTCTTCTGCTCGGGTGTGCGGCGGCCCGCGCGAGGGCCCGGGGGGGCGCGCGTTGAGCCATCATGGATCGCCATTCTGGGTGCCTTCGGCCACGCTGCAGCGCCACGTCAACCGCTGTGCGTCGGGCGACCCGACCGTCGACTGGCTCTCGCACGTGCGGACCAGGCACCTGCCCGCGGAGCTGCCGCGGGTGCTCGTCATCGGGTGCGGCGAGGGGTTCATCGAGCGCTCCCTCGCGCGCATGGACGGTGTGGGCGCCATCACGGCCGTCGACGCCGACCCGGCGGCGGTCGAGCGCGCGCGCCGCAACGCCCGGCGGCGCGGCATGGCCGCGGTCTCCCACGCCCCGCTCGACCCGAACGCAACGCCCCTTCCCGAAGGCCCGTGGGATGCCGTCATCGTCCACGACGTGCTCCACCACGTCGGGCGGCTCGAGGAGTTCTACGGCCGCATCCACGACATTCTCTCTGCCCGCGGGCGGCTCGTCTTCGTCGAGTACGTGGGCCCGAATCGATTCCAGTACCCGGAGCGGCGCACGGAGCTCGTCCAGCGCTATTTCCGACTCCTGCCGCAGCGGCTACGCAGGGACGCGGACACTGGCGAGGCCCTCTGGCGCCGCGAGCCTGTCGACGCGGCGCGCCTTACGCGCGACAGCCCCTTCGAGGCCGCGCGCAGCGAGGACCTGCTCCCGCTTGCCAGAAAGAGCTTTGTGGCCGAGGCCGAGTACTCGGCGGGAGGCGGCCTGCTCCATCCCCTCCTCTCAGGCCTCGCGCTCAATTTCGGTCGGGCCCCCGCCGAAGAAGAGCGACTGCTCGAGGTCCTCTGTGCCGCCGAGGCGCGCCTCGAAACCGAAGGGCTCCTCCCGAACGACTTCGCCGTCTTCGTCGGCCGCCGCCGGGCCACGCGACCGGAGGTGACATAATTCCCACGGTCATGCCCCGGCCTCTCAACGTCATCCTCGACCTCACTTCGCGCTGCAATCTGAAGTGCGTCATGTGCTACTTCGCGGAGACCGACCGTCTCGCGTTCCCGCCCTACGACCGGCAACTGTCGGACGACGGCAACATGCCGGTCGACGTATTCGAGAAGATCGCCGCCGACCTCTTCCCGCGGGCCTGGCGCGTCGCCCTCGCCTGCGCGGCCGAGCCGATGATCCATCCCCGCTTTCGCGACATCGTCGAAATCGCCGGGCGCTACGGCGTGCCCGATCTCTGGTTTCCGACCAACCTCCTTTCCCTCACCGAGCCGACGGCCCAGGCGCTCGTGAAAAACGGGGTCGCGACGGTCGCGGCATCCATCGACGGCGTGACGAAGGAGACCTACGAGAAGATCCGGGTGCCGGCAAAGTTCGAGAGGCTGCTCGCCTGCCTCGACACGCTCGAACAGGTTCGGCGCGCGGCACGGTCGAAGACGCCCCGGCTGCGGATCATCTTCACGTGGATGAAGTCGAACCGCCAGGAGCTCGCCGCCCTGCCCGAGTTCGCCGCCGCGCACGGCGCTTCGGA
>JBGPGG010000099.1:0-10970 GCA_041483715.1 Thermoanaerobaculia bacterium
ACCGGGCCGAGGTCGTTGCCCGGCGTGTTGCCGACGTCGCGCGCCCACCGCACCGCGTCTGCGACGGCCTCGGCCTCCCGCATTGCCTGCGCGAATGCGCGCGCCTTGTGGCCGGGAGGAGGAAGGACGACGGCCTGGGCTTTGCGCTGCGAACCCGTCTTCTTCGACTTGTATCGGTCGAAAGAGTAGTCCGCGAGCGCGATGTGCGGCAGCAGAGCGCGGAAGGCCGGCTCGGAAACCCCCTCGTCGAAACACAGCGCGACTGTCCGGTGCGGCTGCCGCAAGGCCCTTTTCACCGCCCGGCGCAGCGTCGATCGCAGGCGGAACGCTGGCGCCGGCCCGCGGCCGAGGCCGCAGAGCGTCCAGCCGCCCTCCTCCCCGATTTCGCCGGCCTTGCCGCGGAATTTCGCCGCCTTCACAGCGGGCCGCAGCCTCGAGCGCAGGGCCGCTGGCGCTCCGGCCGACGGGTCGCGGCCCTCGTGGAGAAACGCTATGCACCGCGCCGCAGCGCCCGGGGAAAGCGTATCGCTCAGACGTACGCGCATGGCAGAGGACGATAACAGAGCGGCATTGCAATCCTCGCTTGTGCTAACTTTTCCGGCCCGTGACGACCATCACAGAAACCCATCTGTCCGGCGCGCGCCTTTCCCGGCGCGGCAAGGTGCGCGAGCTCTACGATCTCGGCGCCTCTCTACTACTTGTCGCGAGCGACCGGATCTCGGCCTTCGACGTCGTGCTGTCGCCCGGGATACCCGATAAAGGCAAGATACTCACGCAGTTGTCCAACTTCTGGTTCCGGAAGTTCTCGGACGTCGACAACCACCTGATCGAGAGCGACATCGCGCGCTTTCCCGAAGAGCTGAAGCCGGACGCCCCGATGCTCGCCGGACGCTCTGTCATCGTCCGCAAATGCGAGGTCATCCCCTTCGAGTGCGTGGCGCGCGGGTACCTGGCCGGGTCCGGCTGGGCCGAGTATCGCAAGACCGGCCGTGTCTGCGGCATCCGGCTTCCCGGCGGCCTCCGCGAGGCCGACAAGCTCCCGGAGCCGATCTTCACGCCGGCGACCAAGGCCGAAACGGGCCACGACGAGAACACCTCCTTCGGGACCATGGCGCGCGCCCTGCCCGCGGGCGAGGCCGAGCGTCTGCGCGACATGACGCTCTCGCTCTACAAGCGGGCGAGCGACCACTCGGCCTCCCGCGGCCTCATCCTCGCCGACACCAAGCTCGAGTTCGGCAGGCTCGACGGCCGCATCGTCTGGATCGACGAGGCCCTCACGCCGGACTCGTCGCGCTACTGGGACATGGCCCACTACACCCCGGGCAAGGGGCAGCCTTCCTTCGACAAGCAGTTCGTGCGCGACTGGCTCGAGTCGACCGGCTGGGACAAGAAACCGCCCGCGCCCAAACTGCCCGAGGGCGTCGTGCGCACCACGCGCGAGAAATACCTCGACGCCTACCGCAAGCTCACGGACGCGATGCCGGAGTATTTGACGGGATAGAAGCGGAAGACGAGAAACGGGAGACGGGAAACGATCGCCCGATCCACGTCTTCCGTCTTCCGTCTACCGTCTACCGTCCGCCGAGCTCCGCCAGGAAACTCGCCACCCTGTCCACCGGCCGGCACGCGAGATCCGGGAAGCCCGCCGCGTCGCCGGCGTTGCCCGAGGGCAGGTAGACGCGGCCGAACCCGAGCGCGGCCGCCTCCTTGAGGCGCGAGGCCCCGGCCTGCACGCGCCGCACCTCGCCGAGCAGGCCGATCTCGCCGAAGAAAACGCTTCCGTCGGGCAGGGGCTTCGATCGCGCGGAAGAGACGAGCGCCGCAACGATGGCAAGGTCCGCGGCCGGCTCCGTCACCTCGAGCCCGCCGGTGCACGACACGAACACCTCACGCGAGCAGAGCGCGAGCCCCGATCCCTCGACGACCGCCAGGAGCAACGCCAGGCGGCCGCCGTCCACGCCGATCGCCACCCGCCGGGGCGAGCCGGCCGAGGCCGCGCCGACGAGAGCCTGGATCTCGACGAGCACCGAGCGCGCGCCTTCGCGGGCCGCGGTCACGGCGCTGCCCGGCAGCCCCGGACGCCGCTCCGCGAGCAACACCGCCGACGCGTTCGGAAGCTCCGCGAGGCCCTCCCCGGTCATTTCATAGAGCGCGATCTCGTCCACGGGGCCAAACCGGTTCTTCGTCGCCCGCAGAAGCCGCCGCGACGAGCCCCGGTCCCCCTCGATCGACACGACCGCATCCACGAGGTGCTCGAGCGACTTCGGGCCCGCGAGCGACCCATCCTTCGTCACGTGACCGACGAGGAGCACCGGGACGCCGCGCGACTTCGCGTAGCGGGTCAGCTCCGAAGCCGCGGCGCGGACCTGCGAGACGGTGCCCGGCGCGGACGTCAGCGACGGCTCGCGGACCGCCTGGATGGAATCGATCACGACGACCGCGGGAGAGCGCGACTGAGCCTCGGCGATGATCCGCGAGACGTCGGTCTCTGCCAGGACCAGGAGCCGCCCTTCGTGAATGCCGAGCCGGCCGCCCCGCAATCGCACCTGCGGCGCCGACTCCTCGGCGCTCGCGTAGAGCACGTCGCACGACTGGATGGCCAGCCCCCTTCCCGCCTGCAGCAGCAGCGTCGATTTTCCGATCCCCGGCTCGCCGCCGAGGAGCACGACCGAGCCCGGCACGAGACCGCCGCCGAGCACGCGGTCGAACCCCGGCAGGCCCGTCGTCAGGCGCAGCCTCTCTCCCGCGTCGATCGAGCCGATGGACACGGCCTGCGGCGCTCCGGCGGCTTGAGCGGCGCGCGGCGCCTCCGCGCGCACCTCCTCGATGAAGGAGTTCCACTCCGCGCACTCCGGACAGCGGCCGAGCCACTTGGGCGACACCGAGCCGCAGGACTGACAGGCGAAGACGGTCGTCGCTTTCGCCACCGCTCAGGCTCCCCTCATCGCGTCGGTATCGATCCGGCGAGGTACTTCACGTCGTCGTCGCCCCAGCGGATCCCTGCCCCGAAGAATGCCGAGTCGAGGTGCGCCTTCGTGTTGAGGAAGTCGTTCCAACCGCCCGTCACGAAGACCGAAGGAGAGAAGTAGTAACGCCCGCTCAGCTTGGCCTGCGGGCTGAGCTCGTTGCGGTCGAAATGCCAGAACTGCGCCGAGAGCTGGAGCCGGTCCTTCAGCGTCAGATAGTCCAGCCCGATGCCGCCCGTGTTCTCGATCAGCCCCGCCCGGCCGATCCAGTGTCCGAGGCGAAAGCCGACCTCGGCGGAGATCGCGACGGTGTCTTTGAATTCCTGCTCGTCCACGCTGACCGTCTCGGTGTGACCGTCGGGGAACCTCGTCGTGATGATCCGCGTGGTGTCCCGCTGCACGCCAAACGGCTGGCTCGAGAGCTCCAGACGATAGAAGCGCGGCTTGTCGCGCGGAATGACGTCCAGCGTGAAGTACGACTGGCCCTTCTGAAACCGCGAGAGGTATTCGGCCCGCAGCCCCAGGTCGATGTTCCATTTCTTGACGGTCGCTAACGCCGAGGTCATGCTGTTGACGCCGTCCTTGACCGCCACGAGGGCGTCGTTCAGGTTCTTGTCGGTCTCGTCGCTCTTGACGAGCTTGCCGATCGTTCCCTGGCCCGACTGGATCTGCCCCGTGATGGCGTTCATGTTGTCCACGGTCGTCTGCAGCTTCGCGGTCAGCTCCTTCGCGTTGTCCACGGTCTGGGTGACGCCGCCCTGGTTGGATGCCACGAGCCGGTCGATGCGGCTGACGAGCTGAGTCATCTGCGTCGAGAACTCCCGGAAGTTCGCCGTCGTCGCATCGATGCTCGCGCGGTTGGACTCCAGGAGCTTTCGGAGCTCCCGCGAGAGCACGAGCACGTTGTCGACGATCCCTGTCAGCCGCTCCTCGCCGAGCGCTCCCCCGAGGGACTGCTTGAGGTTGTTGGTGATGTCGCGGATGTCCACCTCGATGTCGCGCGCGAGCTTCGTGATCTGCTCGAACGAGACGGGCACGTCGCCATGGATCGTGGTTCCCGCGGGCAGGGGGCCCGCGCCGACCGGACCGGGGACGAGCTCCACATACTTCTCGCCGAGCATCCCGACGCTCTGGATCGCGGCCGAGGCGCCCTCGCGCAGCGCGACGTCCCCGGCCAGCTCGATGTCGACGAGCGCCTTGCCGCCCACCAGCCGGATCGTCCCGACCTTGCCGACGAGCACGCCGGCCATGCGCACGTCGGCCTTGCCCTTCAAGCCGGCCACGTTGTCGAACTGGACCGAAAGGACGCGGGCCGTCACCTTCCCGAATCTCAGGTCCTCGATCTTCCAGATCAAGAGGCCCGTCAGCGCCAGGGCCACCAGGAAAAACGCTCCGACTTTCGCTGCAGTGCTCATTGCGCCTCCCACATAACCTTGCCGGTCCCCTTTTCGAACTCGATGGTCAGCGGACCCTCCGCCCGCCCATCCACGAACTGACGCACCGCCGGGTCACTGGACCCCATGAACGCCTGGGGGGCGGCCTGGAAGAGAATATGCCCGCCGAAGAGCAGCACGAGCCGGTCCCCGATCTTGCGCGCGCTGGCCATGTGATGCGTGATCGTCACAATCGTCACGCGCAGCCGCCGCCGGATGCCGAGGATCACCTCCGCGATGATGTCGGTCGTGATCGGGTCGAGCCCCGTGTTGGGTTCGTCGAAGAGCAGGACTTCGGGCTCGTGCGCGATCGCCCGCGCGAACCCCACGCGGCGGCGCATGCCGCCGGAGAGCTCCGTGGGGTGCTTGCCGCCGACATCGGGCAGCCGCACGAGCTCGAGGCATTCCTCCACGCGCGCGCGGACCTGGGCCGGAGAGCGGCCCGATCGCCGGAGCGGAAAGGCCACGTTGTCGTAGACGTTCATCGAATCGAACAGCGCGCCCTCCTGGAAGGCCATCCCGAACTTCTTGCGCACGGCATTGCGGGCGACCGCGTCGAGGGCCCAGAAATCCAGTCCGTCCACGAACACCCGGCCGCTGTCGGGCCGGAGGAGACCGATCAAGTGCTTCAGGAGCACGCTCTTGCCCGTTCCCGACGGCCCGACGATCACAACCGATTCGCCCGGCGCGACGGACAGATCGACATGATCGAGGACCGGCCGGCCCCCGAAGGCCTTGCACAGGCCCTCGACCCGCAGCTTCGGGGGCGCCGGGACGGAGCTCAAAACAGGAGTCTCGTGAGAAAGAAGTCGGACAGGAGGATGGCGAGGCTCGCAACGACGACCGCCTGGGTCGTCGACCGGCCGACTCCCTCCGCGCCCCCCGAAGTGTAGTAGCCCTTCGTGCAGGCGACGACCGAGAAGATCAGGCCGAAGACCGCCGCCTTGATGAGCCCGGCGGTGAAGTCGTTCATGTCGACGTACCGGAACGAGCTCTCGTAGTAGGCCACGGGATTCGCTCCCAGCAGATTCACGGCGACGAAATGGCCGCCCAGCATGCCGACGACGTCGCCCATCACGACGAGCATCGGCAGCATCAGGATCGACGCCAGCACGCGGGGCACGGCGAGGTACTGCACCGGCTCCGTGGCAAGCGCCGTCAGTGCGTCGATCTGCTCGGTCACACGCATCGAGCCGATCTCGGCGGCCATGGAGCTTCCGACGCGGCCCGTGACCATCAGGGCCGACAGCACCGGGGACAGTTCCTGCAAGAGCGACAGCGTGACCACGCCACCGACCATGCTCGTCGCGCCGAACTTCGCGAAAGCATGGTGAGCCTGGAGCGCGAGCACCATGCCCGTGAAGAGCGTCGTCAGAAAAACGACCGGCATCGAGTTGAAGCCTACCCGCACCATCTGGCGCAGGAGCTCCGAACCATCGTAGGGAGGGCGCGGCGCCCACAGAAGCACACGTCCGAGCATCGTGAAGAAGCGGCCGAGTCCCTCGAGCAAGCCGAGCACCGCCCGACCGACCGCTTCGAGAGCACGCGTGATCACGGGGCCTTGCTCTCGTACACGCGGGCGACGCGGGGGCCGATCCCGCAGAGAATCTCGTAAGGAATCGTTCCGGCTGCCCGGGCAAGGTCCCACGCGGTCACGGCCTCGCCGCCCTCGCGCCCGAGACAGACGGCGCGATCGCCCCGCGCGGCCCCGGCGTCCGTCGCGTCTACCAGGGTGACGTCCATGCTGATGGCCCCCACAACCGGTGCCCGCTTGCCCCGCAAGAGCACCTCGGTCCTCCCGGAAAAGCAACGACGGAAACCGTCATGGTATCCGATCGGAAGCACGGCGACGGTCGTGTCCCGCTGCGCGACGAAACAACCCCCGTAGCCGAGGGGCGTGCCGGCCGGCACGCGCCGCGCGGCCACGACCCGCGTTTCGAGCGACAGCGCCGGGGAGAGACCGACCGCGTCGAACGACGGCGACGGCGCGATTCCGTAGAGCGCGAGGCCCGGCCGGACCGCGTCGAACCAGGAGTACGGATGCGCAAGAATTCCCGCGGAGTTCGCGACATGCACCATTCCGGGGTGGATGCCCGCGGCTCGAAGGCGCTCCACGCAGGCCTCGAGCGCCGCAACCTGCCGTCCGGTCTCGGGCGAAGACGGGTCGTCGGCCGCCGAAAGGTTGGCGAACGTTCCGGCGAGCACCAGCTGCGGTACGCCGGCGAGCAGCGCGATGACCGCATCGAGCTCCTCGGGCCGGATGCCGGTGCGGCCCATGCCTGTGTCGAGCTCGAGGTGGACCCGCAGGGGCTCGGAGAGGCCGCGAACCGCGAGTGCGACGGCTTGCGCCTGCTCCCGGTCATAGAGAGTCGGCGTCAGACCGTACGCGCGCTGGCGCGGCAGGTCGGAGGGCTCGGCATGGGACAGGATCAGGATTTCACCCCCGACCCCCGCACGCCGCAGGGCCGCGCCCTCCTCGGTATGCGCCACGGCGAAACGATCCGCCCCTTCCCGCAAGAGACGGCGCGCGACCGCCGACGCCCCGTGACCGTAGGCATCGGCCTTGACGACGGCGTACACCGCGCGCTCGGGTCCGACACGTTCGCGCAGGAAGCGGTAATTCGATGCGATGGCATCGAGATCGATGAGGGCCCGCGTTGGAGGTCCGTGGTCTGTCGTTTGTGGTTTGTCGTTCACGCGATGACTGCCATTGGCCGATTCTTACTTGCTTCGCCGCAACAACCAAACTCCAGACTCCAGACTAGAGACTGACTAAAACGGTTGTCCCTCCGGCTCCGATGGCGGCCCGCCGGCGTAGTTGGCGAAGGTCATGTGATCCGCGAGGAATACGACCTGGAAGTCTCCCGTGGGCCCGTTGCGCTGCTTGGCGATGATGACGTCGGCGATGCCCTTGCGCTCGGTGTTCTTGTCGTAGAGCTCCTCGCGATAGAGAAAGACGACCATGTCGGCATCCTGCTCGATCGCACCCGAATCGCGCAGGTCCGCGAGCTGGGGCTTGCGCATCTCCCCCTTGCGCTGCTCCGGTTGCCGGGAAAGCTGCGAGAGGGCGATGATCGGGACCCGGAGCTCCTTGGCGAGGAGCTTCAATCCCCGCGAGATCATCGACACTTCCTGCGTGCGGTTGTCGAAGCGACCGTGCCCCGCCATCAGCTGGATGTAGTCGACGACCAGGAGGTCGAGGCCGTGCTCGCGCTTCAACCGCTGTCCCTTCGCGCGCATCTCGGGAACGTTCAGAGCGGCGCTGTCATCGATGAAAAAGCGCGCCCCATGGATCTTCGACTGGGCGAGCACGAGCCGCTGCATGGCCTCCTTGGAGGCATACCCGTCGCGCACCTTCTTGGCGTCCACGTCGGCCTCGGAGCAGAGCACCCGGAAGCCGAGCTGCTCCTTGGACATCTCGAGAGAAAAGAACCCGACCGCGCGACCCTCCCGGATCGCGACGTGCTGCGCAACGTTCAACGCAAACGACGTTTTTCCGACGGATGGCCGCGCCGCCAGCACGATCAGGTCGGTGCCCTGGAGCCCGGAAGTCATGCGGTCGAGCTCCGTGAACCCGGTGGCAAGCCCCGAGAGCATGCCCTGCCGGCCCCGGGCGTCCTCGATGATCTCGAGGTTGCGGCTGACGACCTGGCCGATCGGCTCGAAACCGCCCTGGACGGCCCCCTCGGCGATGTCGAAGATCTCCCCGGTGGCCTCGCCAAGCAGGGCCTCCGCGTCCCGCTGCCCCGCCAACCCGTCGCGAACGATCCGCTGGCCCGCCCGGATCAAGCGCCGCAGCGTCGACTTTTCCTTGACGATCCGCGCGTAGTGCTCGACGTTGCCCACGTCCGGAACGCCATCGAGGAGCGACGTCAGATAGGACGCCCCGCCGATCTTCTCGACCGCGCCGCCGCGATCGAGCTCCTCTCTGAGAGTGAGAACGTCGATCTGCGCCGAGCGTTGCGACAACGCGAGCATCGCCGCATAGATGCGCCGGTGGGTGTCGGGGAAGAAATCGTCCTGGTCGAGGATCGGAACGACGAAGTTGACCGCGGTGGGATCGAGGAGAATCGCGCCGAGGACCGAGCGCTCCGCCTCGAGGTTCTGCGGGAGAGTTCTTTCTGCGGTAATTTCGTCGAGCATCGCGGAACTGGCGGCGATTCTGTTCGCGCTCGCGACGGGAGTCAACGGGCTCCAGGATTTCCGCACGCGCATTCCCGGCCTCCGGTTCGGCGCTCACGGGGGAAAAAATTTCTTTTCCGCAATCGCCGACTTTTCCGCAGATCCATTAGCGCGCAAGCAGTCGGACAGATGATGTCCGAGGGAAGGGGGTCGACAGTCGACGGTCGACGGTCGACGGTCGACGGTCGACAGTTTGGAGGACTACGGCCTCCGCGCTCTCAGCGCATCAAGCATCGCCGCATCGCCGACGACGGCGCCCGGCTTCTTGCGCCCCTCCACCGTGCCGTGAAAGTCGCTGCCCGCCGTCGTCGCCAGGCCGAGCTCGCGGGCGAGCGACAGGAATCGGCGCTCTTCGTCCGGACCGTGGTCGGGATGGAAGACCTCGATCGCGTCGAGCCCCTCGGCGGCGAGGGCTCGGATGAGCCCGTCCGCGTCCTTGTACCAGACGGCGTGCGCAACCGACGTCACCCCGCCGGCTGCCCGCACGGCGCGCACGACCTCCACGGCCTTCCATTTCTCGTAGGGAACGTGCCAGGGGTGTTCGCGGCCGAGAAAGCGGTCGAAGGCGTCGTCGTTGGACTTGGCGTATCCCGCGCGGATGAGCGCGCGCGCCAGGTGGGGCCGCCCCCAGACTCCATCGCCGACATCCGCCCGGATGGCGTCCAGATCGATCGCGTACCCGTGCTCGACCAGCTTTTCGGCCATCCGCTCGCCCCGCGTCCGGCGCTTTTGCTGGCGAAGCGCGAGCGCCGCGTTCAGATTTTCGTTCTTCTCGTTCACGAAGAGGGCGAGGATGTGGATGTCGTCCTGGCTTCCCCACTCGGCCGAGATCTCGGCGCCGGTGATCAGCTCGATACCGCGCCGATTCGCCTCCTCCCGGGCCTCCGGGAGCCCCTGGAGGGTGTCGTGGTCGGTCAGCGCGAAGGCATCGAGCCCGGCCTCGGCCATCCGGCCCACGAGCGCCGCCGGGGAGTCGAGGCCATCCGAGACCGTGGAATGACTGTGGAGGTCGATTTTCATGAGAGGAGGATCGTATCGCGGGGCAGAGGTTGTGAGTATTGGGGCGGCTCGAACCAGACGACTCACAACTCACAACTCACGACTCATATAGAATCCCCGACCCGCGGCGACTTGGCCGCGAGACCATTGCAAGGAGTCACCAATGCCCCTCCAGCCCGGCGACATGGCCCCCGATTTCACCCTTCCCTCGACGGTGGGAGACAAAGTCACTCTCTCCGACTACCGCGGCAAGAAGAGCGTCGTGCTGCTTTTCTATCCGCTCGACTTCTCGCCCGTCTGCTCGGTCGAGACGAAGCAGTGCGCCGAGATTCTCCCGACGACGGGCTCGGCCGCGGTCGAGGTGCTCGGCATCTCGGTGGACTCCCTCTGGTCGCACAAGGCCTTCGCGGCGCAGCAGGGCATTTCCTACCCCCTCCTCGCCGACTTCCACCCCAAGGGCGCGGTCGCCGAGAAGTACGGCGTCTACCTCGCCGACAGGGGCATCTCGGCGCGCACCGCCTTCGTCATCGGCAAGGACGGGAAGATCCGGGAGATCGTCGCGAGCGACATCCCGGTGGGGCGCGACATCGCGGGCCTGCTGGCCAAGGCCCGGGCCGCGTAGGCGGAAACCTCGACAGACGGCGGATCCGCGGGGACAGGCATGAACAATCGCACTGCCATGAATGAAGCGCCTCCATCCGTGCCGACCCTCGCGGACACCGACCGCATCCGCGACATCGCCTCGCACTTTCGAAAGATCATCGAGCTGCTCGGGCTCGACGGGGCCGACCCGAATCTCGTCGAGACCCCGGAACGCGTGGCCAAGATGTACCTCGAGCTCTTCCAGGGGCTCTCGGAGGGCGCCGAACCGAAGGTCACCTTCTTTCCCAACGACGAGCACTACTCGGCGATGGTGATCGAGAAGGACATCCCCTTCTACTCGCTCTGCTCCCACCATTTCGTCCCGTTCTATGGCCACGCCCACGTCGCCTACATCCCGAACGAGTCGATCGTCGGCCTCTCGAAGATGGCGCGCATCGTCGAGTTCTACGCCCGGCGGCCGCAGCTCCAGGAGCGGCTGACCGAACAGATCGCCCGCTACATGGCCGAAAAGCTCGACCCCCAGGGCGTCATGGTGGTCATCGAGGCACGCCACCTCTGCGTCGAGATGCGCGGCATCAAGAAGCCGGGGGCGCTAACGGTCACCTCCGCGATCCGAGGGATCTTCAACACCCAGTCGGTCCGCGAGGAGTTCCTCGACCTGTTGAACCGCCGCGCGACGTAGCCGCTAGCGGATCGCTGCCGCCGTGTTCCGGTAGACCTTCCCGTCCTTCATGACGAAGGAGACCGACCCGAGTGCCTTCACGTCGGTGAGCGGGTCGCCCGTCAC
>JBGPGG010000100.1:0-10783 GCA_041483715.1 Thermoanaerobaculia bacterium
CACGCGAAGATCGACCAGAAAAACCTCGTCTTCGCCCCGCACATCCTGCCGGTGCTCGTCGGCACGACCGTCGACTTCCTCAACTCGGACGCCGTCCTCCACAACGTCTTCACGCCCGAGGCCTGCGCCGAGAAGTTCAACCTGGGCACATGGCCGCAGGGCCAGACGAAGAGCTACACCTTCACAAAGGAATGCGCGGCCGTGCTCCTTTGCAAGGTGCATCCCGAGATGGAGGCCTATGTCGTCGCGGTCCCGACGCCCTACTTCGCTTCGGTCAAGGCGGACGGGAGCTTCCACGTCGGCGACGTGCCGGACGGCAGCTATACGGTCAAGGTCTGGCACCCGAAACTGAAGGCCTCCGAGAAGCCCGTCACCGTGGCCGGAGCTACCGAGGTCAACTTCGAGATCGCGAAGTAGCGAGCGTGGCGGACGTCAACCGCGAGTGGCTCGAGCGCAACTTCCCCTGCAAGTGGGCGTGTCCGGTCCACACGGAGGCCGGAAAGTACGTCTCGATGATCGCGCAGGGCCGGTACCGGGAAGCCTACGCGGTGGCCCGCCGGCCCAATCCGCTCGCCTCGATCTGCGGGCGCATCTGCGCCGCCCCGTGCGAGAGCGTCTGCCGCCGCGGCGAGATCGACGCGCCGATCTCCATCCGGGCGCTCAAGCGCTTCGTCACCGAGCGCTTCGGCGTGGAGAGCATGATCGACCTCTCGGTCCTCGCCGAGATCTACGGCCGCCGCGAGGACCGCAACCCCGAGCGCGTCGCCGTCATCGGGTCGGGGCCCGCGGGCCTGGCGTGCGCGCACGACCTCGCCCTCATGGGATACCCGGTGACGATCTTCGAGGGGGCCCCGGTGGCCGGGGGCATGCTCCGGCTCGGCAT
Organism: Thermoanaerobaculia bacterium; assembly: GCA_041483715.1. Classification (GTDB taxonomy): domain Bacteria; phylum Acidobacteriota; class Thermoanaerobaculia; order UBA5066; family Gp7-AA6; genus DAHUXD01. Next base: position 884 of record JBGPGG010000100.1, read on the forward strand.
CCCCGAGTACCGGCTGCCGCGGGCGCTCATCCAGCTCGAGATCAACGCGATTCTCTCCCTCGGCGTCGAACTGACGACCAATGCGCGCCTGGGCCACGAGTTCACGCTCGCCGATCTGAAGGCGCAGGGATACGCCGCTGTCTTCCTCGGTGTCGGAGCCATGCGCAGCCGCGACCTGGCGGTTGAAGGGATCGAGCTGGACGGCGTCCTCAAGGGCATCGACTATCTGCTCAACATCAACCTCGGATACAAGGTCGAGATGGGCCGCCAGGTCCTCGTCATCGGCGGGGGCAACGTGGCCCTCGACGTGGCGCGCGTGGCGGCGCGCGGGGGCGAACAGGAGAACCTCCAACGCAACCTTTCGGTGGTCCAGGCCCTCGACGTCGCCCGCAGCGCGATTCGGTTCGGCGCCCGTGAAGTCACGGTGTGCAGCCTCGAGTCCGAGAGCGAAATGCCGGCGGCGGCCGACGAGATGGAGGAGGCCTCACGCGAGGGGATCTCGTTCCGCCACGGCGTGGGCCCCAAACGCTTCGTCGGCAAGGGCGGAACGGTCACCGGTGTCGAGTTTCTCTCGGTCTCGCGAGTCTTCGACGAGCAGGGCCGGTTCTCGCCCCAGTTCATCGAGGGCTCCGAGTCCATCGTTCCCGCCGACACGGTCATCGTCTCCATCGGCCAGACCGGGGACTTTTCCTTCCTTCGGCCCGAAGACGGCATCGAGACTCGCGGCGGCCGCATCGTCATCGACCCGGCCACGCTCGCAACGACCGCGCCCGGCGTCTATGCCGGCGGAGACGCGGCCTTCGGGCCCCGGATCGCCATCAACGCCGTCGCCGACGGCAAGCGCGCCGCCCGATCGATCGACGAGCGCCTGCGGGGACGGCCGCGGCCGGAATTCGACGGTACCGTCGAGATCGACGTGCACCAGCGCTACGAGCGCGCACTCGACTTCGAAAGCATCCCACGCCAGAAGCCTCCCACGCGTCCGATTTCCCGCCGGATCGGTATCGCCGAAGTGGAGGAGTGCTTCGGGGAGCCGGAAGCGCAGTTAGAGGGCTCTCGATGCCTGCGTTGCTGGACCAATACGACCTTCTCGGAGGACCCCGACATCGGAACCGAGTGCATCCTCTGCGGCGGTTGCCAGGACATTTGCCCCGAGGACTGCATCGAGATCGTCCCCGCGGCCTGTGTGCGGACGTTGCCGCCGGCCGCGCGCGAGCTCGCTCCCATTCTCGTGGACGGACGCCGGGCCGGAGCGATCCTGATCAAGGACGACGAGGTCTGCATCCGTTGCGGCCTGTGCGCCGCCCGGTGCCCGGTCGGAACCATCACGATGCAGAGTTTTCATACCAGGGAGGAAGCCATTGCCTGAGCCGCCGCACGACATCACGAACGAAGAGGTCCAGGACCGGCCGGACCGCCGCGACTTCCTGAGCCGGCTCGGGGTGGGCGCTTGCGCAGCCGCTGCCGTCGGCTCGGGGGTCGTGACGCTCGACTTCCTCAAGCCCAAGGTGCTCTTCGAGCCGCCGACGACCTTCCGGGCGGGAGACCCCTCCGACTACCCGGAGGGGACCCTGCGCTTCAACAAAGAGCAGAAGGCCTACGTCATCGGCCGCCCCGGCGGGGTGTACGCCCTCTCCGCCGTCTGCACGCACCTCGGCTGCATTACACGATTCCTGTCGGACCAGAGCATCATCGCCTGTCCCTGCCACGGCAGCCGCTTCGACTTGGAAGGCAACGTCGTCGAGGGGCCGGCGCCGCGTCCCCTTCCCTGGCTGGAGGTCGCGATGGATTCGTCGGGACTGCTGATCGTGGACACGGCGATCACCGTTGCCCACGGAAAGGTGTTCAAGGCATGACGACGCTCTCCCTCGACTCCGCCTTCCGGCGACTCCGCGAAACGGACGTCTACCGCTCGATCGTCCGCCACGGCGCCGCGTCCACGAATCGCAATCGGTCCCTCGTCGTCTTCGAGAACCTGTTCCTGCACGTGCACCCCGTCAAGGTGCGCGAAAAGACGCTCCGCTTCACCCACACCTACTGGCTCGGCGGCATCGCGCTCGCATGCGCCCTGATCCTGACGGCGACGGGCGTTCTGCTCATGTTCTATTACCACCCGTCCGTGCCGCAGGCTTACCGCGACATGAAGGAGCTCGAATTCGTCGTCGACAATGGGCTCTTCCTACGGAACATGCACCGCTGGGCGGCGCACCTGATGGTGTTCGCCACCTTCCTCCACATGATGCGCGTCTTCTTCCACCGTGCGTACCGGCCTCCGCGCCAATTCAACTGGGTCATCGGCGTCGTGCTCCTGATCGTGACGCTCCTGCTGTCTTACACCGGCTATCTGCTGCCGTGGGACCAGCTCGCCTTCTGGGGTGTCTCGGTCGGCACCAGCATGGCTAAGGAGGCGCCACTCGTCGGTGAGAAGTCGCGCTTCCTCCTCCTCGGAGGCAACATCGTTTCGGAGAACGCTCTCCTTCGCTTCTACGTGCTCCACTGCGTCGTTCTCCCTGTGGCCCTGGTGCTCATGCTCTCCGTGCACATCTGGCGCGTCCGCAAGGACGGCGGCGTGCAGGGTCCGCCCGAGGAATCCGCGCGCCGAGAGGAGGTCCGATGAGCTCGCTCCCGCCGCTCGACCTCGTCGAGACCGCTGATCCGCTCGCGACTCCCCGCCGCGTGGCCCTGGTCCGGCCCGACCTGAGGCCGGCCGTCCGCACGACCGACGAGAAGTACGTGATGACTTTCCCGAACCTGATCGTGCGCGAGGTCATCCTGTTCCAGATCGTCGTCATCGGGCTGGCCCTGGCGGCCATTCTCTTCGACGCTCCGCTCGAGGGAATCGCCAATCCCCTCGAGACGCCAAACCCCGCCAAGGCACCCTGGTATTTTCTCGGCCTTCAGGAGCTCCTGCACTACTTCCCACCCGTGGTCGCGGGTGTCTTGATGCCGCTGCTCGTGGTCGTGGCGCTCGTCGTCATTCCCTACGCCCGCATCAACCAGACAGCGGGTCCGCTCTGGGAGAATGCCGGGCCGCGGCGGGCACTCGCACTGGCTGGAGCCACCGGCGCCGTGATCGCCCTCTTCGGAGCGTTCAAATGCTGGCCGATCGTCGTGCCGACGGCCGCGATCTCCCTCGCGATGTTCTCAGCCCGGGGAGGCGAGAGCGCTGGAGCATTCCGCCGCGCGATCGCGAAGGTGACGCTCCCGGAATGGATCATGGTCTGGTTCGCCGTCGTCGCCACCATCCTCACGGCCATCGGAACGTTCTTTCGCGGCCCCGGCTGGTCCTTCGTCTGGCCATGGGCTCAGGCCGTGGCGTTCTAGAAGGGGAGACGCTTGCCGCTACGCCGACTCTTTGCGCTGACGAGCGTAGCCTTCCTGATCGTCCTGGCGATTTCGCCGGCGAAGAACGCGCTACGACCGTATCGCGCCTTTCAGCGCCGTTACGCCGCACTCGGCGCCGCCAGGGCCAAGAGCGCGCAGCAGGCGCGGGCATACGAGCAGCGCCCGGTCGCCATCCATCAAATCTGGCTGCCAGGCCTCGACAATCGCGTCGATCGTTGCACGACCTGCCATCTTGGAGTCGCCGATCCCCTGATGAAGGGAGCGCCGAGCCCCTTCACGCTCCATCCGTGGACTCCGCACACGCCGGCCGGTTTCGACCGCTTCGGCTGCACGTCCTGCCACGCGGGCCAGGGCCCGGCGACGACCGAGGGGCAAGCCCACGGCACGGCCCCGGACGCGGGACCTTTCCTGCTTCCGGTCGCCTACCTCGAAGCCGGTTGCGGCCGCTGCCACTCCGCCGCGAACGTCCCGGATGCGCCCCAGCTCTCGCGCGGCCGCGCGGTGATGGAGCGCTCCGGGTGCTTCGCCTGCCACAGCGTGCGCGGGCGCGAGGCGTTCCGGTCGGAAGCCCCTCCCCTGACCACCGAGCCCATCAAGACCGGAGCGGAGTGGTTGCGCCGCTGGCTGAAGAAACCGCGCGACGTCGACCCCAACGCCACGATGCCGAACTTCCAGCTGACGGCGCGGGAAATCGACGAGCTCTCGCATTACCTCTTCGGCCAGGAAGTGCCGGAAGAGCTCGCCCGCCGCGTCAAGGCCGCCGGCGAAGAGCCGCCCGGCGAACCCGCCAACGGCAAGAAGCTCTTCGCCGAGTCCCGCTGCATCTCGTGTCACACGGTCGAGGGCAAGGGGCAGGGCTCCGCGCCTGAGCTCTCGAAAGTCGCCTCGGCCGCGAGCCGCGGCTGGCTTCTCGCCTACGTCCGGGATCCGAACGCGTTCAATCCGCGCACGCCCATGCCCCGGTACCACTTCACCGATGCGGAGTCGCGCGACATCGTGGCCTACATGGAGGACGAGTTCCGCGACTTCGATGCCCCCGAGAACATCCTCGATCCACTTCGCGTCAACCGCACGCTCGCCGAGGCCGGGGAGAAGACGTTCCGGCGATACGGCTGCTTCTCCTGCCACGGTGCTCCGGGGGCCCGGCCGGCGGAGAAGTTCGGGCCGGACCTCGACGGGATCGGCGACAAGAAGGCCGCCTTCCTCGACTTTGGACGTCGCGCCAATCTGCCTCGGACGCTGACCGCCTGGCTCGCGGCCAAGGTCGAGTCGCCCCGCTCCTTCGCGAAGGGGCTGAAGATGCCCTCCTACGGCTTCAGCCCCGAGGAGACGCAGGCGGTGGTGACGGCTCTGCTCGGGTTCGGTGCACAACCGGTTCCCGAGCAGTACCGCGTAATGCCCGCAAGCACGCCGGCCCCTATCCCGGCCGGGCGCATCGGACACCTCGTCGACCGCTACCGCTGCCTCTCGTGCCATCAGATCGGAGACAAGGGGCGCGACATTTCGACGGCCCCGCTGACCTTCGAGGGAAGCAAGGTCCAGCGCGATTGGCTCGTCGACTATCTCGTGCTCTCCTTCACCATCCGGCCAATCCTCACGGAGCGCATGCCGATCTTCCGCATGCCGCGCGAGGAGGCGGTTGCGCTCGCCGATGCCATCGAGACGGTGTTCGTCGACCCGCGAGTGCCCGAGGATCCGTTCCTCGGCCGTCCGGCCTCGGACGCCGACCCCATCGAAGGCGAGCGACTCTACGTGGCGCTCGGTTGTCGGGCGTGCCACATTGTCGGCTCGGGCGGCGGCTACTACGGCCCGCCGCTGACCGACAGCGCGGCGCGGCTGCGGCCGGGCTGGACGTACACGTGGCTGAAAGGGCCGCAGCGCTGGCGGGCGGACGCGCGCTGTCCCGACTTCGGCCTGACTGATCGCGACGCGCTGCGCCTGACCGCGTATCTCGCGACCCTGCGCCAACCGGCGGCGAAGGCGAAAGGGACGAAATGAAGCCGCTCCGAATCACCGCCGCCCTGCTCCTGGTCCTGTCGGCCTGCGCCCGCAAGCCGCCCGTGAAGGCCCTCGCGGCCGCACCAAAGCCCCCGATGCCCTCCTATGAGCTTCGGCTTGGCCGCGCCACCTTTCAGCACTATTGCCAGACCTGCCACGGGGAGACGGGCGCGGGCGACGGCTTCAACGCGTTCAATCTCGACCCGCGCCCGCGCGACATCTCGGATCCCGCATTCCAGAAGAAGAAGACGAACGCGGACCTCGCGGACGCGATCGAGCGCGGCGGTGCGGGCGTCGGTCTGTCGTCCCTGATGCCGCCCTGGGGGCGGACGCTCTCCCGCGCGCAGATCGACCAGAGCATCCTGTACATTCGCTCCCTTCCGAAGCACTGAAAACGCCATGCCCTGCCGCCCTGTTCGCTCCCCCGGTCTCGCCCTTCTCCTTCTCGCTGTTTGCCTCGCCCCGACCGGCGCGCAGGCGGCGGAGTCGGGGAAATCGGCGCTTCTCGTCCTCTCGAATACGGCCTGCACTCTGAGCGTGGACGGCCAGAAAGCGGCGGACCTGCGAGCCGACGAGCCCTTCCGGCTCGAGGTCGCCCCGGGCGATTACGTCCTGTCGGCGGCAGCGGCCGACGGGCGGCGCTGGTCGAAGGTGGTCCGCGTGGAGGGCGCGAAGCTGATCGTTCAAATCGAGTTCGCCGCATCCGCACCGGCGCTCGCGGCCCCCTCCGCCGCGGCCGCTGCCGCGACGCCGCGTCCCGCCACCGTCACGTCCGTCCCGGAGTCAGGCCCGGCACCGGCCGGCCCGCTGTCTGTGGGCCCGGGCCCCTCCTGGGTCCCGATTCCCGCCGGCGAGTTCGAGATGGGCTGCTCGGAGGGCGACACCGAATGCAATCCGGCGGAGCTGCCGCGACGCCACATACGCGTCGCGAAGCCTTTCGAGATGACGGACAGGCCGGTGACGGTGGCGCAGTTCCGCGACTGGGCGTCTTCCTCTCAACGCAGGCTGCCAGCGCAACCGAAGTGGAGCGCCGACGACGTCCCGGTCGTCAACGTCACCTGGGACGAGGCCGTCGGTTTCTGTTCGGCCCTGGCGGCGCGGCTGCCGACCGAGATCGAGTGGGAGTATGCGGCGCGGGGAGGCTCCCCCGCCGCCCGCTACGGAGAGATCGGCGCCATCGCCTGGTACGCTAACAACTCGGACAAGCGGGCACACTCGGTGGGCCGCAAGGCGGTCAACGCGTTCGGCCTTTACGACATGCTCGGAAACGTCTGGGAATGGAACGCCGACTTCTTTCGAAGCAAGCCCGGCACGAGCGAGGAAGACACGGCGCAAGCCGGCCCCAACGACATGCGCTCGCTGCGCGGCGGCTCGTGGCGCAACAAGGCGAAGCAGATCCGGGTCTCCAACCGCGGACGGCTCGCGCCCGATGACCGCGAGGACGACGACGGCTTCCGCTGCGTCCGCGAGGCGACGCCGCGCTGACGGGAAACCCCGCTCCTGCACGCCGTGGCGCCTCCACGGTGCCGCTAGAGGTGTCCGCCCCGAGCGGACGCTTGCTCGGAAGGATTGGCCCCTCACATAGTTCCCAGTTGGAACCTTTTCGGTGGATGGCTGCGGGAGATGGCGCGTCTCCGCGCCGTCGCCGCGTGAGCCTGGGGTTGCCCCGCCGCATGGCAGCTCGAGGCCGTCACGGCCCAATGCCGTCGCGGGCCACAGGGGCGCGGAGTCGGCGTCCCGTAGTTGCGACTCTCTCAGAGCCCGAGGTCGGACAGGCCGGGATGATCGTCCGGGCGCCGGCCGAGCGGCCAGCGGTACTTGCGCTCCATTTCGGAGATCGGCAGGTCGTTGATACTGGCGATGCGACGTCGCATGAGTCCGTGCTCGTCGAACTCCCAGTTTTCATTGCCATACGAGCGGAACCAGTTGCCCGAATCGTCGTGCCACTCGTAGGCAAATCGCACGGCGATCCGATTCTCGAAGAAGGCCCACGGCTCCTTGATCAGACGGTAATCCAGCTCCTTCGCCCACTTGCGCCGAAGAAACTGGACGATCGCCTCGCGCCCCGACAGGAACTCCGCGCGATTGCGCCAAGTGCTGTCCGCGGTGTACGCCAGCGAGACGCGCTCGGGATCGCGCGTGTTCCATGCGTCCTCCGCCATACGCACCTTCTGGCTGGCAGATTCCCGAGTGAAGGGCGGCAGCGGAGCGCGGTTCGCCGCGTCCTTCCCGTCCCCAAGCGTCATCAGCGACCCTCGAAGGTGCGCGGATACCTGTCGGCGCTCATGGCGGTGAGTCTGCCACAATCTTCTGCAACCGGGGGTTGTTGAGCAGCGGTCGAGGTTGGGATCGATCTTGAGCCGGGCGGACCCATTGAAGGGCATCGGGGGCTGGCTGCGGGTGCGGGAGCCGGTCGCGTCTCAGGTGCGCCGCGCAAGACTCCGGGAGCGAATGCGCGGAGAGTAGTGGCCCCCCACATAGTTCCCAGTTGGAACCTTTTCGGGGGTTGGTTGCGAGATGTGGCGCGTCTGCGCGCCGCCGCGTGAGGCAGGATTACTTCGCGCCGGCGACGAGCTTCTGGAACCTCGGGTTCTTGCGCAGCGGGTCGAAGTTGGGGTCGATCTTGAGCCAGCCGGGCGAGAGGTAGTAGGGGATCTTGAGGAGCGGCTCGAGCTTGTCGAGCGCCCTCTCGGGCTCGCCGGCGAGTATGTAGATCCGCACGAGCTGGTGCTGGACGTAAGCACCGAGGTAGGCGCTCTTCGAAACGGGATCGATCGCGACGCCACGCTCGCCCTCCCGGATCGCTTCCTCCTTCCGGCCCAGATACGCCAGCGTGAGGCCGAGAAGGACTTGGCGCCCCGAGTTCCCCGAGTTCTGGGGCGTGGCGCGAAGCTGCTCCTCGATGGCCTTCCTGGCCTCCTCAGCATGAGTGCGCACGTTCGCGGCGTCGCCGTTGAGAGCATAGGCCTGGGCGAGGCAAATGCCCCAGGCGCCCCGGTCGTCGTCGAACGCGCTCGGCGTGAGCCGTAGGAGGAGTTCTCGCTGCCGCTCGTCGAGGACCCAGACGAGATCCCAGTAGTTCGCTACGTCCGCCACGAGCTCCGTGGGCTCGACCTCCTTCGGCGCAGCGCCGAGAACGCCCCGGCCCGCGGCCAGGTCCCCCTGCGCAAGGAACGTCATCGCCTTGTACTCGATGGTGTCCAGGTTAGTCGGCGCGAGAGCCATGGCCCGGTCGAACACTTCTCGTGCCTCGGGATAGCGCCGTAGCCAGAGAAGGGCGAACCCCAGCCGGACGCTCGTTCGGACCGAACGCGGGTCGAGGCGCTCGGCCTCATGAAAGTGGCTGACGGCTGCCTCCCAGCGCCCCAGGGACTCCTCGGTCACAGCGATCGCCGTGAGGAGCTCCGCGCGGCCGGGGGCGCGGCGCCGGCCTTCCGCGTAGTGTTCCAGCGCGCGGTTGTAGTCCTCGAGGATGCGATCCTGGTAGTTGCCGAGGGCGAGATACCCTTCGGGGCGGTCCGGCGCGAGCGTCACCGCCTTCTCCGCGGCCAACCGGACTCGCTCCGCGAGCTCCGGCGCGGGTACGCCGATGAAGTACAGGTCGGCGCCTGCCCGCGAGATCTGCGCCCATGCCTGCGCGAAGCCAGGGTCCAAAGCCACGGCCTGCTCGTAGAAGCCAAGCGCTTTCCGCAGGGGAGATGGATCTGAGGCTCCCAAACTATTCGAGGCCTCTTCGCCCTTCAGGAAGGCGTCGTAGGCGGCGAGATTCTGCGTGGGCTTTTCGGAGAGCCGCCTCTCCTCTCGCGCCCCGAGTGCGACACCCAGCGCCTGAGCCACCCTGGTCGCAATATCCGACTGCACCTGGAAGACGTCTGTCAGCGCCGCGTCGAACGGCTGCTGCCACCTGGACGTAGGCGCTCCAGAGCCCGACACCTCGATGAGCTCGGGACTGACGTGGACGCGACTGGTACCGCCGCTCTTCTCCCAACGCACGGTGGCTGTCAAGAGGTAACCGACTTCCAGTTCCCCGGCGATCTGCTTCGGGGTCTTGGTCGTTTTCTTGTAGGGCGTCGAGCTGCCCCGCGCAATCACCTGAACACTCGGCAAAGAGGTCAGCTTGCCCCGAATCTCATCCGCGATGCCGTCGGCGAAGTAGTCGTCCTCGGGCGATCCCAGGTTCTCGAACGGCAGCACCGCCACACGCTTCACGCCCCCGGCCTCGACCGCGCCTTTGTGAGATCGGCGCAGGAGGAGGACACCCGCGGCCGCGAGAACAACCAGGACGGCAGCGGCGATGAAGATCTTTCTCTTTCCTGCCGGTGCCGTAGCGACCTGCGCGCCGCTCGTGACGGTCGGCGAGGAAGCCTCCGACAGCGCGAACGCGATGTCCCTGGCCGACTGGAACCGGTTGTCCCGGTCCTTCTCCAGGCAGTGTTTGACGATGTGATCGAGAGCGGGCAAAATGTTCCTCACCGACCCCGACAGCTCCGGCGGCTCCTGCGTCAGAATCGCCGCCACCGTCTCGGCATTCGTGTCTCGCTTGAATGCCTTCTTGCC
>JBGPGG010000101.1:0-10755 GCA_041483715.1 Thermoanaerobaculia bacterium
ATGTCGAGCGCGGCGACGGAAAGCGCAAGCCCTTTGCCGTGCGCGCGGAGCACGTTGGTGGCGCCCGCATTGCCAGAGCCCTCGGTCCGGATGTCCCGACCCGTCTTGCGGCGCACCAGAAGAACCGCGAACGAGAGAGAGCCGAGCAGGTATCCGACGCCCACGAGAAGCGCCGCCGTTCTGTTCATGCCCGCGCCCCCCGGACCCCACCGGCCGCCGTCCACTCGCGCACCGGGGTGTGAACGGCTCCCGCCGCATCGAGGCGGCTCCGATACAGGACGACGGAGCGCACCCGCCAGGCCGGAAAGGCCCACGCGCGGGCCGACTCGCAGTATTCCTCGACGGCCGCCATCGGCCACGGATCACGCAGCCGCGCCAGCGTCACGTGCAGGCCAAACGGACGCTCTTCGGGGGCGCATCCGATCGCCCTGGCCGCCCCCTCCGCCGCCCGCGCGACCTCGCCGAGAGCCTGGCCGGCGCCGAAGCCCATCCCGAGAACCCGGGGCCGGCCCCGCGGCGGGAAGACGACCGGCCCGGCGGCCGGAAACTCGGTCTCGACGATCGCCGCCGCCGCCGGGGCGATGGCCTCCGAAAACCGCTGTGCCGCCTCCTCCGTGATCTCGCCGAGGAACCGCACGGTCAGATGCCAGCTCCCGGGCCGCGTCCACGCGGCGGCGGGCAGGCGAGGCCGTAGTCGGGCCGTGAACTCCCGGGCGCTCGCGACCCATGCGGCGTCGCCCGGAACGGCGAGAAAGGTCCTCACGCCTCTTCTCCGGCGAGATAGCGGCGCAAGAGCTCGAGCGCCTGGAGGGACGCCGCGCGGCGGACGACGGCCCGGTCGCCCACGAAGAGCCGCTTCTTCGCGAGGGTTGCACCCCCGCGGGCTGCCAGGCCGAAGTGGACCGTGCCGACCGGCTTTTCGGCCGAGCCCCCGTCGGGTCCCGCAATCCCGGTGACGGACACGGCGACGTCCGAGTCGAACTTCGAGAGGGCGCCGCTCGCCATGGCAAGAGCCGCCTGCTCGGACACCGCTCCCCGCTCGCGCAGCGTCTCAGAGCCGACTCCCAGAAGGCGCTCCTTGGCGGCGTTGGCGTACGTGACGACGGCCCCGAGGAAATACTCACTCGACCCCGGAACGTCGGTCAGGAGCATTGACACCATCCCGCCCGTGCAGGATTCGGCGAAGGCGACCGTGCGGCGGCTCTCCCTGAGCAGCCGGCCCACGACCTGCGCGAGGTCCTCGGAGTCCTCCCCGAAGATCCGGTTGCCGAGCACCGCCCGAAAGTCCGACGCCATCGCCTCCAGCTTCGCTTCGGCCTCGTGCGCCTGCCCGCGTACGGCCAGGTGGAGCTGCACCTCCCCGGGCGACGCGAGGATCGTGACCGGATCGTCCTTCCACCTCGCGTAAACCGGGGCCACGAGCTCTTCGACGGCGGACTCGCCCATACCCGCGATCCGGAGGACCCGTCGCCGGCCGACGACGCCTCCGGCGCGCTCCCGAAGGACCGGAAGGACGCTCGACTCCATGATCTCGTGCATCTCCGACGGTACGCCGGGCAGGATGACGATGTCGACTCCCCCTCGTTCGGCCCAGAACCCGGGCGCCGTCCCCCTGGGGTTTTCCAGAACTCTCGCCCCGACGATGAAGTCCGCCTGCTTGGCGTTGCAGGCCGGCATCTCGAAGCCGCGGCGCGCGAAGCGCCGCCGGATCTTCTCGAGAAAAGCCTCGCTGCGCTCGAGCGGCGCTCCGAGCCACTGGGCCACGGCGGCCACCGTGACGTCGTCCGCCGTCGGACCGAGCCCGCCCGTGGTGAAGACGTAGCGCGCCACCCGCGCCGCGACCGAGAGTTCCTCGCCGATCAGCGCCGGGTCGTCTCCGACGATCGACTTGCGCACGACCGGGATGCCAAGCTCCTCGAGCCGTGCCGAGAGCCAGAGCGAATTCGTATCCTGGCGGAGCGGACCCAGCATCTCGCTTCCGATGGCGACTACCGCGGAGGCCCGACGCTTCCCTTCCGTCGTCAAGACGGCCTCGAAGCGGGCTGGTCGGCCTCTTGCGACAGTTTGGCCCACTCCTCGACGAGGAGGTCGAGATCTTCTTTCCTTGCGAGTTTTTGTTTCGAAAGCTCGTGCGCCGCGACGGGCCCAAGGGTCAGCGCCTCCTCCCACAGCCTCGTCTCGAGCGATTCGATCTTGGTCTCGAGGGCCGCGATCTTTTCCTCGAGCGCCTTGATCCTCCGGCGCTTGCGGGCTGCTTCCTTGTCGTCGGCCGCGTCGACGCGGCGCGCCGGGCGGGGCGCGGGCCGCTCGGACGGGGCCGAGGCTGAACCGGCGGCCTTCGCGGACGCCGCCACGGGCGCCGCGGGCTCCGGCCGCTTGCGGCGTTCCGTCCGGCCGTCGGCGGTTTCCGTGTAGTTGCCCGGCAGCAGTATCGGCCGCCCCTCGCGCAGGTCGATCACACGCGTCGCGAGCCGGTCGATGAAGGCGCGGTCGTGCGACACGAACACGATCGAGCCCGGAAAGTCGTCGAACGACTCCTCGAGCGCCTCCCGCGAGTCGAGGTCCAGGTGGTTGGTCGGCTCGTCGAGCAGCAGCAGGTTGTGCCGCTGCTTCATCACGACGGCGAGCGTGAGCCTGCCCTTTTCTCCCCCGGACAGGCCCGCGATGTCCGAGAACACGTCGTCTCCCCGGAAGGCGAACCGGGCGAGGTACGAGCGCACCGACTCTTCCGTCTCGTCCGGGTGCTGGTCCCAGACCGCGTCGATCGCGCGGCGCTTCGGATCGAGGTCGCGCAGCTCCTGGTCGTAGTAACCGATCGAGACGTCATGGCCCGGCGTGACGGTGCCCGCCAGCGCCGGCAGCCGCGCGGCCAGCGTCTTCAGCAGCGTGGTCTTGCCCGTGCCGTTCTCGCCGAGGATCGCCATGCGCTCTCCACGCAGCAGCTCGAAAGACACACCCCGGACGATCGGAGCGCCGGTCGCATACCCGGCGTCGAGGTCCTTCGCCCGCAGAAAGATCCGACCGCCGATCTTGGCGGCGTCGAATTGGAAATCCACGCTCGTCGTGTCGCCCGTCGGCTTCTCGAGCCGATCGACGCGCGCGAGTTTGGTCCGGCGGCCCTTGGCCTGGCGCGAGTTCACCCCCGCGATGTTGCGCCGGATGTATTCCTGCTCCTTGTCGATGAAGTCCTGCTGCTTCTCGAAAGCGCGCGTGGCCGAAAGGATCCGCTCGGCCTTCTGGGTCTTGTATGAGGTGTATCCGCCGGAATACGCGGTGAGCCTGCCGCCCTCGAGGTCCACGATCTCCTCGGCGACCCGGTCGAGAAAGCGGCGGTCGTGCGTCACGACGAGATACGCCCGGCGCGACTTCGCGAGGTACTCCTCGAGAAACTCCACCGCCTGGAAATCGAGATGGTTCGTCGGCTCATCGAGAAGGAGGACGTCGGGAGAGGAAAGGATGGCCCGGGCGAGCATCGCGCGGTTCTTCTGACCGCCGGAGAGCTCGGCCAGTCTGCGCTCGAAATCCGCCCTTTCGAAGCCGAGGCCCGAGAGCGCCTTCTCGACCTCCGCAACCATGTCGTAGCCGCCCTCGTTCTCGAAGCGGTGCGTCAGGGCGTCGTACTTGTCGTGCACCGCGGGCGAGTCGTCGCCCTCGGCCATCGCATGCTCGAGCCGGCGCATCTCGGATTCGATCGCGTGGAGATGGGCGAACGCCCCGGCCACGAAGTCATGCAGCTTCTCCTCGAGATTGGTCGGCAGCGCCTGATCGACCGTGGAGATGCGCACCGCGTTGGCCTTGATGAACTGGCCCGAGTCCGGATCCTCGCGCCCGAGGGCGATGCGCAGGAGGGTCGTCTTGCCGGCCCCGTTTCTTCCGATGAGGCCGACCTTCTCCCCGGGGTTGTGCTGCCAGGTCGCCTCCCGCAGCACCACCTTGGAGCCGTAGTTCTTGTTGACGCTGTCGAATCGGTACAGCACGGCGCGATTCTAAGCTGGACGGTCAGAAGCGGGCCCGGGCGGCGTCGTAATGACGCCCCCGCCAGAGCACCTTGCGCCGGAGAAACCGCCAGGCGAAGGACCGCGCCGCGATTCCCATCCACACCGTCGCGAGCAGCGGCTGGGTAGCGGCAGGCCACAGCGGGTAGCCGAGGTAGAGCGCCAGGGCGATCCGCGCGACCACCGCGAGGGAGAGGGCGATTGCCGCGAGCGCGGTGTCCGCGGCCGGCAACGGTACCCCGGCCATTGCCGCGACGAGGACCACCAGGGGCAGGGTCCACGCGACGTAGGAGAAAATCGTCGCCAGCGCGAGGAACGCGCCCGTCCAACCTTCGAAGCAGTAGGCGATGTTCTTGGTGAACCCGTCGACGACTTCCTCAAAGCCCCGGTACATCCGGAGCCGCACGCGGTCATCCGCCAGCGCCATGCGGCAGCGCCCACCTGATCGCCGCACGCGGATCGCCAGGCCGATGTCGTCGATGACCGAGTCGCGCAGGGCCTCGTATCCGCCGGCGGCCTCGAGGGCCTCGCGGCGGACCAGCATCCCTGCGCCGCTCCCGGCCGCGAAGCGCTTCTGCACGTCGGAGTTGATCAGGAACGCCGGTCCGAGCATGTAGGCCGCGGCCAGATAGGGCATCAGGACGTTCTCCCAGAAGCCGTCCATCTCGATGCGGGGGAAGAGGGCGACCAGGTCGAGGCGCCGCGCCGCGAGGAAGTCCACCGCTTCGCGCATGGCCGAGGAGTGATAACGGATGTCGGCGTCGGCTACGAGGAGCAGCTCGCCGCTGGCGCGGGACACGCCCTGGGAGAGGGCGTGCGGCTTTCCCATCCAACCCGGCGGCGGCTCGACACCCGTCACGAGACGGAGCCTCGGGTCCGAGGCGGCCAACCGGGAAAGGATCCCGCTCGTCCCGTCCGTCGAACGATCGTCCACGACGATGACCTCGAAGTCGGGATAGTCCTGCGCGAGGTGCGAGAACACTGCCGCCTCGATGCCGCGGGCCTCGTTGCGGGCGGGGATGACGACGGAAACACTCGGCAGCGGCCGGCCCGAGGAGCGCAGCGTCTTCGACAGGCGCGGGAGCGTCCCGGCGTTGATCGCGAAGAGCACGAGGCACGCCACCCCGAGGGCGACGGAGGCGGCCAGTGTGGCGTGGAGCAACGCTACGACAGCGGGACCTTCTGCCGCGCGTCCGCGCGGTACGGCGAGTTCGGGTAGTCTGTGATGAGCCGCTGATAGGTCGCCCGCGCGTCCGCGGGAGAGCCGCTCTGCTCGTAGATTCCGGCGAGCGTGAAGAGCAGCGCGTCCTTGGGAGCGGCGGAGGTCGGCGACTCGATCGCGCGCTTCAGGCGATCGATCGCCTCGGTCGTCTTGCCCTGTGCCGCCAGCAGCTTCGCGGCATCGATCTCGGCGGCCGCGGCGCTCTCGGATTTCGAGAGGCGCGCGGCCTTCTCGAAGACATCGATCGATTGTCCCGGCTTCTCCGCCCCGTTGGCGGCGAGGATCACCTCTGCCGCGCGGCCGGAGCGCGTCGAGCCGTGGACCGCCGCCTTTTCGAGCAGCTTCTCCGCCACGGTCCGCCGCTCCGCGGCCGACGCGAAGGTCTTCGGTGCGCCCGCGGCGGATGCGTCGGAGGCGAGAGGCGTCTCGAGGATCCCGATGGCTTCCGAGAGCGACTTGCCCGCCGACCGCTCGAGCCAGGCGCGGTAGACGAAGAATCCCCCGAGGAGAGCTCCGACCCCGACCGCGATCGCGATCGCCTCGGCGACCCCCCGCCGGTGCCCGGTGACGTAGTCCACCGTCTTGCCCATGGTTTCGGCAAGGTCGTTGCGCTTTAAGTCCCGGCGGCTGATCTTCTGCGTCATGGGGTCTCGTTCTCCAAAAACGGGGCATTATGGCCGACGCGGCCCGACCCGTCAAACGCGCGGCCGGGCCCAATACTCGCTATACTGGCTTTTCCATGGACGCCGAGATCAAGATCACCGGGGAGCCTTCCAAGGCGGGCGACCGCTGCGCCTTCACGGTGGACCGGCCGCTCTTTCCCGGGGAATCGGCGCACTTCGCGGACCCCGCCGGGGCGGGGAAATCCCCGCTCGCGGCCGAGCTGCTCGTGCTTGCCGGCATCGAATCGGTGCTCATCGCCGACAACACGGTCACCGTCTCGGCCGGCCACGAAGTCGACTGGCCCGCCCTCGCGATCGGCAACATCATCCGGAAGCACATCCGCAGCGGAGCTCCGATCATCGCGGACGACTACTTCCGCGACCTGCCCTCCGAGGGCGACCTCAAGTGGGTAATCCGCGACCTGCTCGACCGGGAGATCAACCCCGCCGTCGCCCAGCACGGCGGATTCATCGAGTTGATCGACGTCAAACGCAACAACGTCTACCTGCGCCTCGGCGGCGGATGCCAGGGCTGCGGCGCGGCCGACGTGACGCTCAAGCAGGGCATCGAGAAGGCGATCCGCGGCCTCGCGCCCCTCGTTGGCGAGATCCTCGACACGACCGACCATGCCGCCGGGCGCAATCCGTACTACCAGCAGTCAAAGTAGTCGCAGGGGCGGGGCTCGCCCCGCCCGGGTTACGGTTCCGGTGCTATCCGAAACTCCAACCTTGCGTGCGCCTCGCGCAGCGCCGCCTCGGCGCGCTCCGGAGTACCGGCGCGAGAAAAGATGAAACCCAGGTAGCGATCGCCTTCCGGGAGCGGGACGAGCCGAGCGCCAACGTGCGCCGAGATCGTCACCTCCTCGATTCCGGCAATCGCCCGCGCATCCGCGACGCCCCGCACCTCCTGTAGAACTCCCGCCTTCGGAATCGGGATCATCATGACGGCCGCCGCCAGTGCCTCGCGCTCGGCGGCCGGGAGGCCGAGCCCGAGCGCGTGGCGCAGGATCAGCTCCTCGAGGCTCATCCCCGTCCCAAACCGCAGCGTCCGCGAGCACAGGCCCCCGATCGAGCGCGCGGCGATCTCGATGACGGAGACCCCCGACGCGTTGACCCGCATCTCCGCGTGAATCGGGCCTTCCTTGAGCCCGAGAGCCTTCGCTGCAGCCGTGGCAGTCTCGGCACAGTCTCCCTGGATCCTCGGCGAGAGGCGCGAGGGCGTGACGTAGATCGTCTCCTCGAAGAAGGGGCCGTCGAGCGGGTCCGGCTTGTCGAAGAGCGCGAGAACGCGAAGCTCTCCCCGGGAGAGAAGGCCTTCCAGGGCAATCTCCACCCCGGGCACGAAATCTTCGACGAGGATCTCTTTTGCCGCGTCGCCTCCGCGTTTGGCGACCGCCGGCTCTTCCAGGATGCGCGCGAGCCGGCGCCACGCCGCCACGAAACCCGGCGCGTCGTCGGCGCGGATCACGCCGCGGCTGGCCGCGAGAAAGATCGGCTTGAGAACGCATGGATAGCCCACTTCGCGTGCCGCCGCACGGGGATCTTCCTCCGCGCGAAAGAGCCGGTGGTGCGGCGATTCCACCCCCGCCTCGGCCAGCCGCTGTCGCATCCTCCCCTTGTCGCCGGCGGCAACCACCGAGGCAACCGTGTTGTGCGGCAAGCCCAGTCGCGCTGCGACGGCGGCCGCCACGACCGCCGTCCTCTCGTCGACGCCCACGACGGCCGCGACAGGCCGTTCTGCGGAAAAGGCGGCGACCATGTCGGCGCACGCCGGAAGGTTCGCGAAGTCGAGCGTGAGGAGTCCCGCGGGATTGAGCCGCTCCATCGTGCTCGCCTCCTCCGAGGCGACCGTCACCTCCAGGTCGAGCTTTACCGCAGCGGCGAGGAAATCCGGCGTCCGGTAGCTCGTCGTCGGCAGGAGCAACAGCACTCGCGGCACCATGGCATCCTAGCCGCAACTGCACAGGGCAGGCGTTCGCCGGGAGGGACGACTTCGCGGAGGGCCTCGCCTCGGGGATCGCGAGGAGCGCATCCGGCGTTAACATCGCGCCATGAAGAAGACCCGCAAGACGGCAAAGAAGGCTTCGGCGAAGAAGAAGGGCGCCAGGAGGAAGACAACCACGCGCCGCAAACCGATCATGCGGCACTCGCGGGAAGGCTAGGACGAAGACCTCTAGGCCTGGAGCTCCTGAAAGTACCCGTGGAGCTCGCGCAGGGCCTGGCGGTTGACTTCCTGCCGGCGCACCGACTCCCGCACGAGCGAAAGCGCCGCCATGCCTTCCGGCGCCATCTTGAGCTCCGCGATGACGGGCAGCGCCGCCGAGATCTCGCGAAGGGCCTCGCGGTCCTGCCCCTGCTCGAGGAGCAGGTCGGCCACGACGAGGTTCAGCGCCGCGATGTCGGCCCGCATACCGAGCGCCTCGAAATCCTCCTGCGCCTTGCGGTAGGACTCGATAGCCTCGCCGAAGTGCCCGCCCTCGCGCAACAGAATCGCCAGGCCCCAGTGAACCTTGCCGAGGGCAATTCGATTGTCGAGTCGTTTGAGAATCGGGATGGCACGCCGCGAGGCTTCGACGGCCTCATTCGCCTCACCGAGCATCCCGTGAGCATGGATCAGGTTCACGTACGCTTCGGCGAGCAGCTGGTCGTGGCCGCTCTCTTCTGCCTCGCGGCAAATCTGGTTGAAGACCGCGATAGCCGCAGCCGGCTGATCCTGCTCAACGTGCGCCAGACCCTCCAGGAACCGGCATTTGAGTACGTCCTCGGGCATGCCCAACTTGCGAAAGCTCTCGACCAACGACGGAAGAAGCTCGATGACGAGATCCAACTGGCGCTCTTCGAGGCGCTCGGCAAGCCGCTGGTAAGCCAGGCGCGACAACTCTCCGGGCGCATTCATCGTGTGACGGAAACCCGCCTCGGCCCGATCGAACCAAGACCAGGCCTCCTCACGGCGGGACAGCCAGCGGCAAGCGGTTCCTGCGAGAAGAGCGCTTTCTCCAAGAAAGTAGTCGCGCTCATCGAACAAGCCGATTTCGCGTCTTGGGCTTTCGATGAAACGATAGAGAAACTCCGCCTCGTCACGGACCGAAGCCGGCGACGAATTCAGGCGAGCCCTCAAGACGCCGCACAGAGAGAGCAGGGTCTCGGGATCCTCGAGATGTAGGGCGCGCGCTCTCGCGACGCGCTCGGCTAGTGGAGTCGACAGAACGCGCTCGGCCGCTTTGAGGCCCGCGTCAGAAGACAGGGGACGACGCGGAAAACTCAGCACCCTGCCGCTCAAGAGCGCTCCTCTTCAAATCGACGATCGAGATCGCTCGCCACTTCGTCCGGTTCGCGAGAGAGAATATCGTTCAAGTCTCCGTCCGTTGATTGCTCACCGCCCAGCTTCCACAGCTGAAACGACCGTCCGTATTGGCAGGCTGCGGATAAGAGCGAAACGCGGAGCAGCTTGACTGGAATTTGACCTGCTCCCCCGCGACGGGAGAGACGCTGGAACCAGATGAAGAGGTCTTCTTCAGCCCCCCGGGCTTCCTCTTCTGTCAGACGATAGTAAGAAACGAGAGCGGAATGGATGACATCCAGAGTGCGGCCGAATACCGACTCGACCTCGTCCGGCCTGCGAGAAGACGGGTTTTCCATGGACTCGTAAGAGGGTACACCATGCGCTTACAGTGGGCAACGACGCTCCCCTTCCCTCAACTCAAAGCTCAATTGAATCAGCTTCTTAGGACGGGATCATGCCGCCGATCTTGATCACGAACCGGGTCGGCTTCCTCTCCGGACGCCAACCGGCCTGCCGGGAGGTCGTGTTCGGTTCGGGCTGACGCTCTGGGACGCGGGCGGGGACGTTGGAGGTAGCCATGGCCTTCTCAACTCCTTAGAAAACGGCTCGAAACGCCGAGCCTAGAAGAAACACCCCTATTCCACCACATCGGCGGCACGAGGGTATCCCCTTTTTTGCTGTCCCCCCACCGCGCCGCGTTTTCCCTTCCGATTCAGGCAGATAGGGTGGTCCGACGGTGAGCACCGCCCCTGCCCTGCCGCGCGTCGTCGTGATCGGAGCCGGGTTCGGCGGCCTCGCGGCGGCCCGCAAGCTCGCCAACGCCCCCGTTCACCTCGCCCTCGTCGACCGCCGCAATCACCACCTCGAGACTTACGCCACGTGCTCGTCAGCGATTTTCGCGCGATCAACCCGCACGAAGCGCGCGCCGTGCAGCAGAGCCTCAACGCGGCCGAGAACATCCTCCAATCGACTACGTCAAGTACCAGCGCGGCGCGCGGCTGATCGCGGGCGAGGTCGGCCCCGAGGCGCGATAGGATCGAGCCAATCTCTCGGAGGTCATCATGAGCCTCGATCGCCGGACACTGCTCGGAGGGCTGACGGGAGTCGCGGCCCTGGCCGCGTTTCGCGGGGACGCCCTCGCCCGCATCGCCGAGGCCGGAAAGGCTGCCGCGGGCCGCAAGCCCGGCGAGCTCGCGATGGACGAAACCTACTGGGCCTCGATCGCGGGCGCCTTCGAGGTCGACCGGACGCTCATCAACCTGAACAACGGGGGCTGCAGCCCCGCGCCCGCGCATGTCCTCGACCAGATGATCCGCGACCTGCGCTTCTCGAACGAGATGCCGGTCTACCAGATGTGGGTCGTGCTCGAACCGAGGATCGAATCCTGCCGCCGCGAGCTTGCGGCCGAGTTTGGCTGCGATCCCGAGGAAATGGCCATCACGCGCAACGCCTCGGAGTCGCTCGAGAACCTCATCTTCGGAATCGACCTGAAGCCCGGCGACGAGGTCATACAGACGACGCAGAATTATCCCCGCATGATCACCTCGTGGGCGCAGCGCGCGCGGCGGGATCGTATCGTCGTCAAGCAGGTCA
>JBGPGG010000102.1:0-10670 GCA_041483715.1 Thermoanaerobaculia bacterium
GGAGCCTTCAGGTTCGGGAAGCGGCGCATCAGGACCGCGAGGATGTCGCGCGTGTCGTCGATCGAAAGGGTCGTCTGGGTCAGGTAGGCGACGCGGTCCGGGTCCGGGACCGTGACCTTCTCCGCGTCCTCTTTCGTCTCGACGAGGCGGATCGCTTCGGGCGCCTCGCCGCGCGTGCCGACCGTCTCGTCGTGGTCGTGGTGGCCGACGAGGATGATCGTGTACCCCTGGCGCGCGTAGTGGATCGCCTCGAGGTGGACCTTGGTCACGAGGGGGCAGGTCGCGTCGATCGTGCGCAGTTTCTTCGCGGTCGCCATCTGGCGCACGGCGGGAGCGATGCCGTGGGCGGAGTAGATGAGCGCGGCCTCATCGGGGACCTCGTCCACCTCTTCCACGAAGCGGGCCCCCTTGTTGCGCAGCTCGTCGACGACGTAGCGGTTGTGAATGATCTCCTTGCGGACGTACACGGGGCCGTCGGCCACTTCGAGGGCCTTCTCGACGACGTCGATCGCGCGCACGACGCCGGCGCAGAATCCCCGCAGCCCGGCGACGAGCAGCTTTTCGACGTGGATCCCGGAAAAGTCGCGCTCGCTCACCAGGTCACCGTTTCGGCGAATTTCTTTTCCTTCAGAGACCCGTCGGACGCGGGCCCCTTCGGCGCCGAGCGGCCGAGGTCGGGGAAGACCGCGAGGACCTTCTCGACGACGCCCTCGACGTCGAGCTTCAGGTTGTGGCGCTGCTGGAGCTGCGGGCTGTGGACGATGAACTGGTCGGCGATGGCGTGGACCCTGAGATGCTCGGTAGGCAGCCCCGCGTCGTGGAACGCCTCGAGCACGCCTGCGCCGAACCCGCCGATCTCGAGGTGCTCCTCGAGCGTCAGGATCCACGGGGTCGCGGCCACGATGCGCTTCAAGAGCTCCATGTCGAGCGGCTTGGCGAAGCGCGCGTTGGCGACGCCGCAGGAGATGCCCCGCTTCTCGAGATCCTCGGCCGCCTGGAGCCCCACGGCCACCATGGAGCCGTAGGCGAAGAGCGTGAGGTCGCGCCCCTCGCGGACGATCTCGCCGCGGCCGGCCGGCATGGTCTTGAGGGTCGGATCGAGCTCGATGCCGAGCGCCAGTCCCCGCGGGTAGCGCACCGCGTAGGGGCGTCCGGAGGTGATCGCGGTGTAGAGCATGTGCTGAAGCTCGTTCTCGTCCTTGGGCGCGGCGACGGTCATGCCGGGGATCACGCGCGTGTACGAGATGTCGAAGACGCCCTGGTGCGTCTTACCGTCGTCGCCGACGAGGCCGGCGCGGTCGATGCAGATCGTCACGCCGAAGTTCTGAAGGGCGACGTCGTGGATGAGCTGATCGAAGGCGCGCTGCAGGAAGGTCGAGTAGATCGAAACGACGGGCTTCCAGCCCGCCTTGGCCATGCCGGCCGCCATGATCACCGCGTGCTCCTCGGCGATGCCGACGTCGTACACGCGGTCGGGGAACTTCTTCTTCACCTCGATCAAGCCCGTGCCCTCGAGCATCGCGGCGGAGATCGCCACGATCTTCGGGTCCTTCTCCATCATCGTGATGAGGGTCTTCGCGAAGACCTGCGAGTAGGTCAACCGCATACCCGCGCCGCCGGCTCCCGTCGGCGTGCCCGGCTGGTGGAACTTCGACGGGTTCTGCTCGGCCTGCTCGAAGCCGCGGCCCTTGTGCGTGAGGGTGTGGATGACGACGGGGGTGCCGTCCTTCGAGACCTCGCGGGCGCGCGCCAGGGCCTCCTCGAGCTCCCAGAAGTCGTGTCCGTTGACGGGGCCGACGTAGTGGAAGCCGAGCTCGTCCCAGATCAGGTTCGGGAAAAACAGGCCTTCGACGGAGCTCTTCACCTTGCGCGCGAGCTCCCAGGCCTTGTCGCCTTTGGGCAGGCGCTTGAAGAAGCTGTGGCCGGCCTCTATGAACTTCTGGTAGGTCGGGTGGAGCTCGAAGCGATTGCGCCAGTGCGCCAGCCACCCCACGTTCTCCGAGATCGACCAGCCGTTGTCGTTGAAGATGACGATCAGGCGCTTCGGCTTGACGTGGACGATGTTGTTCAGGGCCTCGTAGCTCGGGCCCGAGGTCAATGCGCCGTCTCCCACGATGACGACCACGTAGGGGTCGTTGGGCTCGTTCTGGGTCGCGATGGACATCCCGAGCCCGTAGGAGAGGCCCGTCCCGGCATGGCCGGCCGCGAGCGTGTCGTGGACGCTTTCGGAGGGCTCGGCGAAGCCGGAGAGTCCGCCGGGGGTGCGGATCGAGGGGAACTGGTCCCGCCTCCCGGTGACGAGCTTGTGGGTGTAGCACTGGTTGGACGTGTCCCAGACCAGGTAGTCCTTCGGGCTGTCGAAGGCACGGTGTAAGGCGAGCGTTAATTCGACCACGCCGAGGTTCGAGGCGAGGTGACCGCCCGTCTTCGTGATCGTCTGGATGATGACGTCGCGGCAGTCCTGCGCGACCTCGGCTAACTGCTCGTGTGTGAGGGTCTTGAGATCCTGCGGACCTTCGATTCGGCTCAGAATGGGCATGCTTTTCCTAACTCTCGTTCGCGAAGAACGCGGATGATACTCTACAACCTTCTATGTCAAACGGCCTCATCCTGGGTTCCGAGGAGCACAAGAAGGTGCTCTGCCGGATGTTCATCGACACCCACGACCCATTCAAGCCGGCCGAGATCCGCTGGCCCGACCTCGACGCCGAAACCCTCCAGCGTTTGAAGGACATGCCTGTCTGGAACGAGGCGACCCGGACCGAGGCCGCGACGGCCGTCAAGGTTCAGTCGCTCGGGGACACGGAAAAGGACCCCCTCCTGGCCGAGGCGATCTGCCTCCAGGGCTACGAGGAGGGCCGCCACGCCGAGGTCCTGATGCTCCTGACGAAGCATTATGGGATCCCGGTCGCGCCGTTTCCCCCCCCGGAGGTCCCGAAGGACCCGACCCTGGCATTTCTGCGGACGGGCTACGGCGAGTGCCTCGACTCGTTCTTCGCGTTCGGCCTGTTTCGCCTGGGCGAGCGGGCGCAGCTCTTCCCCAAGGCCCTCATCGACATCTTCGAGACGATCATGCAGGAGGAGGCGCGCCACATCCTCTTCATCGTCAACTGGGCGGCCTACCTGCGCGCGCGCCGGCCCCTGGCGCTGCGTCCCGCGTTCGATCTCTGGCGCGGCTGGAACATTGCGGCGCAGGCCTTCGATCGGTTGAAGGGCGCGCTCGCGATGGCGGGCAGCGACGGAAAGAAGGATGACGGCGAAAAGAAGGACGCGGTCGTTCGTGACGCGACGCAGGACGGATTCACGCTGAAGTCCCACAGCATGTTCGGAGACTTCTCGCTACGCGCGTTTCTCGAGACCTGTCTCGAGGAGAACGCCAAGCGCCTCGCGCCCTACGACTCGCGCCTCCTGCGCCCGATGCTCGTGCCCTCCGTCGTGAGGACGGTCGTCAAGGTCCTGCCGAGGAAGAAGGCGTCGAGCAAGCCCGCCGCGGAAGAGAAGGCGGCGTGACTCCGCTCTTGTCATCCCGAGCCCGGCGAGGGATCCCGGAATCGACACGCCGGGCTCGCAATCGAGTATGGGATCCCTCGTCGCTACGCTCCTCGGGATGACAGGCGATGGCTTCGCTTCGCCTGTCAGACCGCCGGCTTGCCCCGATCGAGTGCGCGTTTCAACTTCTGCACGATCAGGAAAAGCTCCGGCCGGCTGACTTTGGATCCGGGGCCGCGTTTTTCGACACGTTCGAGGGCGGCCCAGGCCAGGCGCACGGGCAGCGCCGTGAACTCGACGAGGCCGCGGGGCGCTCCCGCCTTCTGCAGCGCGAGGATGTAGTCGCCGGCAATCCCGAGGTCGCGCCGCGCGAGCGCGAAGACGTCAGACGTCGGAACCTCCGCGGGCAGGTAGCGGCGCCCCTCTTCGGCGTCGACGGCGGAGTCCTTCAGGATGTTGACGAGCTGCAGGGCTTCGCCGAAGGTCGCCGCGCGCTCGCGCAGGTACGCGGCGACGCCCGCAAGCGTCGGCCGGTCGAGAAGGAAGAGCTCGGAGAGCATCTCGCCGACGATGCCGGCGACGATGTAGCAATAGTCCTCGAGCTCCTGGATCGAGTGCAGCGTGAGGTGGCCCTCGCGCGTCTGCGACACGATGCCGGCCATGCCCTCGGCCGAGCGGATGACGTGCTTGCGAATCGGCGCGACCGCTCCTGGTGACAGCGCAAAGAACGCGTCGAGGACGAACGGGGCCTCGGAGATGAGCTCGCGGTACCCGGCATGCGGCGAGCAATCGTCCGCGACCCACCGCGCCGAAAGCGCCTCGGCGCGGGGACGCGAATAGTCCGCGAGCAGCGCGTTGAAGTCGTGGAGCGCGCCGATGCGCTTCTCGGGCGGCCAGTGCGCCGCGTCCTCGAACGTGTCGGCGATCCGGAAGAGCAGGTACGCGATCATCACCTCGCGCCGGGTCGGCTCGGGCAGGACCGGGATCGACAGCGCGAACGTGCGGCTGGTCTTTTCGAGGAGACTTGCGAGATCGGCCATCAGGCGTTCCCGGCCAGAAAGTGTTCGACGAACGCGGCGAGGCGGTCCGCGCAGTCCCTCACGCGCCG
Organism: Thermoanaerobaculia bacterium; assembly: GCA_041483715.1. GTDB lineage: Bacteria > Acidobacteriota > Thermoanaerobaculia > UBA5066 > Gp7-AA6 > DAHUXD01. The sequence goes on from JBGPGG010000102.1 coordinate 4,598, forward strand.
CCGCATTTGCAGGAGCGTCGGGATCGTGGACGGCTGCGCGAGCGCGCGCAGGGCCACCGCCGAGCGCCGGATGCCGCCGTCTTCGTCCAAGCACCGGGAAAGAAACCTGGGAAGCTCCTCGAGAGCATCGTCGCTCACCGCCCGGACGACGAGGTAGGCAACGCCGTGCGCCGCGGCCGCGCGCGCCCAGGCCGCTGACTCCATATCGACGGCGGCCGGCGCCTCGCCGAGCTTTTCGGCCCACGCCGCTTTCTCCGCGGCGGAGACGAGGGGCCGGTCGACGGAGAGGAGGGTTCCGGAACGCGCGCCCGGCATGGCGGCTGCCCGGGCGACGAGCTGCTCGTCCGGCGGGGGCGACGCGCCGGCGGAGTCGAGGACGCGCCGCGCGACGAGGATGTCGCCGACGGCGAGATCGGGAGAGAGGGCGCCCGCGACCCCCGCTCCGACGAGAAGTGCGGGCCGGTGCCGGGCGCAGAGAGCAGCTGCGGCGCGGGCCGCATTGCGCGGGCCCTCGCCCGTCAGGGCGACGACGACGTCTCCGGGCAGGCGGCGCCGCGCGAAAGCGGCAAGCTCCTCCGGAATCGCGGTCACGATGAGAACGCGGGCTCGACTACCCCCGGACATAGCCCTTTTCGCGGAACCACGCGACTGCGCGCGCGAGCGGCTCGTCGACGGGCGTCTGCGGCAGACCGAGCTCCCGCACGGCCTTGCCGACGTCGAAGAACATCCGGTGCGTGGACATGCGCACGCTCTCGAGCGAGATGCGGGGCGCGCGGCCGGTCAGGCCGGCCCACGCCGTCGAAACGGCCGCGACCGAGAGGGGAATCCAGTGGGGCAGCCGCACTTTCGGCGCGGGCAGCCCGGTCAGCCGCGCGAGCGCGTCGAGGATCTCCTTCAACGTCATGTTGCGGTTGCCGAGGATATAGCGCTCGCCGGCGCGGCCCTTCTCCGCCGCCGCGAGGTGCCCCGCCGCGACGTCGCGCACATCCACGAGGTTCAGGCCGGTGTCCACGTAAGCGGGCATCTTCCCGTTCAGGAAGTCCACGATCATCTGTCCCGTGGGCGTCGGCTTGATATCGCGCTCGCCGATGGGCGTCGAGGGATTGACGATCACGACGGGCAGGCCCCGCGCAGCCCACTTCTCGGCCACGCGCTCGGCGTCGTACTTCGACTTCTTGTAGTGCCCGATGATGCGATCGCGAACGACTCGAGTTGTCTCGTCGCCCGGCGAGCCGTCGTCATTCAACCCGAGGGCGGCGACCGAGCTCGTGTAAACGACCTTCGCAACGCCGGCGGCCGCCGCCGCGGCGAGGATGTTCTCCGTCCCGCCCGCGTTCGAACGGTAGAGCTCTTGCGGATCTCTTGCCCAGAGCCGGTAGTCGGCGGCGACGTGGTAGAGCGTTTGGACGCCCGAGAGCGCGCGGGCCAGCGAAGCGGGGTCCGTCAGATCCCCGACGACCACCTCGACCGCAAGCCCCTCGAGGTTGTCGCGCCGGCTTTCGGCGCGCGCGAGGCAGCGCACGGAGCGCCCCTTCGCCACGAGCGCTCGCACGACGTGCGCGCCGACGAAACCCGTTCCGCCTGTGACTAGGTCCATGTGGTCGGCCGCTCGGCGCGGCCGGATGCGCACCCGAAGGCTACGCCGCCATGTTCCAGGCGATCATCCGGACCATGTCGCCGGGATGCTTGGGCAGCTCGCGGACGACGGAGGCCTCGAAGCCCGAGTGCATCGCGCAGTCGCGGCAGAGCGGATCCTGCCGCGACTCCCAGTAGTCCCAGTCGGTCCCGTTCCAGAACTCCTGGAAGGTCGGCGACCACGTCTTGCCGATCAGGTAGCAGGGGCCCTTCCAGCCGTTCGGCGTGAAAGTCACGGTGGACCAGGGCGAGCAGTTGTAGTCGCGCAGGCCCGCGGCGAACTCGAGGAACATCGGGGTCGAGGTCAGCTTGTACTTCCTCGAGATGTCGAGTACCCGGCGGAACTTCTGCTGCATTTCCGAGCGGGAGAGGAAGATGTCGCTGTCGACCGACTCGTACTGGTAGCCGGGGGAGACCAGCATCCCCTCGACGCCGAGGTCGGTCAAGAGCTTGCAGAGCTCCTCGACCTCGTCCATCGACGTCTTCTTGAAGATCGTCGTGTTCGCCATCATGTGATGGCCGAGCTTCACGCCTTCCTTGATCATCGCGATCGCCTTGTCGAAGACGCCTTCGCGGGCGCAGACGTAGTCGTGCGTCTCCCGCATTCCATCGAGGTGAACGTTGATCTGGAGGCGCTTGTGCGGCGGGATGATGCCGTAGAGGTTTTCGTCGAGGAGCAGGGCGTTGGTGCACAGGATGACGTGGCGCTTCCTCTGGATGATCTCGTCCACGAGCTGCGGCAGCTCCGGGTAGATCGTCGGCTCGCCGCCGCAGATCGACACGACGGGCGCCTGCGAGAGCTCGACCGCTTCGATGCACTTTTCGAGCGACAGCCGGTCCTTCAGCTTCCCGGTGTGGCGCTCGATGGCGCAGCCGATGCACGCGAGGTTGCACGTGTACAGGGGCTCGAGCATCAGCACGAAGGGGTAGCGCTTTTTGCCCTGGATGGCGTTCTTCACCTGGAGCTGGATGTTGTCGGTCATCATGTGGACGGGGAATCGCATCAGTTCACTCCGTGATCGGTGCGGCGCACGGCAACGCCGTCCGCCTCGTTCCTGCTTGTCGGACCCGTCCCCGCCTCGCGCGCGTAGAGCGCGAGAGCGCGGAGCGGGAAGACCGTGGCGTAGAGATGGTACCGAAGATAGAACACCTTCGGGAACCCGGTGGCGGTCCAATGGTCGTCCTTCCAGGACCCGTCATACTGCTGGTTCGCGAGGAGGTAGTCGACGCCGCGGCGCACCGCCTCGGAGTCGCCGTCGCCTGTTGCGAAGAGCGCCACGAGCGCCCAGGCCGTCTGGGACGGCGTCGAGGGGCCGACACCCTTGGTCGTCGGGTCGTCGTAGGAGCGCGGCAGCTCGCCCCAGCCGCCGTCGGCGTTCTGGTGCGCGCGGATCCAGTCCGCCGTCTGCTGAAAGCGCGGTTGACGCATGTCCTCGCCGGCGTGGAGCAATCCGCGCAGCGCGAGGAACGAGCCATAGATGTAGTTGCAGCCCCAGCGCCCGTACCACGTCCCGTCCGGAAGCTGCTTGCCGTCGATGAACGCCGCCGCGCGGCGCACGGCCGGATGCCCCGCCGGCACGCCAATCGAGTGGAAGGCCTCGAGCGCGCGGCCCGTGATGTCCTCGCAGCTCGGATCGATCATCGCGTTGTGGTCGGCGAAGGGGATGTAGGTCAGGACCTCGTTGTCGCAGTCCTTGTCGAACGCGCCCCAGCCCCCGTCGCGGTTCTGCATGGCGAGCATCCAGGCCTGGCCGCGGGCGACCGCTCCCTGGCGCGCGAGGTCCTCGGACTCTCCGGGGAACCGCACGCGGGAGAGGGCCGTCAGCACTTCGGTAGTGTCGTCGGTGTCGGGGTACCACTCGTTGGCGTACTCGAAGTACCAGCCGCCCGGCTCGGCCTCGGGGCAGGCTTTCTTCCAGTCGCCGACCTCCTTGACCTCGCGGTCGAGGAGCCACCGCCCGGCCTCGAGGAGAACGGAATCGTCGGCGGGCAGCCCGGCGTCCGAAAGGGCTTCGATCACGAGGGCCGTGTCCCAGATCGGCGAGAAGCACGGCTGCACGTGCAGCGTCTCCTCGTCCTCGAGCTCGAGCTTTTCGAGCTCCCGGACCTGCGCGACCAAGCGCGGATCGTCCATCTCGTAGCCGAGGCAGCGGAACGCGATGATCGTGTTGATGATCGGCGGGAAGATCGCCCCGAGGCCGTCGGACAGGGCCAGGCGCTCGTGGATCCACTGTTCGCACGCGGCGAGGGCCTTGGCGCGCAGCGGCGTGAACTTCGCGGCCTCAAGCCGCTTGATCCAGTGGTCGACCCGCGTGAAGAATCCGCGCCAGAAGCGCTCGCGGCGGCCGCGCTCGACTTGAAGCTCCGACCGGGGAACGTGCAGCTCGGGGATCGCGGCGTGGTCCGGCACCGGGCAGAAGGGCTTGGAGGCCCAGATGACGGACAGCGGTACGACGATGCCGCGCGACCACGACGACATCTTGTAGATGTTGAAGACGAAGTTGTCGGGCAGGAGCATGATCTCCGGCGGCACGGCGGGCGTGTCGTCCCAGGAGCACTGCCCGAAGATCGCGAGATAAATCCGCGTGAAGGAATTGCAGGCCTCGATGCCGCCGAGCGAAAGGATCGTTTCCCGGGCGCGGACCATGTGGGGCGCGTTCGGATCGTCGCCCATGAGCTTCAGAACGAAGTAGGCCTTCACCGAGGAGCTGACCTCGGCGGGCCCGCCCTCGTAGATCGCCCAGCCGCCTGTCGGCAACTGCTTGCGGCGCAGGTGCTCGGCGGCCTTCCGGATGCGCTCCTCACTGGTGCGGCCGAGAAAGTGCATGGTCAGAACGTATTCGGACTCCAGGATCGTGGCGCCCTCGAGCTCCCCGACCCAGTGGCCGTCCGAGGCCTGGGTGGAAAGGAGATAGCGCTTGGCCGCCTCGACGGCGATCTCAACGGAGGTTCTGGATGTGCCGCTCCGGGCGCCGTCAGGCCCGGAGCCCGACTCGTTTCGGACTGACATACTCTTCGACCCTCGATGTCCTGGTTATTGAGCTAGGCGGGGGCCCCCACCACCCTTGCCGAAATCGGCCCTGTTCCGCCCAGACCTCCGAGTCTATACCATAGGGAGCCTGGCCCAAAGGCCGGGGGGACCCATGAAACGCGCCGCAGGCCTCGTTATTGCCGCCATTCTCGCCGCCTCCGAGGGGGATGCCACATCCTATTACGCCCTCGAGGTGCGCGGGGGTTCCCGGATTTATGCGGCCGACCAGCCCGTCCGGAAGGGGCGCGTCTTCCTGTTTCACAGGCACCCGGACGGCATTTATATGAGCCTGGCCGCCTCCGAGGTCGAGAAGGTCGTTTCGCTTTCCGAGCCGCCGCCGCAGGAGGTCCTGGCTCCCGGGCAGTCCATGTTCATCGGCTCGGCCGTCGAGGGCCCCTACGCCGCGCCCCCGCCGGTGGTCCCGAACGTGCCGCCGTCCGACATGGCGATGGACTCGGGCTACGGCTACTACGGCTCGTACTGGGGCGGAGGGGGCTACGTGCCGCCGCCCCGGCCGCCCCCGCTGCCGCCACCTTTCGTGCCGCCGTCGCGCATTGGGCCGAACGGCTTTCCCATCCTCGCGCCGCCCGGCTCTCCGGGGTCGACGCCGCAGCCGATCGGCCCGAACGGCTTCCCGATCCTCTCGCCGCAGCCGCCGGCGCCGCGGCCCCGGTCGATGTGACGACGTGACGTGAAGACGATCCCGATTGGAACCACGCTCGAGGCTGCGGCGGTGCTCGTGTGCGCCGTGTCCGGAATGATCACGGCCGCGCGCAAGCGCATGGACATCGTGGGGACCTACAGCCTCGCGATCGTCACGGCCTTCGGCGGAGGCACGCTGCGCGACCTCCTGATCGACCGCCGCCCGTTCTTCTGGATCAGCCACGATCAGTACCTGCTCATCATCGTCGCGCTGTGCGTGGCGTTCGTCTACAGCCGGGCCTTCTATGCCCGCGCCAGCCGCTGGCATCGCCAGGGCGTCGTCGTGGACGCGATGGGCCTGGCCCTCTTCACGATGACGGGAGTCGGGTTCGCGGTGGACAAGGGTCTCCCGCTCTTCGTCTCCTCGCTCATCGGCGTCATCACGGGCACTTTCGGCGGAGTGCTGCGCGATGTCGCCGCGATGGAGATTCCGGTGATCTTCCGCCCGGGCGAGCTCTACGCGGTCTCGTCTTTTGCCGGCGCGTGGGTCTACATCGGCGCCCACTACGCGGGGCTTTCGCCGTTCGTCGCCGGCATCCTCACTTCCCTTACGGTCGTCGGGCTGCGCCTGGCCTCTCACGCTTTCGGCGTCCGCGTGCCGGACCCGCTCTGGCTGCGGGAGGAACGAGAGGAGAGAAGGAAGTCGTAGTCATCCCGAGGAACCCTTCGGCTGCGCTCAGGGCAGGCTCCGCGACGAGGGACCCC